>NZ_CP130322.1:2852024-3190536 GCF_033025475.1 Sphingomonas sp. C3-2
CTCGTCGGCAAGATCCAGGGCACGATCGTCGATTATCTGATGCCGCCGCTCTCTACCTCCGAACTGCTCGCCGCGCTCACCGGTGGCGCGGTGACGCGCGCCGTGCTCGTCGGGCTTGCCGTCTGGGTGGCGATGGCCTTTTGGCCGGGCGTGCATGTGACGCCCAAACACCCCTGGGCGATTATCTGGTTCGGGCTGATGGGCGCGCTGTTCCTCAGCTTTCTGGGTGTTCTCACCTCGATCTGGGCGGAAAAGTTCGATCATGCGGCCGCCGTCACCAATTTCGTTGTCGCGCCCCTCTCGCTTCTGTCGGGCACCTTCTACTCGGTCGACAAGCTGGCGCCGGTTTTCCAGACGATCAGCCATGCCAATCCCTTTTTCTACATCATCTCGGGCTTTCGCTACGGTTTTCTGAGCGAGGCGGATTCGCCCGTGCTGTTCGGCGCGCTGCTGCTGCTCGGCATCAACATGGCGATGGGTCTGCTCTGTTACGCGCTGCTGCGTCGGGGCTGGAAGATCCGCAACTGATCGGCCGCGCCGCAGTCTCATGATCCGGTATCGCAATGATTGACCCCCCGGCCCCCCGGGCTGTATAGGGATCGGCGTCAGGCGACCAATGGGGGTCGCCTTTTTGCTTTTTGCAACCGTGAAGGAGCCACTCCGATGACGATTACCCCCCTCATGCCCGTTTACCCGCGGTGTGATGTGCGGCCGGTCCGAGGGGAGGGGTGCTACCTTATCGGGGAACGAGGCGAACGCTATCTCGACTTCGCGAGCGGTATCGCGGTCAACCTTCTCGGCCATGGCCATCCGCACCTGACCAAGGCGCTGCAGGATCAGGCGGCGACGCTCATGCACGTGTCGAACCTGTATGGCAGCCCGCAGGGTGAGGCCTTTGCGCAGCGTCTTGTCGACAACACCTTTGCCGACACCGTCTTCTTCACCAATTCGGGTGCCGAAGCGGTCGAGTGCGCGATCAAGACCGCGCGGCGGTATCATTACGCCAAGGGCAATCCGCACAAGCATGATCTGATCACGTTCAACAATGCGTTTCACGGCCGTACGCTCGGCACGATCAGCGCGACCAACCAGGAAAAGATGCGCGACGGTTTCGAACCGCTGCTCCCCGGCTTCTCCTATGCGCCTTTCGACGATCTCGACGCGGTAAAGGCGCTGATCAACGAGAATACGGCGGGCTTCCTGCTCGAACCGATTCAGGGCGAAGGCGGTATCCGCCCGGCCAGCGACGAATTCATGCAGGGCCTGCGCGCGCTGGCGGACGAGCATGATCTGATGCTGATCCTCGATGAGGTTCAGTGCGGCGTCGCGCGGACGGGCACGCTCTATGCCTATGAACAATACGGCATCACGCCCGATATTCTGGCGACCGCCAAGGGCATTGGCGGCGGGTTCCCGATGGGCGCCTGCCTGGCCACCGAAAAGGCGGCGGCCGGCATGGTGTTCGGCACCCATGGTTCCACCTATGGCGGCAATCCGTTCGCCATGGCGGCGGGCCAGGCGGTGTTCGACGTGATCCTCGAACCCGGCTTCCTCGATCATGTGAAGAAGACCGGCGAACGCCTTGTCCAGGCGCTGGAACAGTTCATTCCGAACCATCCCGAACTGTTCGAGGGCGTGCGCGGCCGCGGCCTGATGCTCGGCGTCAAGATGAAGAGCGACAGTCGCGCCTTTGTGGCGCATCTGCGCAAGCACGGCCTGCTCACCGTCGCCGGCGGTGACAATATCGTGCGCGTCCTGCCGCCGCTCGTCATTGGCGAGGAACATATCAACGAATTCATCGAAAAGCTTTCGGCTGGCGCCGCAAGCTATGGGGCACCTGTCGAATGACCCGGCATTTCATCGATCTTTCCGACGCGGGCGGCGATGCGATCGCCGCGATGCTGAACGATGCGCTTGAACGCAAGGCGGCCCGTGCGGGCCGCCCCAAGGGCGCGGCCGATCCCGATGCACCGCTCGCCGGCCATGTGCTCGCGATGGTCTTCGAAAAGAATTCGACGCGTACGCGCGTGTCGTTCGACATGGCGATCCGCCAGCTCGGCGGCACCTCGGTCGTCATGCACGCCGGTTCGATGCAGCTGGGGCGCGGCGAAACCATTGCCGATACCGCACGCGTGCTTTCGCGGTACTGCGACGCGATCATGATCCGCACCGACGATCACGCCAAGATCCGCGAAATGGCCGAACACGCCACCGTTCCGGTCATCAACGGGCTCACCGATGCCTCGCACCCGTGCCAGATCATGGCCGATCTGCTGACCGTGATCGAAGATGGCAAGGCGCTGCCGGGCAGCAAATGGGCGTGGCTGGGCGATGGCAACAACGTCCTCCATTCGATCGTCGAAGCGGCCGGGCTAATGAAGTTCGACGTAATGATCGGTTGCCCCGAGGGTTATGATCCCGACGAAAGCTATGTCGCTGAAGCGCGCGCGCGCGGCGCGAACATCACCATCACGCGCGACGCCGCCGAGGCCGCGCGCGGCGCCGATGTCGTCGTGACCGATACCTGGATCTCGATGGGGCAGGAGCATGCCGAGGCCAAACTGGCCGCGATGATGCCCTATCAGGTGAGCGAGGCGCTGATGGCCGAGGCCAAGCCCGACGCCGCCTTCCTCCACTGTCTGCCCGCGCACCGCGGCGAGGAAGTGGTGGAGGCCGTGATCGACGGTCCGCGCTCGCTGATCTGGGACGAGGCGGAGAACCGCCTGCATGCGCAGAAATCGGTTCTGCTCTGGTCGCTGGGCAAGCTCGGTTGAGAATCCGCGCAGCGTAACTATCTAAGCATCCGTTCATGGCCGCTGTCCGGGGCGTATCTGCCCCGGACATGCCATTTCCGCTACTATATCACGCCTTCCGGCATAAGCGGGGGGCGAACGGAGCATCAGTTTGTCGCAAGAGTCGCATTTTCAGGCCGATATCGATCGGGTTCTCGGCTTCGCCATCCCCAGCCGCAATGCGCGTGGCCGTGTGGCCCGCGTCGGCGGTGTGCTCGATCAGGTCCTCTCGGCGCATGGCTATCCGCCCGCGATCGAAAAGGTGCTGGCCGAGGCGCTGGCGCTCACCGCGCTGCTCGGCTCGACGCTGAAGGACGAAGGCGGCCAGATGACGCTGCAGGCGCAGACCGAAGACGGCGTGATCGATCTCCTCGTCTGCGATTACCGCGCCGGCGAACTGCGCGGCTATGTGAAGTTCGACGAGGAACGCGTCGCCAGCGTTCCGGCCGACCCCATCCTCGCCGATCTGTTCGGCAAGGGCTATCTTGCTGTTACCTTCGATCAGGCGGTTTCGGGCGAACGCTATCAGGGCATCGTCCCGCTTGAAGGCGCATCGCTGGCCGAAGCGGCGCAGAATTATTTCTGCCAGTCCGAACAGATCCCGACGGTCATCCGTCTCGGCACCGTGCAGAGCGGCGCCGAAGGCTGCCGTGCGGGCGGGCTGATGCTGCAATATCTTCCCGAAGGCGAAGAGGGGCGCGAACGCCTGAGCATCCGGCAGGAGCATCCCGAATGGGATCATGTCCGCATGCTGGGTGAGACGACCAGTGTCGAGGAAATGACCGATCCGGCGCTGCCGCTTGAAACGCTGATCTGGCGGCTGTTCAACGAGGAAGAGGAAGTGCGCGTGCTGGGTGGCCCGGTGCTGACGCGCGGCTGCCGCTGCGATCCGGTCTATATCGGCAATGTGCTGGCCAAGTTCCCCGAGGAAGAACGCGTCGAAATGGCCGATGCGGATGGTTTTATCCGTGTGGATTGCGCGTTCTGCGCGCGCAATTTCCCGATTCCGGCGCGCAGCGTCGCGGCCTGAACGTGCTGCCCATCGCCCGGCCTTGCCGGGCGGGGCGGAAGATGAGGAGTTGATCATGCGGGGTTGGCGTTGGATCTGCGGGATCGCTGGCCTGGCCGTGCTGGCCGGGCTTGCACCGGCGGCGATCGCCCCGATTGCCGCACGGAGCACGACGCTCCCCGCGCTGACGCGCCTTATGGAGGGCAGCTGGGAGTTGCGTGAGCGTGGCGGCAAGGCCGCGCCGCAGCGCATCTGCGCGGCCGATCCGCTGGCATTGATGCAGGTGCGCCACGCCGGGCGGGCCTGTTCGCGCTTCGTGATCGACAGCCAGTCCGACCGCGCCACCGTCCATTATACCTGCCCCGGCGTCGGCCATGGCCGGACCACGCTGCGTGTCGAGACCAACCGGCTGGTCCAGATCGAAACCCAGGGTTTTGTCGAGGGGGCGCCCTTCCAGACGCGTTATGAGGGGCGCTTCGTCGGCCCGTGCCGATAAAGCGCCGCGCGGGGCGCTTCGTTCAGACTGGGTTTATCTGGCGCGCCTAATCTGGTGCATGTGTCGGGATCGACACGCATTTGCTCCCAAAGTGGCCGCTAGGCCGTAACTGGGTCGCGGTCCGAACAGGACCGCGGCCCAATCTTTAGGGGGCGCCACGGGGCGTCAGGGGCGGGCTGGGGCTTGCCACCGGCGGCGTGAGGGCGTAGCGGGCCAGCCATCATGGACATTACCGAAAACAAGGGCGCACGGCGCGCCGTGGTGCTGCTCTCGGGCGGGCTGGACTCGATGGTCTGCGCCGGGCTGGCCAAGGAAGCGGGCTTCAATGTGCTCGCGCTCACGATCGACTATAATCAGCGGCACCGTGTCGAGCTGGACGCTGCTGCGCGTATCGCCAGGCATATCGGCGTCGAACGCCATATCGTTCTCCCGCTCGATCTGCGCGGCTTTGGCGGGTCGGCGCTGACCGACGATATCGATGTGCCCAAGAGCGGGGTCGAGGAAGACGATATTCCCGTCACCTATGTGCCCGCGCGCAACACGATCTTCCTGTCGGTCGCGCTGGGCTGGGCCGAGGCGGCGGGCGCGCGCGACATCTATGTCGGCGTCAACGCGCTCGATTATTCGGGCTATCCCGATTGCCGTCCCGAATTCATCGCGGGCTTTGAAAAGCTGGCGGAACTGGCCACCAAGGCCGGTGTGAACGGAGAGCCGTTCAAGTTCCGCGCGCCGCTGCAATATATGGGCAAGGCCGAGATCGCGAAGGAAGCCGCGCGGCTGGGGCTGGATAGCGGCATGAGCTGGTCCTGCTACGATCCCACGCCCGAGGGCAAGCCCTGTGGCGGGTGCGACAGCTGTCGCCTGCGCGCCAAGGGGTTCGAGGAAGCCGGGCTGGTGGACGGCGCCGTCGCATGACCTATGCCGTCAAGGAAATGTTCCTGACGCTGCAGGGGGAAGGGCGGCAGGCCGGTCGCCGCGCCGTCTTCCTGCGCTTTGCCGGGTGCAACCTCTGGTCGGGGCGCGAGCAGGACCGCGCCACGGCCGATTGTCGCTTCTGCGATACCGATTTCGTCGGCACCGATGGCACGGGGGGCGGCAAGTTTCCCGAGGCCGCCGATCTGGCGCGCGCGGTGGCGGCACTGTGGGGCGAGGACCGTAGCTTGGCCTATATCGTCTGCACGGGGGGCGAACCGCTGTTGCAGGTCGATGCGCCCCTTATCGATGCGCTGCACGCCGAAGGCTTTACCATCGCGGTTGAAACCAATGGCACGCTGCCCGCGCCCGCAGGGATCGACTGGATCTGCGTCAGCCCCAAGGCGGAGACGGACATCGTCCAGCGCCAGGGCAATGAACTGAAGCTCGTCTGGCCGCAGCCGGGCAGCGATGTCGATGCGATGGAGGGCTGGGCCTTCGACCATTTCCTCGTCCAGCCGATGGACGATGTGCGCGGTCAGGCCAATGTCGAGGCCGCGATCGATTTCGCGATGACGCGGCCCAAATGGCATTTGTCGCTTCAGGCGCACAAGGCGCTTGGCCTGCGCTGAGCAGGCCGAGCGTTCATTTCCGTTCGACCAGCGCGGTGATCAGACCGCGCACTGCTTCTTCAGGCTGTTCTTCTTGTCCCAGCAACGCGATTCCAGCGGAACAACGCGCCCGGCATAGCTCGGCATCACGAAGCGCGGGAATTGCTGTTCGCCTGCCGGCAGCAGGCTGTTGCGGAATTCCTTGAGGCGCGTCGAAGCCAGTTCGCCCAGCTTGCCGGTGGGCGTGAACAAGGCCGCGCGGCCGATACGGCTTGCCGTGAGGCAGAAGCCCAGCTGGCCCCGGACCGTCGAAAAGCCCGAATAGGTGCGCGTGCCATATTGGTCGAGCGCGGTCATCGCGGCCTTGGGGTTCTTGTTCTTGCGCTTGAAATAGTTTTCCAGCGCCTTGTACGCGCGGGCCAGCTCATCGTCATGATCGTTGAGCAGATAATTATACTGGTTGAGCGTCAGCAGCGTCGGTTCGAACTGGCACTGTAGCGCCGCGACGTTCAGCCCGGCGCGCATGCTCCACAGCATGGCTGCGCGCAATTCCTCGGGCTTGGCGTCAGGCAGCGGCAACAGCACACCGGGTTCGCTGCCCGTCACCGGCACGTCGGTGAAATTGGGTGATTTCAAGAAAAGCTGTGCCGACGCCGGAGTTGCGACCGCACCGATGACGCCAATTGCCAGCGCCACTGCGTACCTGATCCCCGCCATGATAAATTCCCGCCTTAATGCTGATACGCCTACCAAAGTCCTTGCCTAGATTCTTTGGGACTCCGGCTCAAGGCCTAAGTCGGCTTTCGGGCGTGGGCGCGACACGGGCGGGCGAAAACCCCGTATTTTCACCGGCGCAGACGCAAAAAAGGGGCGCCCGGAAAGGCCCGGACGCCCCTTTTCAACCGATCGCCTGCGATCAGTTTGCGTTGGTTGCGTTCGCCGTCGCATTGGCGGCTTCGACCGCGTTGGCGGCGTTCGCGTCGGCGGTCAGGTTGGCGTCGGCCACATTGCCGTCAACGCCGGTTGCCGCGTCGGTGTTGGTCATCATGTCGTTGGTCGAACCTTCCATCATCGAATCTTCGACGTTCAGTTCGGTGACATTGGCGGTGTCGTTCGAGGCGACGGGCTCGCTCTTGCCGCATGCCGAAACGGCAAGCGCTGCGGCTGCGATCACGGTGCCGGTTGCCAGCTTGGAGAAAAGGTCACGCATTTCAAATTCCCTTATTTTGCAGGACCTGGCCGACCCACGTCGGCCGCCCAAATCGCGGCGGACAATAAACTTAAAGGCTTAGCGGCTCAACCCGCCCCGGCCCTGCAGGCAAATCCGGACAGAAAATCGGGCAGGCTCTGCCGCAACGCGGCATCGACATCGGCCATGCTGGCGGCCTTGCCCAGCGCTTCGAGGCTGGTCACTGGAAACTCGGCCAGCCCGCACGGAACGATCCCGCCGAAATTGCCAAGATCAGGATTCACGTTGAGCGAAAAGCCGTGGAGCGTCACCCAGCGGCGCACGCGTACGCCGATCGCGCCGATCTTCGCCTCGCGGCCATGATCGTCGGTCCAGATGCCGATCCGGCCCGGCGCGCGCCACGCCTCGACACCGAGGAGCGCGAGCGCATCGATCACCCAGCCTTCGAGCGCGCTGACATAACAGCGCACGTCGCGGCCGCGTTCGGCGAGGTTCAACTGGACATAGCCGACCCGCTGGCCGGGGCCATGATAGGTGTATTTGCCGCCGCGCCCCGCCGGGTAGACGGGAAAACGCGGATCGAGCAGTTCGGCGGGGTCGGCGCTTGTACCGGCGGTGTAGAGCGGCGGGTGTTCGAGCAGCCAGATCCGCTCGCCGGCGGTTCCTGCATGGATGGCGGCGGCGCGCTCCTCCATGTCGGTCAGCGCTTCGGGATAGGAAACCTGTCCGGTGCTGACCTGCCATTCGATCGTCGATTCGGGGCTTTCGGTCATGGACATAGCCCTGAACCAGCGCGCCGCGCGGATCAATTGCGAATGCCGAAGGGGGATTGCGAAAGACAGTGGCTTTTCCGTCTCGAGGCGTTACCACGGCGCGCACGCTTGCGTATCGATCCAGAGGATTGGGTGATGAAGATGTCATATGGCCGGATATGGGACGACATGGTGGCCATGTTCCGTGGACATTCCGAACTGCTGCTGGCGGTTGCCGGGGTGTTTCTGTTCCTGCCCAGCCTGCTCAGCCATCTGCTCATCCCCGAACCGATGATCAGCGAACGGGGCGTTGCTGCGCTTGAACAGTTCGTCGCGCATTACCGCGCCAATTTCCGCACCATCTTCCTGCTCTCGCTGCCGACCGCGCTGGGGCAGGCGGCAATCCTTGCGCTGCTGCTCGACGCGGCGCGCCCCACCGTGGCGATGGCGCTTCGCAAGGGGTTGATGCTGCTGCCCGGTTTCGTGTTGCTCAACATCCTCGTGAACTTCACCGTCGCGTTCGGCTTGCTGCTCTTCATCCTCCCCGGTCTGTACCTGATCGGGCGGACCTATGCGGCCGCGGCCGCGCTGGTCGCCGAAAACCAGCCCAATCCGCTGCGCGCCTATGGGCGCGGTATCGCGATCACGCGCGGCAATGGCTGGCGGGTACTGGGGATGCTTGCGATCATGGTGGTCATCGGCATCATTCTGTCGGCGGCGATTACCTCGGTCGTCGGGGTGGTGTTCGCGCTGCTGGCCTCTCCCGAGGCGAGCGGGGTTGCGACGGCGATCGCTGCCGCCGCAACCGATATGCTCATCGCGCTCGCGCTCACGCTGTTCGCCGCCGCGCTCTACCGCGCGCTTGCACCGGCCACGCACTGACGCCCGATCAGCCGATCTCGACGGTCAGCGCCTCCACCGTCATGCGGCCGCCCGCGCCGCTCAGGCGGATATCGGCGACGATATGGCCGGGCAGGTCGAACTCGGTTTCGGCGATTTCGCCCTGCAGCCGCCGGGCAAGCCGTTCATCCCCGGTGTGATAGACGAACTGGTGCCGCGCGCCGTTGAAAGTGACGCTGGCCCAGGGCTGGCTGCGGCTGGTGAGCCGCGCAGCGCATTCGGGCTGGCGCGCCAGATAGCGGTCGAGCCGCTGGCCCAGTGCATCATGCGCGTCCTTTCTGTAGCGCGCGCTCATTGACCGATCCTCGCTTCGCTTTCGTCGATGAAACGGTGCACGCGCGCCGAAAGCCGTGCGCCGGGTTCGCGCCCGTTGCGCATGTCGAGCACCAGCCGGGGGTCGCGCACCGCCTCTCGGCCGAAACGGGTGGGGGGAATGGCATAACGGCGCAGATGCTTTTCGATGCGCCGCAGCAGGTGCGTTTCCATGACTTCTCCTCGTCCTTTCCTGGAATCGCCCTATTCAAATAGGGAAAATCCTATCTTCTCGTCCATTTCCTACTTGTCTAGGAAAAATCCTATCGATATGGTGATAAAATGACCGGGGTCGATGTCAGGGCTGCGCTCGACGCGCTGATCAGGGAGCGGGGGGATGACTATGCCTCCTTGTCCCGCCTGATCGGCCGCAATGCCGCCTATATTCAGCAGTTCATCCGTCGCGGCGTGCCCCGCAAGCTCGATGAAGAGGATCGCCGCGTGCTTTCCGCCTATTTCGGGGTGGATGAGGCGGTGCTTGGTGGTCCGGGGCGAGCGACCGCATCGGTGCCGCGCGGCGGTGGTCCGGCGCTACGCGCGCCGGGCGATCTCGTCCTTGTTCCCCGGCTGGACATTGGTGCGTCGGCGGGGTCCGGGGCATTGGGCGGGGATGAAAGCATCAGCGCGCGGCTCGGTTTTCAGGCGGGGTGGTTGCGCAATTTGGTCGGCGGCAATCCGGATCAGCTGTCGATCATCCAGGTGCGCGGCGATTCCATGGCGCCCACGCTGTCGGACGGGGATGATATCCTCATCAATCGCGGCGATGCGGGGGAACGGCTGCGCGACGGTATCTATGTGCTGCGGATCGAGGAGGCGCTGCTCGTCAAGCGGCTGGCGCTCAACCCCTCAGGTAAAAGCCTCACGATCCGGAGCGACAATCCCAGCTATCCCGACTGGTCGGATTGCCGGACAGAGGATGTGCATGTCATCGGCCGGGTGGTTTGGGCCGGGCGCCGGATTTCCTGACGCAGCGGCAGCGCGTCCTCAGTGGCGCGCCTTGTCCCAGAGCCAGATGGCGGTGGCGCCCAGCGCGCCCAGCACCACGCCCGCAATAAGGCCGAGGGACGGCTGGCCCATGACCGTGCCGACGATGGCGCCACCGATCGAGCCGATCGCCAGCAGGATGCCGCCGCCGAGCGGCGAGGAGGAGGGGGTGTCGTTCATGCGGGCCGAGCCTTGCCACGAAGCGCCGTGTTTTTCCAGTGGAATACAGGCACTCCTGCGGTGTTGAGATCAACCGCCGCGTGGGCGGGGCAGAGCCGATTTAGCGGCTGGCGGGGTTGAAAAACTCCCGCTAACACATGCCAATGCTCGTCCGTCCCCTGCCACAGCGCATCGGCGTTCCCATCATGGTCGCACTGTTGCTGTCAGGTACGGCAGGGGCTGCCCATGCGCAGGATCAGGCGGTCGAAACACCCGCGCCGCCGCCTGCGACGCAGGGCGACCCCGATGCGCCGATGAGCGATATTCCGGATTTCGGGGTCGACTGGCCCGATCTGGGCGCGGGCGATGCGATCGATCCGAATGCCTCCGCCGAGCCCGATCTGCCGACCGAGCATCGTTACAGCGTGCGGCTCGACGGGCTCGACGAGATCGACGCCGATGTGATCCGCAGCCGCTTCAACATCCTCTCCGCGCTGGCGCAGGGCAAGGGCAAGTCCGCCAATGCGGCGCAGATCGATCGCCGCGCCAAAGAGGATGAGGAACTGCTTGCCACGCTGATGCGCGCGGCGGGCTATTATGACGCACGGATCGATACGCGCAGCGAGGCGGACGCCGAGGGGCGGGTGCTGGTGATCCTCGACGTGCGCCCGGGCAATATCTACCGCTTCACCGAAGTCGAACTGCGCGGTCTGGACGAGGCGGGCGACAAGGCGCCGCTCTTGGAAAAGACGTTCGATGTGAAGCGGAACGACGTGGTCGATGCCGACAAGGTCGTGGCGGGGGAGGCCGCGCTCGTCGAACAACTGGGGGAACAGGGCTTTCCCTTCGCCAAGGTTCAGGAGCCGGGCGTCGTCGTCGATCACGAGGATCGCAGCGCGACGCTCGTGATCAATGTCGATACCGGCGGTGCGCGCAATTTCGGGCGCATCATCAAGGACGATCCCGCCGTGTTCAGCGCGCGTCATGTCCAGACGATCGCGCGCTTCGATCCCGGCGATCCCTATGACTCGCGCGATATCGACGATCTGCGCCGCGCGCTTGTCGCCACCGGGCTGGTCTCGACCGCCAAGGTCGAAACCGTGCCGGGCAGCACGCCCGATACCGTTGATGTCAAGGTCGCGATCGAGCCCGCGCCGCCGCGCACCATTGCTGGCGAAATCGGTTATGGCACGGGCGAAGGCGCGCGGCTGGAGGCGAGCTGGCAGCACCGCAACCTGCTGCCGCCCGAAGGCGCGGTCACCGTGCGCGGGGTCATCGGCACGCAGGAACAATTGCTCAGCACCACGCTCCGCCGCAGCAATTTCGGCAAGCGCGATCGCACGCTCAATGCGCAGATCGCCGCGCAGCATGTCGACCGCAAGGCGTATGAAGCGCGCACCTTTTCTGTCTCGGGTAGCCTGGAGCGGCAGAGCAATCTCATTTTCCAGAAAAAATGGACATGGTCGGTGGGCGCCGAAATGCTCGCCTCGGACGAACGCGATGTCGTCGGCGCCACCGATATTCCGCGCCGTCGTACCTTCTTCATCGCGGCGCTCCCATCCAATGTGCTCTACGATGCGTCGGACGATCTGCTCGATCCCACGCGCGGCTTCCGTCTCGGTGCGCGGGTGTCGCCCGAAGCTTCGTTCCAGAATGGCTCTTTCGGCTATGTGAAGGCGCAGATCGACGCGGTCGGCTATTTCCCGGCGGCCGATAACATCACCATCGCCGCGCGCACGCGGCTGGGAACGATCTACGGCGCCGATCGCGATCGGATTGCCCCCTCGCGGCGCTTCTATGCGGGCGGCGGCGGTTCGGTGCGCGGCTATGGCTATCAGTCGATCGGCCCGCGCGATCTGGATAATGATCCGGTGGGCGGCAAGAGCCTGGCCGAATTCTCGCTGGAAGGGCGTATCCGCTTCGGCAATTTCGGCGTGGCGCCCTTTGTCGATGCGGGCAATATCAGCACCGACGCGCTGCCCAATTTCAGCAAGCTGCGCTTCGGCGCGGGCATTGGCGCACGCTATTACACCAATTTCGGCCCGATCCGCATCGATGTCGGCACCCCGATCAACCCGCAGCCCGGCGATCCGCGTGTCGCGGTCTATGTTTCGCTGGGGCAGGCCTTTTGATGGACGGCGAAACCACGGCACCCGAGCAGGACCTGCCCGAACGCAAGCCTCGTCGGCGTTGGTTCGGCAAGGGAGTGGCCGGGCTGGGCGGCATCGCGCTGTCGGTCGTGCTCGCCATTCTCGGGCTGCTGCTGGTGCTCGACACCGGGCCGGGCCACCGGCTGATCGTCAACCGGATAGAGAGCATGGCACCCGAATCCGGGCTCAGCATCCGGATCGGGCGGATCGACGGATCGATCTACAACAAGGCGCGGATCGTCGATCTGCGGATCTACGACGCCGAAGGGCTGTTGTTCGATTCCCCCGAAGTGCGGCTCGACTGGCAACCGCTCGCCTGGCTGGGCAACACGCTGGCGATCAAGCAGGCCACCGCCGAACTCGCGACGCTGCACAAGAAACCCAAGTTCAACCCGAGCGAGAAACCGGGGCCGATCCTGCCCGGTTTCGATATCCGTATCGGCACGCTGCGGATAGATCGGCTCCGGATCGAGCCCGCACTGACCGGCAAAAGGCAGACAGGGCGTCTGGCGGGCAATGCCATTGTCCGTGATGGCCGCGCGCGGATCGATCTGGCCGCGCGGGTCGAGGGCGGCGGCGACGCGCTCAAATTCTTCCTCGATGCCGAACCCGATCGCGACCGCTTCGATCTCGATTTCGATCTGTCCGCCCCCGCAGGCGGCGTGTTCGCGCGGCTGCTCGATAGCAAGAGCCCGGTCGCAGCGCGCATCGCGGGCGATGGTCGCTGGTCGAACTGGAAGGGGATCGGCAGCTTCGATGTCGGCCGCAACCGCGTGATCGATCTGCGGCTGGGTGTGCAAAAGGGCACTTATGCGTTGTCGGGCGCGCTCGCCCCCTCGCTTGTCAGCAAGGGGATGATCGCTCGGCTCACCGAACCGCGCATCGGGGTTGAGGGGCGCGGCACGCTTGAAAAGCGCCGTCTCGATCTGGTGCTCAAGCTGCGCTCGCGCTCGGTTTCGGTCGATGCCAAGGGGATTGTCGATCTTGGCCGTTCGGCGTTCGACGATTTCCGCGTCACCACCGATCTCAGCCGGCCCGCCGCGCTCTTTCCCAATCTGGGCGGGCAGCCGGCGCGGTTGCAAACTGTGTTCGACGGGCCGTTCAAGACCGCACGGTTCGAATATCTGCTCACCGCGCCGCGCGTGACCGTCGACAAGACCGGGTTCGAACAACTGCGCGCCACGGGCAAGGGGCGGCTGTCCAAGGCGCCCGTCGTGGTTCCACTAAAGTTGACCGCGCGGCGCGTGACCGGGGTGGGCGATGTGGCGGGCGGCATTCTCGCCAATCTCAGCGTCGACGGTAATCTGAACGTCACCACCGCCGCCATCACCGGCAACGGCCTGCGCATCCGATCGGACAAGCTGTCGAGCAAGGCGACGCTGTTCGTCGATCTGAAGACGGGGCGGTACGACATCACGCTCGCTGGTCAGCTCAACCGCTATTTCATCCCCGGCATCGGCATTGTCGACGTGAAGGCCGATTTCAGCGTCGTCCCCGGTTCGGGGGGCAAGGGCACGCGCATCGTGGGCACGGCGCAGGCCTGGGTTCGCCGCTTCGACAATGATTTCCTGCGTAATCTGGCGGGCGGGTTGCCGGTGATCACCACCGGGCTCGAACGCGGGGCGGACGGCGTTATCTATCTGCGCGGGCTCAAGATCACCGCACCGGGCATCCGGCTTTCGGGCAATGGCCTGCGCCGACGCGATGGCACCTTCCATTTCGAGGGGGAGGGCGTTCAGCACCAATATGGTCCTGTGCGCCTCGTGCTCGACGGCGATATTGCACGGCCCAAGCTCGATCTGTTCCTGAAGCGCCCGATGGATGCGCTCGGCCTTGCCGATGTCCAGCTCCATCTCGATCCCAATGCTGAAGGTTTCGCCTTCAACGCTGAGGGGGGATCGACGCTCGGCCCATTCCGCGGCAATGGCACGATCCGGATACCGTCGGGCCGCCCGGTCGAGATCGCGGTTGCGGGCCTCAATGTCTCGGGCACCACGGCGCGCGGACTGCTGCGGAGCGTACCCGGCGGGTTCGACGGCCGGCTCGATCTGTCGGGCGGGGGGCTGACGGGCAAGCTCGCCTTTGCGCCTGTCGGCGGCATCCAGCAGATCGTCGCCGATCTCGATGCCCGCCGTGTCAGTTTCACCGGGCCGCCGCCCATTTCGGTGCGGCGCGGCACGGTGAAGGCGACGCTGCTGCTCGATCCAGCGGGGCTGGGCGTCAGCGGCAGTTTCGATCTGCGCGGGTTCCGGCGCGGCAATCTCGCGCTGTCGAGCGCGGTGGGCACGGCTGAGCTGCGTGGGGGGCGTGGCCAGATCAAGGCCGATGTCGAGGGCGCGCGCGGCCGGGCGTTCGATCTCCAGCTCGCCGCTGATGTTTCGCCTGAACGCATCCGGATCGAGGGGAACGGCACGCTCGATCGGCGCCCGATCAAGCTCGATAGCCCCGCCGTGCTCACCCCGATCGAGGGCGGCTGGGCGCTCGAACAGACCAGCCTCAGCTTCAGCGGCGGCGCGATGACGCTGGCGGGCCAACTGAGCGACCGCGCGACGCTGCTCAACGCCAGCGTGGAAAAACTGCCGCTTGCAGTGCTGGACATCGCCTGGCCTGATCTTGGCATGGGCGGCGTCGTCTCGGGCCAGCTTTCCTTCCGGCGTGAGGGCGCCGCGCGTCCCACGGGCAGCGCCAGCCTGAAGGTGAAGGGGCTGAGCCGGGCTGGGCTGGTGCTCAGCTCGACCCCGGTCGACATGGCGGTGAACGCGGTGCTCGACGGGGAAAAGGCCGCCGCGCGCGCGGTGATCGCCAATCGCGGAGCGGTTGTCGGCCGCGCGCAGGCGCGGCTCGCGCCGCTGGGCGGTGGCGATCTCGTCACCGAACTGATGAACGCGCCGCTCTTTGCGCAGATACGCTATGCCGGGCCGGGCGAAACGCTGTGGCGGATGACGGGCGTCGAAATCTTCGATCTTTCCGGGCCGGTCTCGATCGGGGCGGATGTTACCGGCCGTCTCGCCGCGCCGGTCATTCGCGGCAATGTGCGCACCAGCAAGGCGCGTCTCGAAAGCGCGATTACCGGCACCTTGCTCACCGATCTCGACGCACGCGGCCGTTTCGATGGTTCGCGCCTCTTCGTCGATGAAATGACCGCGAATGCGGGGCAGGGCGGCACCGTATCGGCGCGTGGCAGCTTCAACCTCGCCGCCGCAGAAGGGTTTGGCATCGATCTCGCGGTCGACGCGCAAAAGGCGGTGCTCCTCAACCGCGACGATCTCGGCGCCACCGTCACCGGGCCGCTCACCATCCGCACCGATGGGCGCGGCGGGGTGATCGGCGGCGAGGTAACGCTCGATCGCAGCCGTTTCGTGCTTGGCCGCGCCACCGCCGCACAGGCGATCCCGCGCCTCAACGTGATCGAACTCAACCGTCGCGGCGAAGTGGTCGAGCGGAAAAAGGCCGCCGTGCCCTGGCGGCTCGACATCAAGGCCAAGGCGCGCAACCGGCTGATGGTGACGGGGCTGGGCCTCGACAGCGAATGGAGCGCCGATCTCGACATCGGCGGCACGGTCGAAGGCCCCAGCATCGTCGGCCGCGCCGATCTGGTGCGCGGCGGCTATGAATTTGCGGGCAAGCGCTTCGATCTCGAACGCGGGACGATCCGTTTCTCCGGCGCGGTGCCCGCCGATCCCACGCTCGATATCGTCGCTGAATCCGATGTTCAGGGCTTGAGCGCGACGATCCGGGTAACGGGCACGGGGCAGAAACCCGATATCGCCTTTACCAGCGTACCGGCCATGCCCGAGGACGAGCTATTGTCGCGCCTGCTCTTTGGCACCTCGATCACCAACCTGTCCGCGCCCGAAGCGCTTCAGCTGGCCGCCGCTGTTGCCGCGCTTCAGGGCGGCGATACCGGGCTCAACCCGATCAACGCGGTGCGCCGTGCCGCCGGGCTCGACCGTCTGCGCGTGCTGCCGGCGGATACGACGACGGGACAGGGCACCTCGGTTGCCGCCGGAAAATATCTCACCCGGCGCGCCTATGTTGAGCTGATCACCGATGGGCAGGGCTATTCCGCCACGCGTGCGGAATATCAGATCACGCGCTGGCTCTCGATCCTCGGCAGCATTTCCACCCTTGGACGCGAAAGCGTAAACATACGCGTATCCAAGGATTATTGATCCCTTTCACGACAAGGATGTTGAAGATGCGTTCTCCAGATACCGTTGCCGCCATGCAGTGCCCCGTCTGCCGGGTCGGGTTGGCGATGACCGACCGTCAGGGGATCGAGATCGATTATTGCCCGCAATGCCGGGGTGTCTGGCTCGATCGCGGCGAACTCGACAAGATCATCGAGCGCAGCATGGCGGGGCCCCCGGCCGCGCAGCCGCAAGCGCGCCCGCAACAACCGCCGCGCCAGCAGGCCTGGGGGATGGGCGACGTCTTCTCGGGCGATCGCTATCATGGCGGTTACGATCCGCGCTATGTGAAGCACAAGAAGCGCAAATCCTGGCTCGAAGAAATCTTCGACTGAGCCGGGCACAAAAAAGGGGCGGCACCGATGGTGTCGCCCCCTTTGTTTTAAGGATCAGAAGGATCAGCCGGGAATGCCGCTGATCGCCTTCACTTCCATAAAGTCCTTGAGACCGAACAGCCCGCCTTCGCGGCCATTGCCCGATTGCTTATAGCCGCCAAAGGGGGCGCCCGGTGCGGGGCCCCAGGCGTTGACCGCGATCATGCCCGCGCGCAGGCGCGGGGCCACTTCTGCGGCCTTGGCGGGATCGCCCGTCACCACGGCCGACAGGCCATATTCGGTGTCGTTGGCGATCGCGACGGCTTCGTCGAGGTCGCTATAGCTCATCACGGTTGCGACGGGGCCGAAGATTTCCTCGCGCGCGATCCGCATGTCGGGCGTCACGCCCGAAAACACCGTGGGCTTCACATAATAGCCGCGGTTGACGTTGCTCGGCAGCCCGGTGCCGCCGGTTTCCAGCACCGCGCCCTCGTCGATCGCCGACTGGATCAGCCCCTGGATCTTGTCGAATTGCGTCTTGTTGACGACCGGGCCCATATGCGCGCCCTCAACCAGCGGATCGCCCGCCTCGGCCTTGTCGAACAGCGCCTTCACCACGCTGGCGGCTTCGGTCGCCTGATCCTTCTGGACAAGGATGCGGGTGGGGGAGATGCAGCTCTGGCCCGAATTGACGAGCACGCCCGATGCCGTTGCCGGCAGCATTTCGGGCAGGTTCGAACCCGGCAGGACGATGTTGGGCGATTTGCCGCCCAGTTCCTGGTGGACGCGCTTCACCGTGTCCGCCGCCGCCTTGGCGACAAGAATACCCGCGCGCGTCGATCCGGTGAAGCTCACCATCTCGATGCCCGGATGCGCGGAGATCGCCGCGCCCACGCCCACGCCGTCGCCCTGGACGAGGTTGAACACGCCCGGCGGCACGCCTGCGGCATCCATGATCTCGGCAAAGATCGCTGCGTTGCCGGGGCATTCTTCCGAAGGCTTCAGCACCATGGTGTTGCCGGCGGCCAGCGCGGGCGCAACCTTGAGCGCGATCTGGTTGAGCGGCCAGTTCCACGGCGTGATCATGCCGACAACGCCGATCGGTTCATAGACGACCGTGTTGGCGCCGTGCTTCTCGCTGAACTGGAAATCGCGCAGCGCGGGGATGGTGTTGGTGAAGCCGCCCATGGCCGATCCCACCTGCGCGGTGCCGGCAAAGCTCACCGGCGCGCCCATTTCCATCGCCATCGACCGGGCAAGGTCGGGAATGCGCTTCTTGAATTCCTCAACGACGCGCTCGAGCAGCGCAAGGCGCTCTTCGCGCGTCGTTTGGCTGAAGGTTTCGAACGCCTTGCGCGCGGCCTTCACGGCGGCGTCGACATCGGCCTGGGTGCCCAGCGTGATTTCGGTGCACGCCTCTTCGGTCGACGGGCTGATCACTTCATGGCGCTTGCCCCCGATGCTTTCGACCCATTTTCCATCGATATAATGCTTCAGGTAGCTGTCCATTGTTGCTCTCCGCTGATTGGCCCTGAAAGGCCCTGTGTGGCCAGCAATCTGAGAGCTTGCCTCGGGAAATCAACCCCCGAATTGGAACCGTTCTGTTTCCGTGACGAACCGATGAAACAGAAAAGGGCCCGGCGGTTTCCCGTCGAGCCCTTGTTTGCTGCAATGCCGCCCGGCCTGAGCCGGGCGAACCTGCATCAGCCCGAATAATACATGTCGTATTCGACCGGGCTGGGGGTCATTTCCCAGCGTGCGTTTTCGGCCCACTTGATATCGATATAGGCTTCGATCTGGTCGCGGGTGAACACGTCGCCCTTGAGGAGGAAGTCCATATCGGCCTGGAGCGATTCCAGCGCTTCGCGGAGCGAGGCGCAAACCGTGGGAACCTGTTCCAGCTCCGCCGGCGGCAGATCATACAGGTTCTTGTCCATGGCTTCGCCGGGGTGGATCTTGTTCTGGATGCCGTCGAGGCCGGCCATCAGCAGCGCCGCATAGCAGAGATACGGGTTGGCGAGGGCGTCGGGGAAGCGGAACTCGACGCGTTTCGCCTTGCTGCCCGTGCCGTACGGAATGCGGCACGATGCCGAACGGTTGCGGCTCGAATAGGCGAGCAGAACGGGGGCTTCATAACCCGGAACCAGGCGCTTGTAGCTGTTGGTGGTCGGGTTGGTGAAGGCGTTCAGAGCCTTGGCGTGCTTGATGACGCCGCCGATGAAGTACAGGCACATGTCCGAAAGGCCGGCATAGCCTTCGCCCGCGAAGAGCGGCTTGCCCTTTTCCCAGATCGACATGTGGGTGTGCATGCCCGAGCCGTTATCTTCCTTGATCGGCTTCGGCATGAAGGTTGCGGTCTTGCCATAAGCATGGGCAACCTGGTGCACGACATACTTGTAGATCTGCATGCGGTCGGCGGTTTCGACCAGCGTGCCGAACATCACGCCCAGTTCGTGCTGTGCGGCGGCCACTTCATGGTGGTGCTTGTCGCAGGGTAGGCCCATTTCGAGCATGGTGGTGACCATTTCGGCGCGGATGTCGACGGCGCTGTCGACCGGTGCGCAGGGGAAATAGCCGCCCTTGGCGCGCGGACGGTGGCCGAGGTTGCCGGTTTCATACTTGGTGCCGGTGTTGGTCGGCAGCTCGATGTCGTCGATCTTGTAATAGCTGGTGTTGTAGCCATTTTCGAAACGGACGTCGTCGAACATGAAGAATTCGGCTTCGGGGCCGACATAGATGGTATCGCCGATGCCGGTTGCCTGCAGATAGGCTTCAGCGCGCTTCGCGGTCGAGCGCGGATCGCGGGCATAGAGTTCACCGGTGCCGGGTTCCACAACGTCGCAGAACACGATCAGCATCGGGGTCGCCGAGAACGGATCGGTGTAGACCGCGTCAAGGTCGGGCTTCAGGATCATGTCGGATTCGTTGATCGCCTTCCAACCTTCGATCGACGAACCGTCGAACATCAGGCCTTCGGTCAGCTCGTCTTCACCCAGTACGCCAGCGCACATGGTCAGGTGCTGCCACTTGCCCTTCGGGTCGGTGAAACGCAGATCGACCCACTCGATCGCTTCGTCCTTGATCTTCTTCAGAATGGTTGCGGCGTCATTGGCCATGTCACTAATGCCTTCCTGCAAGCGGTTCTGTCCGGGCGGCGGATTTGCCGTCTCGGCCTGGGGTGTTCAGCGGTAAATCAGATCGCGTCGGCGTCCCGTTCGCCGGTCCGGATGCGGAGCGCGGTCTCAACGGGAATGACGAAAATTTTGCCGTCGCCGATGCGCCCGGTCTGCGCGGCGGAGGCGATCGCCTCCACGACGCGCTCGGCCAGGCCGTCTTCAACAACGACTTCAAGCTTCACCTTGGGGAGGAAGTCGACGACATATTCGGCACCGCGATACAGTTCGGTATGGCCCTTCTGGCGCCCGAACCCTTTTGCTTCCGTCACGGTGATACCGGATACGCCGACTTCGTGGAGCGCCTCCTTTACCTCATCGAGCTTGAACGGCTTGATGATTGCTTCGATTTTCTTCATCGGCGCTCTTCGACCTCCACATGCTGAACGCAAACGCGCGTCTTTCAATAAGCGTGCCAAATGGCGAATCGCAAGCTCTGCTGGCGAATTCATTTTGCAATGCACAATGACTGCTTCAATTTTAGGCAAAACAATTTGATTTGCCTAAAAAATGGGCATCTTTTGTGCCCAATCTTGATGCACGGCCACAAAAAGCCGTGACTGCGCAAAGCGCGGTCCTTTCGCGCCTGCACACGCTCTTCGGTGAAAACGGGGCCTTCTCTTCTCTGCAAATTTATGCACTATGGGTCTAAAGTTTGCAAAAAGCGGACATTGGACAAGGTGGAGGATGCGCATGCTGGTTTCGGCAGTTGACGGTCGTTTTGTGTCGTGCGGAGGGTTGGCATGATGTCCCGCCGCGAAGTCATGGCGGGAACGGCCGCTGCCGCCGCGCTGGCGGCAACCAGCGGTGCCAATGCCGCACGCACCAGCGCCAAGGCCGGGCTGATGCAAAGCCACGATGCGCTGGGCCTTGCCGAACTGGTACGCCAGAAAAAGGTGTCGCCCACCGAATTGCTCGATACCGCGATCGCCGCGACCGAAGCGCTCAACCCCAAGCTCAATTTCATGGCGCAGAAGCATTATGATTATGCCAAGGCCGCGATTGCTCGGGGCCTGCCGCAGGGGCCGTTCACCGGGGTTCCCTGGCTGCTCAAGGATCTGAACACCTATATCGCGGGCCTCCAGACCGGGCAGGGCAGCCGTTATTATACGAACAATCCGGGCAAGGAGACCTCGGAACTCGTCAAGCGCTATGAGCGCGCGGGGCTGGTGATCTTCGGCAAGACGACGACGCCTGAATTCGGGCTGACCCCCACCACCGAATCCAAGGCGATGGGCGCGACGCGCAACCCGTGGGATCCCGAGCGGACGACCGGCGGGTCGAGCGGCGGCGCCGGGGCTGCGGTGGCAGCAGGTGTGATCCCCGCCGCGCACGCCACCGATGGCGGCGGGTCGATCCGTATCCCGGCATCCTGCTGCGGCCTGTTCGGCATGAAGCCCAGCCGTGGGCGCGTGCCGATGGGGCCGCCGCGTACCGAGGGCTGGGGCGGCATGTCGGTGCATCACGTCGTCACGCGCAGCGTGCGCGACAGCGCGGCATTGCTCGACGCCACGCACGGAATTGAACCCGGCTCGCGCTACGGCGCGCCGACGCCCGAGCGCCCCTATCTCGAAGAAGTGATGCGCGAACCCGGCAAGCTGCGGATCGCGCTCAACGTCACGCCGATGGCGGGCACCCCGGTCGATCCCGAGGTGATTGAGGCGACGCGCGCGGCGGCAAAGCTGTGCGAAAGCCTTGGCCATCATGTCGAGGAAGCCGCGCCCAAGCTCGATCTCGCCGCGATCTCGCAGGCGGCCTATGCGATCATCTCGTCCTCGGTCGCCGCAGACCTGATCGCGCGTGAGGCGGCAACGGGCATCAAGCCCAGCCTCGACGTCGTCGAAAAGGCGACGCTCGCTTATTATGAAATGGGGCAGAAGATGACCGGCGTCGCCTTTGCCAAGGCGAATGGTGATCTTCAGGCGGCGGCGATCACGGTTTCGCGCTTCATGGACGATTACGACATCATCCTGACCCCGACGCTGGCCGCACCGCCCGAAAAGCTGGGCGTCCTTGGCCTCTCGCCCGAAGACGTGAATACCTATTATCAGGCGGTCGGTCAGTTCACGCCCTTTACCGGAATCCAGAACCAGACCGGCCAACCAAGCATGTCGGTGCCGCTCGGCATGACGAAATCGGGCTTGCCGATCGGGATCATGTTCTCGGCGCGCTACGGCGATGAGGCGACCTTGTACCGGCTCGCGGGGCAGCTCGAACGCGCGGCGCCCTGGGCAGGCCGCGTCGCGCCGATCCACGCCTGACAACAACTGAAGGGGGCTTCGGGCGCCGAGACGGCGTCCGGGGCCCTGTGACCCTTGGGGGAGGGGATAGATGGGGAAGAAGCTTTGGGTCGGGCTGGGTGCGCTGGCCGCGATCATCGCCACGCCATTCGGGGTGCTGGCATTCGCCAATCGTGAAAAAGTCGCCGCCCGGCCGATAGAGGGGCAGTCGACCGCCGCGATCCAGTGGGATGCGTCGTTCGCGCCGTCAGCAGTGCCGGGCCATGTCCCGCCGCTCTTCGGCCTGCCTGCGCAGGGCAATGCGCCAATGCACGGCGATGGGTATCAGTCCGATACGCATCCCGCCGCCGGGCCCTTTGGCCCCGGCCTTCAGGTCCGCACGCGCGCGGCGGGCAACGGGATGCCGCGGCTTTGCGCCACCTTCGTCTTCCGCTCGGATGGCCTGCCTGTCGCGATGTGCGGCGGGCTCACGGGGTTCCGCATCGTGCTGCTCGATCCCGAGACGCTCGAAGCGCTTGCCGTCCATGATCTGCCGATGCGCCCTTCGGCGTTTCAGGCGATGGTGCAGCGCGATATCGAGGTGGTATTCGGCGATTCCTCGGGCGGCGCCTATCTCTATCTCGACGACAAGGACCGCATCGTCCTTGCCGACAGCCGCCAGACGATCCAGCGCATCGCGGCGGTGCGTGAGGGTGGCAGCTGGCGCTTCGTCGTCGACAAGGCATGGGACATGCGGCCCCATGTTCCGCACGATTGCCAGAATTACGACAATTGGTTCCCCTCGGGCGCGTGCGACATGATCACCACGGTCATGCCCGGCCCCGACAAGCGGCTCTGGTGGGTAACGCGCAAGGGACGGGTGGGGACGCTCGATCCCGAAAGCGGCAAGGTGGCGCAGGTCCGCCTCGGGAATGAAGAGATTCAGAACGCGGTCGCGGTCGATGCCGGCGCGGTCTATGTGCTCAGCGATCACGCCCAATATGCGTTTTCGTCGGATGCGTCCGGAAAGCCGGTCGTGCTCTGGCGCCACGGCTATGACCGCGGCGGCGCGCGCAAGGTCGGCAGCATCAACCAGGGCAGCGGGACGACGCCGACGCTGATAGGCAACCGCTGGCTTACCTTTGCCGACAATGCCGATCCGCGCATCAACATCGTCGTACTGCGGCGCGCGGCGCTTGGTGCAGGCGAAAAGCGTGAAATTTGCCGTGTGCCGGTATTCGATGCGGGCGCCAGCGCCACCGACAATTCGATGATCGGCTGGGGGCGTTCGATCATCCTCGAAAATAATGCGGGCTTCACCAACGGTTATACCCAGGAGGATTGGGGCGCAATCCGTGGCGGGGTGGTGCGGGTCGATATCCGCGAGGATGAAAGCGGCTGCGATGTCGTCTGGACCTCGCCGCTCGTGTCGCCTTCGGTCGTCCCCAAGCTCGCGGCGGGCAATGGCATCGCCTATTTCTACAGCTTCGAAAAGGCGCCGGGCGGGGGGCAGGACTGGTCGATCGTCGGGCTCGATTTCAAGACGGGCAAGGAAGTGGTCCGTATCCCGACCGGCCGGGGCGCGCCGTTCAACAATAATTGGGGGTCGATCGCGATTGCGCCCAACGGCACGCTCTATGTCGCGGCAACGCAGGGGCTGATCCAGGTCCGCAAACGCCCGGCGGGCTGAGCCTCAAACCTTGCCCATCGCCTTTTGCCGATGGAATCGGCGCAGTCGTGATGCATCCCATCTGGGCCGCTTGGGCTGCGCCACATCGGCGGGGTAGGACGCCTGATCCGGATGCGATGGCGGATCGGCGGCCAGCGACAGCCATGTCGTCGCGCGCGCGATGAAGGGCAGGCGCAATTGCGCAAGCCGCCGACGATATTGCAGGGCGGGCCAAAGGCCGCGCGTCAGGTCGTGCGGAACCGCCGTGTCCGTGAGCCGGGTCAGCGTGCGCAACTGGGTGTGCAGCGCGCGTGCGGGATGCCCCTTGGGGAACAGCGTGGCAAGCCGCTGCCAGTCGATGCCACCGGGTCCATGCGCCAGCGCGGCGAGATCGAGCAAATGGCGCAGGTCGATGAGGCCGCGCCAATAATCGCGGTCCTGCAACTGGTCGTGGAGGATCAGCACAAAGGCCTGCGCCGCCGGGGTCGGCAGCCAGGCCATGTTCCCCTGCACCCGGTGCGGCACACATATTTTGCGCAATTGCCGGTAATCGCAGGTGGGCCATGGGCTTTTCAGCCGGGCATGCAGGTCGATCGACCCGACATCACTGTCGCGGGCGAGGACGATGGGGTTGGGTGGTTCGGCAAAAGGCGGGATGACCGCATATCCGGCGCGTTCGAGACATCGAATGGCGGCGGGCATCTGGCTTTCCGGCACCATCAGGTCGATGTCGGACAAGATGCGGCCATGCGGTGCGGGTTGGCCGGCGAGCGATGCCGCCCCTTTCAGAAGGATCGGCCTGATCCCCGAACGGTCGAGCCAGCCCACGGCCTCTTCCAGTTGAAGCCGCAGCCGCGCATTACGCTTTTCGACGCGCTCGAGCACTTCGCCCAGAAAGCCGCGCACATCATCGGGCATGGCGGTGCCGTGCGCCCATAATGCCTGCGCCAGCGTTCCGGTGGTGAGCGTTCGGTTGGCGAGCGATAGCATCGCATCCCAGTCCGGCCGTCTCGGCACATGCCCGGCCAGCGCGGCCATCAACTGGCGCAGCGCGCGCAGATCATTCATGGCGCGGCAGCCCGGCGAGCAGCGCGGCCGCCTCGTCGGCATCGGAATAATGCAGCGTCAGGCACCGGGCGCCGGCCGCGATGGCACGCAGGGGCGCGAAGATGGCGGGGGTCATGACGCCCGAAGGCGATCGTCCCTCGCGCACCAGCGTCTGCAGCGCCGCCACGGGATCGCGCGCCGTGATCCGCGCGCGCCCTTGGCTGGATCGGCGCAGTTCGACGATCCAGCCAACCGGCAGGGGCATGTTCTGAATGGGCGCGGCGGGAGGCAGATAGCGCACCGCGCGGTCGTCCAGTCGCATATGTTTCTCTGTATCGGCATAATCTGCCCGGTCGCGCACGCGCCGCCAGGCGCCCGCCTTGGCGGTGATCGCAAAGGGCAGCCCCGAAACCTCGCCACTCGGGTGGATGGTCACGATATCGTCGCCGCCATAGCCGAGCCCCTGGTCGATGAGCGCCAGCGTCAGCACGCTCTTGCCGGTGCCCGGCGGACCGCACAGCAGCATCGCGGTATCGCCCCGGATCAGGCACGCGGCGTGCAGCGCGGCAAGGCAGTGCGGCCCCGCAATCGCGCTTTCGACGATAAGCGATTTGAGTAGCGGCCCGGCCTGATCGGCGCGCGCGATCTTCATCGGCGCATCGGGGCGGCCCACGAGCGCCATCCCGGCAAATTCGTGGATATGGTATGGCGGCGATGCATCCTGCCCGCCCTCGAGATGCCGGAACATCGGGGCGACCCGCATCGCCAGCCCCCGGTTGCCATAGGCGATGGTGGCATCAACGCCGGGCAGGGCGATGCGTTGACAATGCGCGGGCGGCGGCAGGCTATCGGGCCGCGCCTCGGCCAGCCCGTCGCGGCTCCATGCGACAAGCACCGGGCGCAAGAAATCCGCTGCGGCCGCGCGCGCGATGCCGCAAGCGACAAGATCGTCCACCAATGTGTCGAAGCTGGCCGGATGCGCCAATATCCGCGCCAAGATTGCAGCATCGGCATTGAGCGCCATCAGCTTTTGCGTGGCTTCGCTGAACAGTAGATGCCGGTCGGCGAGCTCGGTCAGGTGGCAATCAACGGCAAGGCCAAAACGCGGCTGGAAGCCAGTGCGCGTTCCGGCCATTGTTCGCACTCTATTCCCCCCGTTGCCGCGCGAAGTGACTCAATAACCGTTCAGATATTCTTCTTCCCGCCGCGTCCCGGATTGCCGGGGCCGGTACCGGGGCCATCGTTGATCGGCGGATTGCCCGGCGGTTGCGGGTCGGGGCCATTGCCCACACCATTATTGCCCTTGCCGCCGCCATTACCGCCGCCGCCGCCGCCGCCGCCTCCGCCCGTTGATTTCGCGATGGCGGGGGAGGACAGCGAGGTCGACAGCAGGATCGTCATTGCGGGCGGCACCGTCAGTGCAAAGCGCCCGCAATTCTTCAGGAAATTGCGGCGATCATCGCCGTCGGGGGGCGGGGTTTGCACGGATTGAGGGTCGCTTGGCATGATGCGCTCCGGATTCGGGTGCCGGCGTCGTCAGCGGCGCCGTCGCATCAGATTCAGGCGCACGGGGCGCCAAGTCAACGCGGCTAGCCTTAATAGCCGGGCGCCGGAATGGCCGACGCCCGGGGGTTATATCATCTGGTATAAGCTCAACGGGCGGCGCGCGCGGCGGCCTTTTGGGCGTTTGGCATCTTCGCCTTTCCTTCCAGTGCGATGCTGTGCGCCTTCGCCCAATTGGCCTGATCGATCACGAAGTGGCGGATCGCCTCGGCCTGCGCCGCATCCATCGCCGGGGCAAAGCTTACCATCCCGCGTTCGCGCAGCATGCCGTCGATCACCACGCCCTTCCAGCTATCGGCATCGGCCAGCGTGGCCGAATGGCGCAGGTCGGGCGTCACCCCGCCGCTCACCGCGCTTTCGCCGTGGCAGACGCTGCAGAACCGGCCGAACAACGCCTTGCCGCTGGCGATCTGCGCGGGCGTGCCGGTGGCGGGCGGGGGGCTGAGCGGTGCTGCGGCCTGCGCGGTGATTGCGGGCAGTTGCGCCGTGCCACCGATCTTGAGCACGATCAGCCGCGAGATGGTGGGAACCGGGCCATAGGCGCCCCCGGCATAGCCCGCGCTCAGCGCCCAGGCGCCGCCCTTGCCCGTGGTGAAGGCGATATATTGTTCGCCCTTCACGGTGAAGGTGGAGGGCGCGGCCATCACGCCCGACTGGACGGGCAGGCTCCATAGCGGCTTGCCGCTGTCGGCGGCATAGGCGCGGAATTCGCCCAGCGCGGTGCCCTGAAACACCAGATTGCCGGCGGTTGCCATCGTACCGCCATTCCACGGCGTCGTATATTCAGCGCGCCATTTCACCGTGCCGCTAACGGGATCGATGGCGACCAGGGCGCCCTTGGTCGCCGCGATAGCCGCCTTGATCGCGGCGGGGTCGCGCGGCATCCCGTTCTCGCTCATATTGGTGCCGACGTTGAACCCGATCTTCTGCGCCCTGGCATCGTCGGGGCTGAGCGGCGGCAGATAGGCATAGCTGATATCGTTCGCGGGGATATAGACGAGCCCGGTCTTCGGGCTGAAGCTCATCGGCTGCCAGCTATGCGCGCCGATCGGGCCGGGGGCGGCGAGAAAGGGTTTGCCGGTGCGATAGAAACGCGCCTCGGGGGCTTCATTGGGACGCCCGGTCGCAAGGTCATATCCGCTCGCCCAGTTGATGTTCTTCACGAACGGGCTGGCGGAGATCAGCTTGCCGGTCTGCCGGTCCACGACGAAGAAGAAGCCGTTCTTGGGCGCCTGCATCAGCACCTTGCGCGGCTGCCCGCCGATTGCGAGATCGGCGAGGATGATCGGCTGGGTGGCGGTATAGTCCCAGCTTTCGCCCGGGGTCTGCTGGTAATGCCACAGATATTCGCCGGTATCGGGTTTGAGCGCGACGATCGAGGACAGGAACAGATTGTCGCCCGTGCCGTCCGATCGAATGCCGTGGTTCCACGGATTGCCATTGCCGACGCCCAGATAAAGCTGGTCGAGTTCGGGGTCATAGACGATCGCGTCCCACACGGTGCCGCCGCCCCCCGAGCTTTTCCATGCCCCGCCCGCAGACCATGTCTTGCCCGCGCTCTGCAACACCGTGTCCGATATCTCGCCATCGGCCGCGCCGGTGGCGTTGGGCACGGTGTAGAACCGCCATTTCTTGGCGCCGCTGTTCGCGTCATAGGCGGTCACGTACCCGCGCACGCCGAACTCGGCGCCGCCATTGCCGATCAGCACCATGCCCTTCACCACGCGCGGTGCGCCGGTGATCGTATAGGGCTTGGTCTTGTCGGTGGTCTGGACGCTCCACAGCTGCGCGCCGGTGATCGCATCGAGCGCGATCAGCCGTCCGTCGAGCGTGGCGAGATAGAGCCTGCCCTTCCACGCCGCGACACCGCGGTTGACGACGTCGCAACAGGCGTCGACGCCCTTTTCGGGCGGCACCTTGGGATCAAAGCTCCAGAGCGGCCGTCCGCTCGCCGCGTCATAGGCGAAGACCTTTGACCATGGTCCGGTGACATAGAGCACCCCGTCGATCACGATCGGGGTGGCTTCCTGCCCGCGCTGATCGGGCAGGTCGGCAAACCAGGCGATGCCAAGCTGGCCGACATTGCCGTCGTTGATCGTGGTCAGCGGGCTGAAACGCTGTTCGTTGTAATTATAGCCAACGGCCGGCCAGTCGCTGCCATCGCCCCCGCTCGTCAGATAGGCGGCGTCGATCTTGGAAACGCCCGTGGCGCCCTTGGGCGGTTGGTCGGGTGGATTGCCATTGCCTTGCGAACAGGCCGCGAAAACAAGCCCCATGCCAAGGGCAAGCCACTGACGCATCTGCTTCCTCCCCGATCCGGTATCCGGTTTCGGGGGCAGTCTGCGTCAAACTGACAGCGCTGTCATCAGCGATTTGCCCCTTCAGGGCACGGGCTCAGTAAGGCGGCTGGTCCAACCCGGCGGGGCTCTTGGTAAAGATCTCGCAACCGTCCTCGGTGATCCCGATCGAATGTTCGAACTGCGCCGAAAGCGTCCGGTCGCGCGTCACCGCGGTCCAGCCATCGTCGAGCATCTTCACCGCGGGCTTGCCGATGTTGATCATCGGCTCGATCGTGAAGAACATGCCGGGCTTCAGCTCGGGGCCGGTGCCGGGGCGGCCGGCATGGACGACTTCGGGGGCGTCGTGGAACATCTGGCCCAGCCCGTGGCCGCAGAAATCGCGCACCACGCCGTAACGATGCTTTTCGGCATGGCTCTGGATCGCGTGCGCCACATCGCCCATGCGGTTGCCCGGTTTGGCCTGTTCGATGCCCAGCATCAGGCATTCATAGGTCACATCGACAAGGCGCTTGGCCTTGATGCCGACATCGCCGACCAGATACATGCGGCTGGTGTCGCCGTGCCAGCCATCGACGATGGGGGTCACGTCGATGTTCAGAATGTCGCCGTCCTTCAGCACGCGGTCGCCCGGAATGCCGTGGCACACGACATGGTTCAGCGAGATGCAGCAGCTATGGGTATAACCACGATAGCCGAGCGTCGCCGGAATGCCGCCGCCGCGCAGCGTGTGTTCGCGCACCATATCGTCCAGCTCGCCGGTCGTGACGCCGGGCACGACATGCGGCACCAGCGCGTCGAGGATCTCGGCGGCCAGCCGGCCGGCCTTGCGCATGCCTTCGAACCCCTCGGGGCCGTGAAGCTTGATCGCATGGGTACGCGCGCGGGGGCTGGTTTCGCTGGCAAGGACATATTCGGTCATGCGCGCGATATAGTTGCGGCGCGCCCTTTTTGCGAGCCTTCAATTTGCCATTCGGCGCAACTTTGGGCGCCGATGCGCGAATACCGCCATCGTTGCCGCTTCATATCGCCTCCGCGCGATGTTAGGGGAGGGGGCATGAGCGCAGAACGCATTTGGACCGCCGGCATCGTCATCATCGGGGACGAGATTCTTTCGGGGCGCATCGCCGACAAGAATGTCGCGCAGATCGCCGTCTGGCTCAACATTCAGGGTATCCGGCTGGCCGAGGTGCGGATCGTCGCCGATCGTACCGAGGCGATTGTCGAGGCAGTGAACGAACTGCGCGCGCGCAACGATTATCTCTTCACCACGGGCGGCATCGGGCCGACGCATGACGACATCACGGTCGACGCGATCGCGCAGGCGCTGGGCGTTTCGGTGGTCATCCACCCCAAGGCGCGCGCCGCGCTCGAAAGCTATTATGAACATCGCGGCGGGCTGACCGATGCGCGGCTGCGCATGGCGCGCGTGCCCGATGGCGCGACGCTCATCGAAAACCGCATGTCGGGCGCGCCGGGCATCCGCCACGGCAATATCTTCATCATGGCGGGGGTGCCGCATATCACTGCGATGATGCTCGACGCGCTGTCGGGCGTGCTCGAAGGCGGCAAGCCGCTCCTGTCCGAAACCATCGGCTGCTGGGTGCCCGAAAGCGAGGTCGCCGATCTTCTCAGTGCAACCGAGCGGGCGCACCCGCAAACCCAGATCGGCAGCTATCCCTTTTTCCGCGAAGGCCGCGTCGGCGCCAACTTCGTGATCCGCTCCACCGAAAGCGATGCGCTTGCCGCGTGCACCACCGCGCTCGCCGACGCGCTGGACGCGGACGGGCGCGAGGCGGTTCTGGGTGGAATCTGATTCGATCTCGTAACGACTTTCGTGCAGCCGCGCCCGGTCAGTCCCGCGCGACTCGTCTGACCGCTGTGACAAGTTCGTTACGGATCAGTATCTTGCCATTTCGTGCTTGGTGTGCCCGAATTTTGCTGGCATGCGGCTGAAATATTCAGAATGAACATAATTGTTCATCGCTGAAAAATGGCTGTTTTGGGGCGTTTCAACTATCAACCGGACGTGTGCGCACGCCGGGCTGTCTTGGGGGTGGGGACAAGACTGTACCGTACGGCTAGGTTTGGCTGACGGCTCGAATAGGTGAGGCAGCGCCGTAACGAAAATCGCCGATTATACAGGTCGGGGGACAATAGGGTCGTGGACGAAATCATATTGAAAGGGCTGCTCTATCGCAGGGCGGCGGTGCTTCAGGACATCTGGCGCGGGGCCGGCGTGGTCACCCGCCTGCGCGAGGATCTGGTGCATCTTGAGGCGGTGATCCTCATGATCGATCCCGAGCACAAGTTTGATGATAGCGTGATCGAAGACGAGATTTTCGAGGAAGAGCTGCATAGCGACCTTTTCCCGATCGAGAATCTGGATCTGCTGCCGCGCACCCGTTTTCACTGAAAATTCGGGCGAATTCTACCACTTCTGAATGGTTGAGTAATTCTTAATAGGCCCGCGCGCTTTGCCGCCGGCTTGCCTAGCCTTGCCTGCTATAAGTGGTGAGGTAGTTTGCGTGAAAATCATAAGGGTGAGGATGTCCGAAAGCCGGGGCGCCGAAGGCGTGCGGCGGACGGCGCGGTTCGATGACGACGAGATCTGGTGGGATATTGCAGGGCCGCCCGCCGCGCTGCCCGGCCCGCTTGCGGTACACGACATGGCGGCCACAGCGCTCATCTTCCATGCCATGGGCAGCGGGCGCGATCTGCACGTCGATGGCCCGGTGTCGCGCGGGCTGCTCGCCCGGCTAGAGGAATTCGTCACCTCCTGGTCGCTCTGGCGTCCCGATCTTTACGCCCCCATTCAACTCAGCGCGGCCGAGGAAATCGACGTGCCGGTCGCCCCTGCGCAACGGGGCACGGCGGTCGCCGCCTGCTCGGGCGGGGTCGATAGTGGTTTCACCATATGGCGTCACCACCGGGAGTTGGCCGGGCGCAATACCCGGCGGCTGAAGGCGGCGGTTTTCGTCCACGGCCTCGATATCCCGCTCAACCGCTCGCGCGAATATGAAAGCGCCGCGCGCAGCGCCGAGGCGGCGATGGCCTCGATCGGGCTGCCCTTTGCGCGGGTGCGCACCAACTGGCGCGAACGCGCGTCGCGCGTCTGGACGATGGAATTCGGGGCGGGGCTCACCGCCTGCCTGCGCAACTGGCAGGGCGATGTCGACAGCGCGCTGATGGGCTCGGATGAGGATTATGCGCATCTCGTCATCCCCTGGGGCACCAATCCGATCACCTGTGCGCTTTTGTCCTCGCCCGATTTCGAGGTGGTGTGGGACGGCGGCGGCTATGGCCGCACGGCCAAGGTCGAAGGGATCAGCGACTGGCCCGAGGCACTCGATAATCTGCGCGTCTGCTGGCAGAACGCGTCGGAAACCGCCAATTGCGGCCGGTGTGAAAAGTGCATTCGCACCAAGCTCAATTTCCGCGCGCTCGGGCTGCCGCTGCCATCGTCGCTTCCCGGTGAACCCGGAACCGGGCGTATCATGACGCTGCGCGCCACCAATGCGGTGCAGGTCGCGCAGTTGCAGGACATCGCGCATCACGCGCGGCAACGGGGCGTGGCCGATGGCTGGCTCCGCGCGCTCCGCGTCTCGATCCTGTGGAACAGCGCATGGAACGGGGCAAAGCGTGCGCGACGCGCGGTCTTCCCGCGCCGGCGGGGCAAGACGTTCTGAGCGCTCAGCCGCGCGCCAGCTTTGCGCGTGCCTTGCCCAGCATCGTCACGATCTCGCGTTCGGGGCCGCTGGGGCGCCCCGCGATCAGCCAGAGCAGCATGCTCGTGCCGATATAGGCGAGCGCCCCGGTGGATACCGACAGCGCGATTTCGATCAGCAGTGCGGGCAGCTTGCCGGTCTGCTCGAAGCCGTGCCCCACCGCCCACACCGCCGCGCTCATCACCAGCACGGCGGCAAAGCAGCGCAGATTGGCCGCCAGTTGCTCGCGCACCGGCAGGTCGATCAGCTTGCGTACCATCAGCAGGTTCACACCCGTCGAAATCAGCCCCGAAATCACCCGCGCCCAGATCACGCCCTGCAGCCCGTCGAGATACATGCCCGCAATGATCATCGGCAGGCGGATGCAGAAAAGCTGCGTGTCGCGGACGAACAAGGTACGCGTCGCGCCCAGCGCCATGCCGAGCGGGGCGACCTGCGATCCCACCGTCTGGATGGCGACGATCACCGCCATCGCCTGGATCACCGCGGTCGCCGGCAGCCATTTCGCGCCCATCGTCGCCAGCACCAGCGGTTCGGCCACCAGCGCCATGCCCACCCCCAGCGGCAGCGCGATCGCGGTCACCAGCGCCTGCGCGCGCTGATAGGCGCGGCGCAGCCGTTCGGGATCGCCGCGCAACTGCGAAAAGGCGGGAAACAGCGTCTGCGTCAGCGGCAGCGTGGTCTCGCGCGTGGGCATGACCGACAGGTTGTTGCCGACGGTGTAGAAGCCGAGGTCGGATCGGCCAAGGAACTTGCCGATCAACAACTGATCGATCCGCCAGTTGATCGTGTTGATCATCTGGCTCAGCGTCAGCCACACCGAAAACGACCAGAGTTCGCGCGCATGTTTCAGTGTCGGGCGCGGGCGAAAGGGCAGCACGGTATAGGAAATGATCACCTGCACGATCTGCCCGGCCAGCACGCTCGCGATGAGCGCCCAATAGCTTCGAAAGATCACCGCGACGACGATGCCGACGATCACCCCGGCCAGCTTTTGTGACACCTGCAGCATGAAATCCTGCCAGAAGATCAGCTTTTTCTGGAGCATGATCCGGCGCGGATTGGCGAGCCCGCCCAGAAACAGGCTGATCGCAAAGGCATACATCACGGTCGCCATGCGCGGGTCGCCGTAGAATTTCGCGGTCATCGGCCCGGCCGCCGCGAACAGCGCGGCGAGCACCAGCCCGCGCAGCGTGTTGAGCGTCCAGGCCGTGTTGAAATGCGCGGGGCCAGGATCCTTGTGGTGGACCAGCGCCTGCGCCAGCGATAGATCGGTGATCGACTGGACGATGAGGAACATCGTCGTGCCCAGCGCCACCAGCCCGAAATCCTCGGGCAGCAGCAACCGCGCAAGCACGATCGTGGACAGCAGACCCAATAGGTTGACGATCCCGCGCGATGCGCTGATCCACATGCTGCCACGCGCCAGCCGCGCCGTCAGATTCTGCACGCTCGCTCCGGAATTGCCCACGCTATGCCCTGATCTACCGCGTTCAGGGCTGCGCCGCTATGGCGGCATTTTCCGTATGCGCGCAATCGTCTGGGTGCACCGAAGATCGTGCCTGCCCAACGGCTTGTCGTCTTCGCTGCCGAAACGGCGCGCGATATGGGCGCCTAGCCGGTAACCGACTGGTTTCGCCCGGCGGCCTTGGCGCGGTAGAGCGCCTGATCGGCCTTGCGGACGAGATAGTCGTAATCGGGGTGGCCGTCGAAGCTCGTCACGCCGACCGAAATCGTCGCGTGGATATGCTCGCCGTCAGTCAGTCGGATGGGCTGGGTTTCGAACTGGGTGCGGATGCGCTCGGCGATACGCAGGGCGTCGTCCAGCGGGGTTTCGACCAGCGCGATCAGGAATTCCTCGCCGCCATAGCGGAACAGGAAATCGCTCAGCCGGATATGTTCGACGATGACGCCCGCCATTTCGCGCAGAACCATGTCGCCCGCAGCATGGCCGTAACGGTCGTTCACATCCTTGAAATGATCGATGTCGAGCATCAGCAGCGAAAACTGGGTGTCGTTCTCGCGCGCCAGCCCGATCTCGCGGCCGAGGATCGAGGGCATGAAGCGGCGGTTGAGCGCGCGGGTCAGCGGGTCGATCCCGGCTTCCATGCCGGTCACGCTCTGGAACAGGTCGCTCAGCAGATATTTCACATCGCCGATCGCATCCTGCAAATGGGCAAGAGGCCCCTCAAGCCCATTGCCGCGCGCCTTGGCGTCGGCCAGCGCGGGCAGGATCTTGCCGTCAATCTGGTGCATTCGCGCCTCGATCTTGTCGAGCCCGGCCGCGCCGTGAAAGATCACCCCCGCGCGGTGGCGGAACCATAGCCCGAACCCCGATTTCTGCAGCGTCACGACATCGCGGCCATCGCCTTCGCCAACCAGCCCGAACAGCACCGCCTGGCTCCATTCCATCAGCGAGGCGCGCTGGCTCTCGCGCTCCAGGTTCATGTCCTGCCCGATGGAAAACAGGCGGTACGCCTCGTCCACGCGCACCTTGCGCGTCGTCCAGGTCATATAGGCGGCGCCCATCATGCGCATCGCGCGGTCGATCCGCTGGTTGAGCAGGATCAGCGCGTCGCGTGTCGTCTCGGCATCGAACGCGCGGTCGATCAGCATCTCGGTCATCCCCGCCTTCAGATGCTCGGCACCCTCCATCACCAGATGGATGGGGATACGGATACGGGCATGGACCTCGCCGATCTTCTTCTGGTGCTCGGCCACCTTGTCGGCATTCTCGATGCCGTCATGCGGGAAAAGCTCGGCCAGCCATGTGCACAGCGATCGGCCCAGCCGGTCGTGCACCACGCCGTGGTCCAGAAAGGCCGATGCTTCGTCATGGGTCAGGAAGGCGTCATAGAAACGGCCGACGAGCATCTGGGCATGGTCTGTCACGATATCCGCCAGCACCGGGCCGATGCGCGCCTCGTCCAACGCCGCCGCCATCGGGGCGGCCACGATGCTGTTGCTCTCAATACCCGAATTCTGTTCCAACGCCGACAAGACTACGCCCTTTTATTTTTCTTTTATGATGTGCACCGCAATCGCGGCCGGTGCTGCCGCATGCGGATCGTTCGCACAGAGTTTGCCCCGGTGCGACCGAAATTCCCCATGACGGCTTAGAGGTTTGCGAGCAAGGGTGGCCGGGTGGCCATGGGTCGCCCTTGCTCGCGAACCCGAGTCTATCCCGAGTTTGTGAAACGAGTATTAACAGGGGCGGCGGGCCCATCTTTGCGTCAGGCCGCTTCTTCTTCGGACAGGTCAACCTGCTGCTATCTTGGGACGATTTCGTTTTGAAGCCATAACGAATTGATCATGTTTTTGATTTTCCTAACGTCCCGCGCATTGGGGATGGCACCGGAAAATCTGCATGCGGGGGCGCAGGGCAAGGGTTCTCACGATATTCGGCACGCGTCCGGAGGCCATCAAGATGGCGCCGGTCGTCCGCGCGCTTGAACATGAGGATGCACGATTCGACAGCCGGATCTGCGTGACCGGGCAGCACCGGCAGATGCTCGATCAGGTGCTCGGCTTGTTCGGGATGGTCCCCGATTTCGATCTCGATCTGATGCGCCCGGGCCAGGATCTGTGCGATGTCACGACTGGCATCCTCTCGGGAATGCGTGCCGTATTGCGCGATTGGCGGCCGGATGTGATCCTTGTCCACGGCGATACGACCACCAGTTTTGCGGGCGCGCTTTCGGGCTTTTATGAAAGAATACCCGTCGGCCATGTCGAGGCGGGGTTGCGCACCGGCAACATCCATTCGCCCTGGCCGGAGGAGATGAACCGGCGCCTTTCGGCGGCGCTCGCCACCTGGCATTTCGCGCCCACCAGCGGCGCCCGGCAGAATTTGATGGAGGAAGCGGTGCCCGCCGCGCGCATCCATGTGACAGGCAACACCGTGATCGATGCGCTGCACGCGATCACCGATAGGGTCGAGGGCGATCATGGCCTTGCCGCAGGGGCTGCATCGGCCTTTCCCTTTCTTGATCCGGCACGCAAGCTCCTGCTCGTCACCGGCCATCGCCGTGAGAATTTCGGCCGGGGGTTCGAAAATATCTGCCTTGCGCTGCGCCGGCTGGCGTCGCGGGGCGATGTCCAGATCGTCTATCCCGCGCATCTCAACCCCGGCGTCCGTGAACCCGTGATGCGCCTGCTGGCGGGGGCGCCGAACATCCATGTGATCGCGCCGGTGGACTATCTGCCTTTCGTCTATCTGATGCGCCGCGCGCACATCATCCTCACCGATTCCGGCGGGATACAGGAAGAAGCGCCGTCGCTCGGCATTCCGGTTCTGGTCCTGCGCGATACGACCGAGCGGCCCGAGGCGGTTGCCGCCGGTACCGTCCGGCTGGTGGGCACCGATGTTGGCAGGATCGTGAAGGAAGCAGCGCGCCTGCTCGATGATCCCGCTGCCCATGCGGCGATGGCGCGGGCGCATAACCCCTATGGTGATGGGCGGGCGGCCGCGCGCATCGTCGCGGTGCTCGCCAATGCCTGGCAACCCGAAACGCATGCCGCAGATGGGCGGCAGGGCGCATCGGGGGGTGATTTGATCACAGATCGACAGAAAAAGGCGGTGGCACACGCGGATGGGTGGGGCAGTTAGTCCAATTGAACGAGGGGAAACGTCGCTGCGGCGTGTTACAGGCCGTGCGATATTGGGAGAGGTTTCTTTGAAGATCACACAGTTGATAAAACTGGGGTCGGCCTGTGCGTTGGGTGCGCTGGCCCTGTCGTCGTGCAACAAGCCCGCCGGGCCGATCAATAATGACGGCCCCGTCGCCGGTTGGGGCGCCTGGGGCGGTGAGGGGTCGGGCCGCCGTTATTCGCCGGTCAATCAGATCACGCCCGAAAATGTCGGATCGCTCAAAAAGGTCTGGACCTACCGGATCGGGATGCTCGACGCGCCGGAAAACACCTCGCCCACCTTCCAGGCGACGCCGATCACCGGTGACGGGCGTCTCTATGTCTGCTCGGGCCGCAACCGGATCGTTGCGCTCGATCCCGAAACCGGGCGCGAAATCTGGGCGCATGATGCCAAGGCCAGCGCCGACGGCACCTATCTGCTCAACTGCCGCGGCGTTTCGCACTTCAGCGATCCCGGCCCGTCGCCCACGGGCGTCTGCCCCAGCCGCATCCTGGCGGGCACGCTCGATGGTCGCCTGATCGCGCTCGATGCCGCCACCGGTAAATTCTGCTCGGATTTCGGTGAAAAGGGCAGCATCGATCTCACCACCGATCTCGGCAAGGTGCAGGCGGGCGATTTCGGCATCACTTCGCCCCCCGCGATCATCGGCAACATGGTCGTCGTTGGCGGCCGTATTCCCGACAATATGCGCACCGATACCCCTGCGGGCGTCGTGCGCGCCTATGACGTTCACACCGGCAAGCAGCTCTGGTCGTGGAACCCGCTGCCGCCGGGGCAGGAAGATGCCGCGCTGGCGCCCAAGGGCGAACATTATGTGCGCGCCACGCCCAATGCCTGGGCACCGCTCTCGGTCGATCCGGCGCTGGGGCTCGTCTATGTCCCCACCGGCAACGCCGCGCCCGATCATTATGCCGCCGATCGCAACGGCCGCGATTATTATGCCAGCTCGGTCGTTGCGCTCGATGCCAAGACCGGCACGGTGAAATGGCATTTCCAGACCGTCCATCACGATGTCTGGGATTATGACGTGCCCGCGCAGCCGGTGCTGTTCGATCTGCCGACGCCGAACGGCGCGACGATCCCTGCGCTCGCCCAGGCAACCAAACAGGGGCATATCTTCATCCTCAACCGCGCCACCGGCCAGCCGGTCTTTCCGGTCGAGGAACGTCCCGTGCCGCAGGATGCGCTGCCCGGTGAACGCCTGTCGCCCACCCAGCCTTTCCCCGCCAACCCCGCGTTCATCGTCCGCCGTGATCTCACTGAGGATGACATGTGGGGCTTCACGCCCTGGGATCGCGGCAAATGCGTCGATCAGTTCCGCAGCGCGCGCTGGCAGGGCGTGTTCACCCCGCCGTCGACCAAGGGTACGATCTTCTACCCCAGCTTCATGGGCACCTCGAACTGGGGCAGCGTTTCGATCGATCAGGAAAATGGTGTCCTGATCGCCAACACGACGCATGTTCCGGCGATCGCAACCGAGGTTCCGCGCAAGGAAGCCGATGCGCGCATGGCCAAGGGCGATTTCCTGCTGCCCGTCACCGGCGCCCCCTATGCCCATACGATGAAGCCGATGCTCTCGCCGCTCGGCGCGCCCTGCGTCAAGCCGCCATGGGGCACGCTGCTCGCCATCGATCTCAAACAGGGCAAGCGCCTGTGGGAAGTGCCGCTCGGCACCACGCGCGACGTCGCGCCTTTCCCGATCTGGCGCAAGATGGGCGTTCCCAATCTGGGCGGCTCGATCATCACCGGCTCGGGGCTGGTCTTCATCGGCGCCGCCACCGACAATTTCCTGCGCGCCTTCGATGTGAAGACGGGCGAGGAATTGTGGAAGGGGCGCCTGCCCGCAGGCGGCCAGGCCACGCCGATGACCTACCGGCTCACCAAGAATGGGCGCCAATATGTGGTGATCGCCGCAGGCGGCCACAAATATCTGGGCACCACGCTGGGCGATCATCTCGTCGCCTTCGCACTGCCCGAATAAGCGCGGGAAGTGGGGGAGGATGGCCAAGGCCATCTTCCCCGTTCCGCATCAGCGGATCTGCCGCTTCTCCAGCTTGCGGGCAAGGGTGCGGCGGTGCATCCCCAGCCGCCTTGCGGCTTCCGAAATGTTGAAATCGGCATCGACCAGCACCTGGTGGATATGCTCCCATTCGAGCGTCTTGATCGATGTCTGGCGGGTTTCGACCGGGGTCTCGTCGTCGCCCTGCGTGCGCGCAAAGGCCAGCTCGATATCGTCGGTGTTCGACGGCTTGGCCAGATAGTGCGATGCGCCCAGCTTGATCGCCTCGACCGCGGTCGCAATGCTCGCAAAACCGGTCAGCACGACGATGCGCATATCGCCGTCATGCGCGTGCAGCGTCTTCACGCACGCCAGCCCCGATGCGCCACCCAGCTTCAGGTCGACCACGGCATAGCCGGGGCGATGCGTCTTGAGCAGCGCCTCCACCTCATCATGGCTCGCGGCGTGCAGCACGGCATAGCCGCGCCGTTCGAACGATCGCTTCAGCGTCCGGGCAAAGGCCTCGTCGTCCTCGACGATCATCAGCAGCTTCTGGTCTTCGCTCATGCTTCTTCCACCGGATAGGCGATCGCCGTCAGCGGCAGCGTGATGGTGACGCTCGCGCCGCCCTCGCGGCGGTTGCGCGCCTCGGCGCGGCCGCCCAGCTTGCGCAGCACATTGACGAGCAGGAACAGGCCCAGCCCGCCGCCGGGGCGCCCCTTGCTCGAATTATAGGGTTGGCCGAACGCGGCAAGCGTCTCGGCGGTGAAGCCCGGCCCGCGGTCGTCCACCTCGATCATCAGCGCGTCATTCTCGCGCCGGGCGGTGATCCCGATCCAGTGGGGGGATGCCTCCACCGCATTGTCGATGACATTGCCGATCACCTGTTTGAGCGCGGGGTCGGAGACGATGCTCACATCCTCGCCGAACCGGTTTTCATAGTCGAGCGTGCCCGAAAGCCGCGCGCGCCAGTCGCACACCACGTCGTCCAGAAACCGGTGGATGGTGGTCACCTCGGGTGCCTCGCCGCGCGCCTCGCCGGCCGACATCAAAATGCCGCTCAGGATATTCTTGCAGCGCGCCAGCTCGCCCTGCATGTCAGCAATGTCTTGCGCCAGTTCCTTGTTCTTGGCGAGCTGCGGCATACGCTGCCAGTCGCCCAGGATCACCGAGATCGAGGCGAGGGGGGTGCCCAGCTCATGCGCCGCGCCAGACGCGAGCAGCCCCATGCGCACGATATGGTTTTCCTCGGCCGCCTGCTGGCGGACATGGGCAAGCGCGCCGTCGCTCTCGCGCAGGTTCTTGGTGATGCGGGTGAGGAACTGGACCATCAGCACCGCGATCAGCGCAAAGCACAGGATGCGCCCCATGATGAAGATCGGGATGGCGATATTGTCATAGCTCGTCGGGATTTCGAGCGGGCGATAGTCGAACGCCAGCGCAATCAGCAGCACGTTCGTGATCGCCACGACGATCCACGCGGTCCATGGTTTGAGCAGCATCGCCGCCAGCACGACCTGGAGAAGGAATAGCAGCGCGAACGGATTGGTGATCCCGCCGCTCAGATGCAGCTGCCACGTCAACGCGCCGACATCGAGGAGGAGCGCTGCGAACAGCTCGGTATTGGCCACCGCGCTGCGGCGGTGGCGCAGCACCGGCAGGCTGGCAAGGTTGAGCGCGATCAGCAGCGCGGGGACAATGAGCAGTTCGGGGATCGGCAGGCGAATGCCCATCAGCAGATGGACGACCGCGATCGTGACCAGTTGCCCGAACACCGCGATCCAGCGCAGCTGGATCAGCAGGTGCATGTTGCGCCGGCCGATATCGGCGATCGGGGGCGCCGCCGCCGGCTGGTCGGTCATGCCGGGCGCCGCCGTCGTTCATAGCGCGCGACGAAGATCGCGGCGCCCGCGACAAGCGCGGCCAGCGCAAACCAGGTCAGCGCATAGCTCATGTGATTATTGGGAAAGCTGAGCACGGTCAGCCCGCCGATCGGGTAGTCACCCGGATTGGGCGTCGCATCGGCGTCGATGAAATAGGGGGCCGTGCGCGGCAACTGGCGCGCGGCGGCAATGGCGGGCACATCGCGGGAAAACCACCGGTCGGCCGCAGCATCGTTGGTGCGCAGGAATCCGCCCTTGGGTTCGCTCATCCGCATCAGCCCGGTCACGCTGGCCGGGCCGGAAATCTGGCCTGCCGGGCGCGACGCAGGCGCGCGCTTCTCGGCGGGCACGAAACCCCGGTTGATCAGCACGGTGAAGCCGGCATCGGTGGTCATGGGCGTCATCACCCAGAAACCGCTGCCACGCGTCGTCACCGCCTGAACCAGCGTCTCGCGATCATGTTGAAAGGTGCCGGTTACGATAACCCGGCGATATCCGTCGCGCGCGGCGCTGACGGCGGGCCATTCGGCGGGCCCGGGCGCGGCTATGGGGGGGGCATGAACGCGGGTTTCGATCTGTTCGATCAGCGCCAGTTTCCAGGCACGTCGTTCAAGCTGCCACACCCCAAGCGCAATCAGGGCTGCAAAGGCGCCGAGGGCCAGATGGCCGAGCAGCGCCAGTGCAAGTGGCGAGCGCGGAGAGCGCGCAGGATCGCCCGTCTCCGCGCCGCGCATCACGGCATTTGGCTCATGTCGTGCATGGGCATCATGTTCGTGTTCAGATGGTACATGACCCAAAGCGATCCGGCGAGCGCGATAACCACGATCACGATCGTAAAGATCAGAGCCATCATCGTCCAGCCGCCTTCCGAACGACCGTTCATGTGCAGGAAGTAGACCATGTGGACGATCATCTGAACCGCGGCCAGGCCCATGATGATGAAACCGGTCAGCTGGTTGTCGCCCAGCGTGCCCGTCATCACCAGCCAGAAGGGGATGGCTGTCAGGATAACCGACAGCCCGAACCCGATCATGTAGCTGCCCATGGTGCCATGGGAATGGCCATCGTCGTGATGATGGTCGTCATGACCATGACCGTGATGGTCGGTGTGGGTGGCATTGCTCATCGCAGCATCCCCATCAGATAGACAAAGGTGAAGACGCCGATCCAGATGACGTCGAGGAAGTGCCAGAACAGGCTGAGGCACATCAGGCGACGCTTATTGGCCTGGATCAGGCCGCGGCGCGACACCTGCACCATCAGCGTCACCAGCCAGATGGTGCCGAAGGTGACGTGCAGGCCGTGCGTGGCGACCAGCGTGAAGAAGGACGACAGGAACGCCGAACGCTGCGGGGTCGCGCCGATATGGATCAGGTGCGCGAACTCGTAGAGTTCGATGGCGAGGAACGCGAGGCCGAACAGGCCGGTAATGGCCAGCCAGCCCTGCGTCGCGCCGACCTTGTTCTTCTCCATCGCCAGCATGGCAAAGCCATAGGTGATCGACGAGAAGAGCAGCATCGCGGTGTTGAGCGCGATGAGGTTGAGGTCGAACAGGTCCTTCGGGGCGGGCCCGCCGGCATAATTGCCGCCGAGCACCGCATAGGTGGCGAAGAGGATCGCGAAGATGAGACAGTCGCTCATCAGGTACATCCAGAAGCCCAGCATGGTGCTGTGGCCCTCGGGAAGGTGCGGTTCCTCTTCGAGGTGGTAGACCGGCGATCCCGCCGGCGCGGTCATGGTTGCACTGCTCATGGGGTCAGCCCTTCGCTGCGAGCAGCTTGGTCCGCTCGTCCTCTGCGCGCGTCACATCCTCGACAGGAATGTAGAAATCGCGCTTGTAGTTGAAGGTATGGGCGATCGCGACGGCGATCACGCCAGCGAAGCTGAGCGCTGCAAGCCACCAGATGTACCAGATCAGGGCAAAGCCGCAGACCGTCGACAGACCGGCCAGGATGATCCCCGCGCCCGTGTTGCTGGGCATGTGGATCGCCTTGAAGCCGCTGGTGGGCCGCTTGTAACCGTTCTTCTTCATGTCGGCATAGGCGTCGTTGTCGTACACCACCGGCGTGAAGGCGAAGTTGTAATCAGGCGGCGGCGACGAGGTTGCCCATTCGAGCGTGCGGCCGTTCCAGGGATCGCCGGTCTCGTCACGCAGCTCGTCGCGCTTCAGATAGCTGACGACGAACTGGACGAGCATTGCCGCGATGCCGACGGCGATGATCGCCGCGCCAACCGCTGCAACGACGAACCAGATCTGGAGCGACGGATCGTCGAACACGCGCATACGGCGCGTCACGCCCATCAGGCCGAGGATGTAGAGCGGCATGAACGCCATCCAGAAGCCGACAACCCAGCACCAGAACGACACCTTGCCCCAGAACACGTCGAGCTTGAAGCCGAACGCCTTGGGCCACCAATAGTTGATTGCGGCGAAGAGGCCGAAGAGCACGCCGCCGATGATCACGTTGTGGAAGTGCGCGATCAGGAACAGCGAGTTGTGGAGGACGAAGTCCGCCGGCGGAACCGCGAGCAGAACGCCGGTCATGCCGCCGACGACGAAGGTGAGCATGAATGCCACCGTCCACATCATGGGCAGGTCGAAGCGGACACGGCCGCGGTACATGGTGAAGAGCCAGTTGAACAGTTTCGCACCCGTCGGGATCGAGATGATCATCGTCGTGATGCCGAAGAAGCTGTTGACGCTGGCGCCAGAGCCCATGGTGAAGAAGTGGTGGAGCCAGACGAGGTACGACAGCACCATGATGCAGACGGTCGCGTAGACCATCGAGGTGTAGCCGAACAGGCGCTTGCCCGAGAAGGTGGACGCGACTTCGGAGAAGACGCCAAACAGCGGCAGGATCAGGATGTACACCTCGGGGTGACCCCAGATCCAGATCAGGTTGACGTACATCATGGCGTTGCCGCCAAAGTCGTTGGTGAAGAAGTTGGTGCCGACATAGCGGTCAAGCGACAGCAGGGCCAGCGTGGCGGTGAGGATGGGGAAGGAGGCGACGATCAGGATGTTCGCGCACAGCGACGTCCAGGTGAAAACGGGCATCTTCATGAAGGACATGCCCGGCGCGCGCATCTTGACGATGGTTGCGATCAGGTTGATGCCCGACAATGTCGTGCCGACGCCGGCTATCTGTAGCGCCCAGATATAATAGTCCACACCGGTGGCCGGGCTGTAATCGATCCCCGACAGCGGCGGATAGGCAAGCCAGCCGGTCTGGGCGAATTCGCCCACGAACAGCGAGACCATCACCAGCACTGCGCCGGCGGCCGTCATCCAGAAGCTGAAGTTGTTGAGGAACGGGAACGAAACGTCGCGCGCGCCGATCTGGAGCGGGACGACATAGTTCATCAGGCCGGTAATGAACGGCATCGCCACGAAGAAGATCATGATCACGCCGTGGGCGGTGAAGATCTGGTCGTAGTGATGGGCGTTCAGATAGCCTTCCGAACCGCCAAAGGCCATCGCCTGCTGGAGGCGCATCATGATTGCGTCGGCAAAGCCGCGCAGGAACATCACAAGCCCCAGCACCATGTACATGATGCCGATCTTCTTGTGATCGACGCTCGTGAACCACTCTTTCCAGAGATAGCCCCAGAGCCGGAACTTGGTCAGCGTCGCGACGAGCGCGAGGCCGCCCAGCACCACCGCGCAGAATGTCGCGACGACGATGGGTTCGTGAAGTGGGAGCGCGTCCCACGACAGACGACCAAAGATCATCTGTGTTGTGGATAGGTCAGACATATCTCTTACCGATGCTGCGCCGGCGCATGCGCGCCCGCGTGAGAGCTGTGGTCAGGTGCCGGAGCGGCGGCCTGATCACCCTGTGCCTTTTCCGGGGCTGCGCCGTGCTCGGCATGGTCCAGCTTGTGACCCGCCGGCGTGTCGTAGCTCAGGCCGTCAATGTCATGGATGGCGTCCTTGCCGCCGCCGCCCATGGCGTCGACGTGCATGACGTCCTTCATGCAGCGCTGGCCGGGGCGGGCGCACAGGTTGACGATGGCGTCGAACAGGGTGGGGTCCACATTCGCGTAACGCTGTACGGGCACCTTCTCGCTCGGCTTTTCCAGCACGACATAGGTCGGGCGATCGAGCGCGGACTTGCCAGTTTTCACGTCGCTCACCCACTTGTCGAAGCCGGCGGCGTCGAGCGAGTGGAAGCGGAAGCGCATGTGAGAGAAGCCAGCGCCGCTATAGTTGGCCGAGAAGCCAGCGAAATCGCCGGTTTTGTTCGCCACTGCGTGCAGCTTGGTCTGCATGCCGGGCATGGCATAGATCTGGCCTGCAAGCGCGGGCACGTAGAACGAGTTCATGACCGTCGATGCGGTCAGCTTGAATTCGATGGGGGTGTTCACCGGCGCGGCCAGTTCATTGACCGTCGCGATGCCCAGATCGGGATAGATGAACAGCCATTTCCAGTCCATGGCGACCACCTCGACCCGGAAGGGCTTGGTGTTGGGATCGACCTTGGTCTGCGCGTCGATGCGATCGAGCGGGCGGTAGGGGTCCAGTCGGTGCGTGCTCACCCAGGTAAGCGCGCCGAGGACGATGATGATGAGGAGCGGTACGGACCAGATGACCAGCTCAAGCTTGGTCGAATGATCCCAATCGGGATCATAGTCCTTTTCGGCCGCCTTGTTCGCCGCGCGATAACGCCAGGCGAACAGGACGGTCAGCACCATGACAGGGACGATGACGAGCAGCATCAACGCGGTCGAGATCAAAATCAGATCGCGTTGCTGCACCGCAATATCGCCCGACGGGTTCATCACGACCCAATCGCAGCCAGCGAGCGGCAGCAACAGGGCCGGTGCAGACCAACGGAAAATCCGCGTCTGCAAGGGGGTGATACACTTAGCCATGACGCGCGCCCTAGGACGCTGGCAAGCAAGTTGCCATTGGACACTTTGTCCAACTTGCTGCACCTGCAAAAAATGCTAGAGGCGTGGGATACTGCTTAGATTCTGCGCATTTTGGGTTATGATGCCCGAGTCTGGCCGCCTGCAGATAAAGATATCGCTTCGGCGGCTCGTACTAAGGAGTGGAGCCTATGAATGCGCAGGCCAATGCCTTCACTTCCACGCAGATGGAAGGGGACGCGCGCAAGATCAATACGCGAGATCACAACCCGATCTCGCCCGGTGATATTTCCGTCGGCGTCATAATCGGCCGGACGTCGGAATTTTTCGATTTCTTCGTTTATGCCATTGCGTCGGTGCTCGTCTTTCCGAGCCTTGTCTTTCCCTATGTCGATGCCCTGACGGGCACGCTCTATTCCTTCGCAATTTTCGCCGTTGCCTTCATCACGCGGCCGCTCGGATCGTTCATCTTCATGGCGGTCGACCGGAATTATGGCCGCGGCACCAAGCTCACCATCGCGATGTTCCTGCTCGGCGGATCGACCGCGGCGATCGCGTTTCTGCCCGGGTATGAAACCGTTGGCCATGCCTCGGCGGTGATGCTCATCCTGCTGCGCGCGGGGCAGGGGCTGGCGCTTGGCGGGGCATGGGACGGGCTCGCCTCGCTGCTCGCGCTCAACGCGCCCGAAAACCGCCGTGGCTGGTATGCGATGATCCCGCAATTGGGCGCGCCGCTCGGCCTGCTCGTCGCCTCGGGGCTCTTCGCCTATTTCGTCGCCGCGCTCTCGACCGAGGATTTCCTCAGCTGGGGCTGGCGCTACCCGTTCTTCGTGGCCTTTGCGATCAACGTCGTCGCGCTCTTCGCGCGGCTGCGTATCGTCGTCACCAAGGAATTCGAAACGCTGTTCGACAGCCGCGATCTCCAGCCCACGCGCATCGGCGAAACGCTGAAGAACGAGGGGCAGAACGTCGTGCTCGGCGCCTTTGCGCCGCTGGCCAGCTTTGCGCTGTTCCACATGGTCACGGTGTTCCCGCTGTCCTGGGTCTATCTCTTCACCCCGGAAAATCCCGCGCGTTTCCTGCTGATCGAGATGGTCGGCGCGTGCTTCGGCATCCTCGCCATCGCGGCCTCGGGCCAGCTCGCGGATCGCCTTGGCCGCCGCACGCTGCTCGCCTTTTCGGCGGCCGGCATCGCGGTGTTCAGCGGGTTCGCGCCGCAGCTGCTTGACGGCGGCTATGTGGGCGAGGCGCTGTTCATGATCCTCGGCTTCACGCTGCTGGGGCTTGCCTTTGGCCAATCCTCGGGCGCGGTCGCGTCGAATTTCTCGACCACCTACCGCTATACCGGGGCGGCGCTCACCTCCGATCTTGCCTGGCTATTCGGGGCGGGCTTCGCGCCGCTGGTGGCGCTCCTGCTTTCCACCCAGTTCGGGCTGGTTTCGGCGGGGGCCTATCTGCTCTCGGGCGCGATCGCCACGCTGATCGCGCTCTGGGTCAACAAGGGTCTTGCCCAGCGCATGACCTGATTGTCCCTGGCTGTCTTTGTGCATGCCCGTCGCCTCCCGGCGGCGGGCATGTTGCTGTCACGCGCCGCCGAACCTCCAGGGGGGGGGCGCTCGCCACGGCTGCCTGTGACGCCAGGCCGCCCCATTGGCGTCGATGCCAAGCCTTCGGCCCGGGAGTTTGCTTCCTGCAGGCCATGTTGGGCAACTTTCGGAACCCTCTTCTCGCTTTTTTTTGAGCGTGCCTTGTCTCGTATCCCGAAAGAATACATATAAAGTTATATGTACGGTATCGTACGTATATACATAATAAGTACAAAGTCGGGGACGTATGAAAACCTGTGGCCTTGTCGATGGGGAAAAAGACAGGATTACCAGCCCTATAGTCGTCAATGATGACGATTATGCGGCCGATCAGGCTGGCGAGCTGACGGCCTATAAGGCCGCACTCGAGGAACTGGCAATCGTCGCGATCTGCGACAGGAATGGCCGGATCAGCCACGTAAACGACCAGTTCTGCAAGATCAGCCAATATGAACGATCCGAACTAATCGGGCAGAAACACAGCCTGATCAATTCGGGCTATCACCCCCGCGATTTCTTCGCCGCGATGTGGAAGACGATCACCAGCGGCCAGCGCTGGCGCGGCGAAATCTGCAATCTTGCCAAGAATGGCGAATATTATTGGGTCGATACCACGATCGCGCCGATACTTACCGCATCGGGGCGGATAGATGGTTTTATTTCCATCCGGTTCGACATCACCAAGCGCAAGCTTGCCGAATCCGCGCTGATGATCGAAGTCAATCGCCGCGGCCGTGCCGAGGCGATGCTCCGCGAAATCGTCGAGACGATCCCCGACGGCATCGCCGCCTATGATTCCGACGACAAGCTGCTGCTCAGCAACCGCGCTTTTCGCGAATTCTATGCCGAGGCGGCCCCCGCGATCACCGAGGGGGCAAGCCGCGACAGCATCGAGCAATATGCCGCCCAGCACGGCCAGTTCCGCCCCCAGCCGCGCCTGCCCGCATGGGATCGCCCACGCCGCCGCAAGGGCGATGCAGCCAGGGCCAATATCCGCCAGTTGCGCGATGGCCGCTGGCTCCAGTTGCAGGAACGCCATTCGCAGGCCGGGCGCCTCATCACCATCTGCACCGATGTCAGCGGCATCAAGAATGCCGAGTTGCTGATCAAGCATCAGGCCGAACGCGATAGCCTGACCGGGCTCGCCAACCGCGCGACCTTCCAGAATGCGCTGCTGCGCGTGCTCGCGGGCACCGAACGCGTCAAGCCGCGGGGCGCGCTGCTGCTCATCGATCTTGATCAGTTCAAGACGGTCAATGACCGGCTCGGCCATGACGCGGGCGATGATCTGTTGATCGAGATCGGCCAGCGGCTTGAACGCGCGGTCCGGGGGCAGGATGTCGTCGCGCGGCTGGGGGGCGATGAGTTCGCGGTCATCCTTGGCGGGCTATCGACCCGTGCCGAAATGCTGGCGGCGGTCGAACGCATCCAGGCGGGGTTTCAAACGCCGGTCAAGCTTGGTCGCCGCGAGGTCTCGATCAGTTGCAGCATCGGGATCGCGACCTTCCCGCGCGATGGGCGCAGCCCCAAGGCGCTGCTCAAAAATGCCGATATGGCGCTTTATGACGCCAAGGCGCATGGCCGCAACACGCACAGTTTCTTCCGGCCCGCGCTGCGCGCACGCCTCATCCGCCGCGACGACATGGCCGATGCGCTGCGCAAGGCGTTGGACGATGGGCAGATCGACGTCGCGCTCCAGCCCCAGGTCAGCATGGCGAGCGGCGACATTGTCGGGTTCGAGGCGCTCGCCCGCTGGACGCACAAGGGGCGCGATATTTCACCCGCCGAATTCATCCCCGTCAGCGAGGAAAGCGGACTGGTCGGGCTGCTCGGCGATATGGTGCTCGACCGCGCGATGGCGCGGCTGATGGAACTGCGCGCCAAGGGGCTGGCGGGGCGCTGGCTCTCGGTCAATTTCGCGGCCGCGCAACTCAAGGCAGAGGGCTTTGTCGAACGCCTGTCGGAAAAGCTTGCACGCCAGGGGCTCACCCCGTCGGATCTTGATATCGAGGTGACCGAAAAGGTGCTGTTCGACAGCGCCACCGGCCGCATCCGGCAGACGCTGACCGATCTGCACGGGCAGGGGTTCAAGATCACGCTTGACGATTTCGGCACGGGCTATGCCTCGCTCTCGCATCTCCAGCAATTTCCGGTCAGCCGGTTGAAGATCGACCAGAGCTTCGTCCGCAACCTGACCGCCAATCCGATGAACGCCGCCATCCCGATCGCGATCGTCAATCTCGCGCATAATCTGGGGATGGATGTGGTGGCGGAGGGGATCGAGACGCGCGCGCAGTTCGACATTCTGAAGCAGCATGGCTGCGATTTGGGGCAGGGCTATCTGCTCGGGCGGCCCCTGCGCGGGGCGGAACTGACGGGGTTCGCGACGGCCAATATCGGTGGGGACGCGGCTGGCTAGATTTTGAACCAGCAGCATCGATCGGACATTTTTGGGGGAAGTGACGATGAGTAAATTTGTATTTGATCTGGACCGTAGATTGGATTTCTTTGCGCTGCAGCAGCACGGCGAAGATTTTCCGGCGATCCTGCAGGCGGTGAAGCGGCATGCGCCCGCTGCGCTCGACCGTTTTTACGCCAAGGTCGCCGAGACGCCCGAGGCCGCGGCGTTCTTCACCTCGCCCGAGATCATGGCCCATGCGCGCCAGAAGCAACTGGCCCATTGGCTCGGCCTTTTCTCGCAGGAAATCGGCGAGGACTATCTCGCCAGCGCAGAGACGATCGGGCGTGTACACAGCCGGATCGGGCTCGATGCCAGCCTGTATTTCGGCGCCTATGCCCAGATTCTGGGGGATCTGATCGAAGCGGTCGTTGCGGGCTCGGCGGTCGGGCGGATGCCCGGCGCGCGCAAGCTCTCACGCACCATCGCGACCTTGGTCAAGGCATCGCTGATGGACATGGACATCGCCGTCACCGCGATCTTCCAGGCACGCGCCGACGCGCAAAAGGATGTCATCACCCAGCTGGGGCACACGCTCAACAGCCTGTCACGCGGTGATTTTTCGGTCGATGTCCCGCGCCTGCCCGAAGATTATGCGCATCTCCAGCATGATTTCGAGACGATGACCGATGCACTGCGCGCAACGCTCCAGTCGGTGGCGCAGGCGACCGACCGGATCGACGCCGCCGGGCGCGAGATGAGCGGCGCCTCGGCCAATTTGTCCTTGCGCACCGAGCATCAGGCCGCCTCGATCGAGGAAACTGCGGCTGCGATCCGCGAGGTTACCCAGTCGGTGCGCCAGACGGCGGACGATGTCGTGCGCGCCAGCCGCGCGGTCGACGAGGCGCGCTCGGATGCACTGCAGGGCGGCTGCATCGTGCGCGAGGCGGTGACCGCAATGGCCGCGCTCGACGAATCTGCCGCGCGCATGGTGGAAATCGTCGGCGCCATCGAAAGCATCGCCTTCCAGACCAACCTGCTTTCCTTCAACGCCAGTATCGAGGCGGCGCACGGCGATGAACATGGCAAGGGCTTTGCCGTCGTCGCCGATCAGGTGCGCGGGCTGGCGACGCGGTCGGACGACGCCGCCAAGCGGATCAAGCTGCTGATTTCCGAAAGCGGGCGCCACATCGCAGCAGGTTCGCGACTGGTGGCGCAGGCGGGCGAGGCGCTTGACCGGATCATGGAACGCGTGGGGGACGTGTCGACACTGGTCGGCCAGGTGGCGCATAATTCCGAGGAACAGGCGGGCAGCATCCAGCAGGTGAACATCGCGGTCGCGGGGCTCGATACGCTTACGCAGCAGAACGCGGCCATGGCCGAACAGGCCAGCGCGCTCACCCGCGGGCTGGCCGACGAGGCGCATCAACTGTCGGCGCTTGTCGAACAGTTCGAGTTCGGCGACGCGATCCTGCGCGACCGCGCGCACGAGGCCTTTGCCCCGAACGCCCTCAACCCGGTTCAGAAGATCGCGGCGTCACCGCTTCTGGCGAGGAACGACGCATCGTGAACCGCGCGGTAGCAGCTGCAGGCATGGTCCTGCAGCGCTGCCCGGTCGACAATTTCCAGCGATCCGCGCGAATAATGGATGGTGTTTGCGCGCGACAGCGCCGAACAGGCCTCGCTCACCGTCGCGCGGCGCAGGCCCAGCGTATCGGCCAGCGCTTCCTGCGTCAGGTGGAAATGATCGCCCGACATCCGGTCGCGCGCGTGCAACAGCCAGCGCGCGACCCGCTGTTCGGCCCCGTGCAGGCTGGAACACGCCACCGAATGCATCAGCTGGACGATCAGCGATTGCGAATAGCTGAGCATGATCTTGCGCAGGCATTCGAAGCGTTCAAACCCCTCATTGAGGTCGGCGATCGACAGCCACGACGCATAGCCCGAAATCTGCACGACCGTTCGCCCGATCGCGTTGCTGCCGCCCATGATGAGCGGAAAGCCGACAAAACCCTCGCGGCCGATGGACGCTTCCTCCACCGAGCGTTCGTCGATCGTTTCGGACATCAGCGAGATCACGCCGTCATGCGGAAAGATGACATGGGTAAACGGCGCGCCGGCTTCGTGGATCAGCTCCCCCGCCACGATCTTGCGCGTATCGAGGCGCGGCCACAGGAAATCTCTGGCCCGGGGGCGCGCAAAGGCGAGGATCCGATTGGGAATGGCGTCTATCGAAAGGGAAAGGAGGAGCGAATCCACGGAGCCTCGTCGTCTTTTTACATTCTTTATATATCACGATGCCGGAACCAGCTGGCATCGCAATAGCATTTGATTTGCCGCTGCCCGCACCGCCCGAAAATGTCATCAAAAAAAAAGGGCCGGCGGTGAAGCCGGCCCCAGTTAAGCCATCAGGCGCGAAGGGGTGCGCCAAACAGCGTTGATCGGGCAAGGATCAATATTGGAACGTCAGTTCGAGCCCGTAGGTACGGGGTTCGCCGAAGATCGCGCCGGGCAGGCCGGTCGCGAAGTGAGCGACATAATATTCCTTGTCGGTCAGGTTCTTGGCGAAGGCCGACACGCGCCAGTTGCCGAAACCAACCGGGATGTCGGACAGCGTCAGACGGGCGTTGAGCAGGCCGTAGCTGCCGATCACGTAGCGCGCATCGCCGGTCGCCGTCGATTTCTTGCTCTGCAGGAAGTAATCGATATTGGCCGTCAGCGAACCGATCGACATTTCGGGGAAGGCATATTCCGCGCTGGTCGTCAGGGTGTGCTTCGGGGCTTCGACGAAGGTGAAGTCGGACGTGATGTTGGCGCCGGTCAGCGGATCGATGATGCGCTGGAACTTGGCATCGAGATACGCATAGTTGGCCGAAACGGTAAGCGCCGAGGACGGCTTGGCGGTCAGATCCAGTTCAAAGCCCTGGATGCGTGCCTTGCCGGCGTTGAAGATGTCGGTGTCCTGCGGACGGCTCGGGTTGGTCTGAACGTTGGTCTGGATATCCTTATACTGCGAACGGAACACCGCGAGGTTCGCGCGCAGACGATTGTCCAGCCAGCTCGACTTCACGCCGAATTCGAGCGAGTCGAGCGTTTCGGGGCCGAAACCGGCGTTGAAACGCTGGGTCGTGGTTGCCCGCAGGTTATACCCGCCGGTCTTATAGCCCATCGCATATTTGGCGTAGACGTTGACGTCGGGGTTGACGTTGTAACCGAGCGTGAGGCTCGGGCTGACATCCGAGAAGTTGTTCTTGCCAACGCCGGGGACATCCGCCGTCGCGGTGCCCGTGGCGAGGATGGTGTTGATCGAGGCGCGCGTCGCTTCGCGTTCGTCGCGCGACCAGCGCAGGCCACCCGTCAGGTACAGACCTTCCAGCGACGACGGACGCAGCGTCACCTGACCATAAGCCGCATAAGCGCGGTTGTGGATCGTGGCGGCGCGGTCGTTGCGATAGGTGTTCGGGACGAGCGTGTAATCGGCGCTGTCGCCCTTTTCGTCGAAATAATAGCCGCCGACGACATATTCGACCTGGTTGTCGAACAGTGAGCCGACGACCTGGAGTTCTTCGCTGAACTGCTTTTGCGACTGGTCGAAACCGGTCAGGAAGAAGGGGTTCACGTTGCCGACGGCACCGGTCAGATAGTTCTGGTTGGTCTCGTTCGACAGCTTGCGATAGCCGGTGAGCGACTTGATCGTGATGTCGTCCGAAACATCCCAGGTGGCGGTGAAGTTATGGCCCTGCGACGTAACGTCATTGGCCGCCAGGCCGCGCACGTCCGGCGAACCGGCGGTCGGGCGATCGACGGTGTTCGGGTAGAACGGCGTCATCGTGATGAACGGCGGCGTATCGTTGATGTCCGAGCGGTCATAGCTGTAGCGCAGGTCGAGATTGTCGGTCGCCTGCCAGCGGATGGCGGCGCGATAGGCGTCACGACGCTGATCGCCCCAGCGCTTCACGCCAGTACCCGGATTCTTGATGAAGCCGTCCTTCTCGCTGTGGAGATAGGCGAGTTCGACGGCCACGGTGTCGCCGATCGGCACGTTGATGCTGGTGCGCGTGCGGAACTGGTTATAGTTGCCGACGGTCAGCACCTGCTTGGCGCCGAATTCGCCAAGGCGCGGGGCCTTGGTGATGTAGTTGATCGCGCCGCCGGTGGCGTTGCGGCCATAGAGCGAGCCCTGCGGGCCGCGCAGCACTTCGATCCGCTCGATTTCGGCGATTTCGGCCGAAAGGCCCTGGCCGCGTGCGATGTAGATGCCATCGAGATAGACGGCGACGCTGGGGTCGACCGTGATCTGATCGTCATTGTTGCCGACGCCGCGGATGAAGACGCGCGCGGTGGTCGCGCTGTTGGGGTGCGGGGTTACCTGAAGGCTGGGCACCTGCGAACGCAGGTCGCTGATGTCGACAATGCCCTTCTTCTCAAGCTCGAGGCTGCCCATGGCAACGATCGAGATCGGGGTCTGCTGCAGCGATTCCGAGCGCTTCTGCGCGGTAACCACGATTTCTTCCAGCCCGGTATCCGCCGGGGCTGCGTCCTGCGCCAGCGCGGGCGACGAAACCGCCGCCGCCAGGCTCAGCGCGATGACATAACGCGAAACTGATCCGTTCATTCCTAACTTCCTCCCTGTCCGGCGCTGGTCGCGCCGTAAGTGCCGCCGCTCCCGTACGAGGCGGCTTCGTATCTACCCTGTGGGTGGATCGGCCGGTTTGTCCGGCCGTTATTGTTGCTTTTGTGGTCGATGGGCGCCGCTTTCGCGGCGCCCGGTTTTACCGAACGACCAGGCTGATCGGTGCGGACGTCAGGTCCACGCCGTCGAAGATCTGCTCAAATGCCTTGATGCCATTGCCCTTGATGCTGCCGGCCTTGGCCAGCGCGGGCACGGTGTCGGCACCCGCCACCAGTGCGCCGAGTGCCGCGCGGTCGAGCGCGACGACGGGCAGGTCGCCGGCGGGGCCGGGGCGGTACTTCATCGTGCTGTTGCGCAGTTCGAGCAGCCAGGGCTGTGCCTCGCCGGGCAGCGTCAGCGCCACGCGAAGATCCTGCTTGCCCGCACGCTTGGGGTCGACGCGGTAGCGCAGCTGTTCCAGCATCAGGCCGACCGGCATCTTGCGGATATTGTCGGCGTTCATGTAGCGCGCGGTCAGCCCTTCGGTCTTCAGCTTGCCCTCAAGCTCCAGCGCACCCATCAGATAGAAACCGCGGCGGCTGGAATTATAGGTGGCATAGCCAAGCTTGCGGAAGGCGGCGGCCTTCAGGCGGCGGGCATCCATGTCCTCGCGGTTCATCGCGATCAACATGGTGGTCAGCTCGGCCGCCCACTGCGCGTCATTCGTCTCGAATGCCTTGGCCGCGGTTGCCAGAACCTTGTCGCGGCCACCCATCATCGCCACTTCGCGGCGGGCGCGTTCGGCGCGGGGCGTCGGGGTAAAGTCGGTCGCATCGCCCGAGAACCAGCTGATATAGCCGACATAATAGCTGCGCGCCGCATCGGCGGCGGTGCCGTAATATTCGGTCGTATAGGGTTCGGACCGCAGATAATCGGGCAGGGGCCCAAGCGCATCGGGCAGCTCGTTTTCGGGGATGCCCTTGTTGATCAGCCGGATCGTCTGGTCATGGGTGTACTGGATCGCATCTTCATATTGCGCCAGCATCGAACGGATCTTGGTCGCGCCTTCCACCACGGGGCCGTGCAGCGGCACCATGAAGTTCGCGTCGAACGCCTGCATCCGGCGCAGCGCGCCCACCCAGCGATTGGCGTCGCGCATCTTGGTGCCGCGCAGCGAATGCAGGTTGGGGAAGGTCGGGCCCTGTACTTCGTCGCCCGAAATCAGGATCTTGTGCTCGGGCAGCCAGACCGCGATGTGCGATGCCGCCTCGCCGCCGGTGTGGAACATGTGCAGCTTCACGCCCGCGATTTCCTCATCGCGCGCACCGTCCATCTCCACGAACTGCGACGGGGGGATATAGCCGGATTCGTTCTTGCCCGCTTCCTGCAGCGCGCCGCAGCAGCCGACATGGAAGTCCGCACCTTCGGCGCCGCTCAGGCTGAAACCGTACATATAGGCCGCGCGCGTCGCCACGATCGGCAGCGTCGCAATGCCCTCGTCGGACAGTTCCTTCAGGAAATTCGATGCCGCATAGATCGGCACCTTGCCGCTCTTCACGTCCTCGACCGAAACGAACACCGAGGCGCCGTTCACATGATCGGGGTGGTGGTGGGTAAAGATCACCGCAACCACGGGCTTGGTGGATACCTCGGCGCGGATCTTGGCCAGCGCGGCGGTGGCGATGTCCTTGTTCATGCCCGTGTCGACGACGATCAGGCCGTCACGGCCTTCGATCACGACGACGTTCATGCCCTGGAATTCGATCTGCCAGACCGGGCCGTTCGCCACGCGCGTGACGCGTTCCTGGAACATCTTGGCATGCGCCGTGAAATTGGCCGGCGCGGAAAAGGGAACGTCAAGGTTGCCCATATGGTGATCGCCATGCGCGGCAACAGGAACGCCTGCGCTTGCCAGCATAGCGGCTACCGCACCGCGATAAAGCCACTGCGCAGCCCCCTTGGGCGCTACTGCGCTACGACCGGCCAATTGATTGGGCATCCAACTCTCCTTGATTTGCGGCGCTTGTATCGTACGAAACCGCATCGTACAATATGGCGATGAAGGATTTGTCGCAAACATCTTTGGGTCTCGGAAAAAGCGGGAAAACCGGGGCTTCTGGGGCGGAGGGGCGGCCAAATGGCTAAGCTTGTGATCGCCCAATGATTTCTATAGGACTGCCATCCGGTAATGGCGCATCGCGCGGGGGCGCGGCCAACGGGCGCGGATCACGGACGACACCAATGTGTGGTTGTCCGTCTCGCACGATTCTCATAACGGCGTGCGCGCAGTGGATAGTGGTGGCTGAAATGGGGAAGGCAGGGTGAGCAAGACCGATCGTCGGCCCGCCGAAACGCGCCCCGATGGCCGCACGCAGATTCTGAACGCTGCTGGCGAAGTCTTTTTTCGCGAAGGCTTTGCGCGTTCCAGCATCGATCTGATCGCGGCCACGGCGCATATGAGTAAGCAAAGCATCTACGAGCATTTTGCCAACAAGATGGAATTGTTCGAAGCCGCTGTGCGGCGCACGCTCGATACACGGGGCGGCGCACTTGCCGAGGTTGTCGCCCATGACGATGTCGAACGCACTTTATGCGATTACGGCACGGCGATGTTTCAGAGCTTTGCGCATCCCCGGGGTTTTGGCCTGTTTCGCGCCAATATCGTCGCGGCCAATCATTTTCCTGAACTGGCCGATGAGTTGCACGAACACCGTCTCGCCTCGGCCGGCATTCTTGGCGACTATTTCGCCGAGCTTGTGGCATCGGGGCGTTTTCCCGCAGTCGATCCGATGGCGACGGCGATCCGTTTCGGTGGCGGCGCGGTTGAGGGGACGCGCTATTTTCTGGGCGCGCCGATTCCTGATGACGCGGCGATCGAGCGGCTTGCTGCGGAATCGACGCATCTGTTCCTGCACGGCTATCGCGAATTGCCGGCGAATGAGGGCATGGCGGAACTCGAGGATATTCTGGCATCCGTCGAAGAGCCGGTGCTTGGCGCCAATGTCGCGCTCCGGCTGTCGGACGACAAGCTTTCTCGCCTGATCGAGGCGGCGACCGACGAGTTTCTCGAAAATGCCTATACCGGCACCAGCGTGCAAAAGATCGCCGCACAGGTGCGTTCCAGCAAGGCGACCGTCTATCGCCAGTTCGGCAACAAGGAAGGGTTGTTCCGCTATCTGATCGAGCGTGAGATATTCCTCTCCAGCCAGGCGGACTTCACCGTGCCGGAACGGACCGATGCCGTACAGGCGGTCACCGATCTGGCGCGCCAGGTCCTCGACTGGCATCTTACTACCGCCAATATCCGCACGCACCGGCTGCTCATTCAGGAAGCCGATTTCGTGCCCGATCTGGCCCGCAAATTCTATGATGTCCGCGCTGCGGTCGTCGCGCGGGCGCTGGATCGGCTGCTTCAGGCACACGGCCTGCCACGCCCGGCCACTCATGCTGCGCGCGCATTCTATGTGCACGCCACCTTCGCGGTCCGTTTCCTTACGGTCCGGCAATTTCCGGAACCCGCGCAGCGCGACGCCTATTCGCGCGAAGCGGCCATTCTGTTCCTGAAGGGGATCGGCGCCACTGCGGCCTAGGGCGCCGGGCGTGTTCAGTTGCTCACAAGCACCGGGCAGGGGGCGGTGTCGATCACCTCGGCGCAGACCGAGGGGTGGAGCAACCGGCTCAGCCAGGAAAGGTGCCGGTGCCCCATCACGATCATCCGGCAATCGAGCGCTGCGGCGGCCCTGACGATCGCGGGGGCGGGCTCGCCCACCAGTTCCATCGCCTCGGCGGCGCATCCTTCGGCGCGCAGCCGGGCGACGGCATCGGCCAAGACGCCCACCGCGCGGCATTCTTCGTCGGCGGCGGCCGGATAGTCCTCGGCCTCCTGTTCGGTCGCATCCGTCAGCGGCAGCGCATAGGCGCGGTCGACCGTACACAGCACATGCACCGGGGCATTCAGCGCGCGCGCAATCTCGCTCGCCAGCGTCAGCACACCCGTGCTTTCGGGTGATCCGTCAACGGCTACGGCAATGGGGCTCGGCATCTTTCTGTTCCTGTGATCGATCCATGCTTTGCCATTGCGCGCCAAGCCGGTAAATCGCGCGGGGCGCACGGCATTGTTTCGCTTTGCGTCATGGCTGGATCACCGCATGTCACATCCCGATCTCAACCTGCTGATTGCGCTCGATATCTTGCTTGAGGAAGAAAGCGTTGCCGCCGCCGCGCAGCGCATGAACCTGAGCGCGCCCGCCATGAGTCGCACGCTCGCGCGGATCCGCGATACGCTGGGCGATCCCATTCTGGTGCGTGCGGGCAAGAAACTGGTGCCCACGCCCCGCGCGCTCAAGATGCGTGAGCGTATTCATGCGGTTACCGCCGACGCGCTCGAACTGCTCCAGCGCGTGTCAGAACAGGGGCTTGAAACGATCGAGCGTCAGTTCACGATCCGCGCCAACGATGTCTTCGTCGCCGCCGTCATGCCTGTGCTGCTGCGCAAGCTGCGCGAAAGCGCGCCGGGCGTGCTGCTGCGTTCGATCCCCGAAAGCGATCTCGACGACGATGCCCTGCGCCAGGGGCGGGTGGATCTGTTCGTCGGCGGCACCGAAAAGCTCCCGCCCGAAGTGCGCGTGCAGACGCTCTTCACCACCTATTATGTCGGGCTCGCGCGCGCCGGTCATCCGCTGTTCGACGGGCCGGTCACGCCTGAACGTCTGGCGTCATACGAACATATCAGCGTCTCGCGCCGGGGCGCGCGCACCGGGCCGATCGACGATGCGCTCGCCGCGCACGGGCTGCACCGTACCGTCGCGATGATCGCGTGGAACTTTTCCTCGGCGATGTTCGCGCTCCCCGATACCGATTTCATCCTGCCCGTGCCGCGCCACATGATCTGGGGACTCGACAAGCTCCACACCGATTTGCGCGCGTTCGAACTGCCGCTCGATCTGCCCCGCGTCGCGATCCGGCAGGCCTGGCATCCGCGTTTCGACAATGATGCGGTGCACCGCTGGCTGCGGCGGATGGTGCTCACCGTGTGCGGGCGCATGGCGGCGGCGCAGGAACTGGCGCTTGAGCGCGGGTCGGGGGCCTTGTCCTTCCCGGTCGAATAACGCCGTCATCATCCGTGCGTCAGACGCACGGATATATTGCAGCGCAAAAAGTTTTGTCGCGCCGCAAGCGGTTTTATGACCGCGCCGGTTGTAAAACATTTCGATCGGCCCGATGTCCATCACCCCGTCCAATCGGCTGGAAAGCTTTGCGCGCTCTGCGTACCGGCGGGGATTCGATAGCCGTCGCCTTGCGGTCATCGTCCGCAAGAACACCCGTCAGGCGCCGGCGTCGGCGGGCGTCTGGGGCCCGCGTGTCGCCACCGGGCTGGCGGCGATGCTGCTCGCCTCGTTCATGGCGGGGCTCAACGACCGCGTCACCGCCACCGCGCTCGCCGATATTCGCGGCGCGCTCGGCATCGGCCATGACGAAGGCACCTGGGTGCTCGCGCTTTACGAGGCGACCAATGTCGCGATGATGGCGTTCGCGCCGTGGTTCGCGGGCACCTTCTCGATCCGGCTGTTCTCGATCTTCGCGATCATGATCGTCGCGGGCACGGCGCTTCTCTGCCCGTTCGCGCCCAATGTCGAAATGCTCCTCGTGCTGCGCACCGTGCAGGGCATCGGCGCGGGCTGCCTGCCGCCGCTGCTCCTCACCGTCTGCCTACGCTATCTGCCGCCCCATATCCGGCTTTACGGGCTGGCGGGCTATGCGATGACGGCCACCTTCGGCCCCAATCTGGCCACCCCGCTTGCGGCGCTGTGGACCGATTATGTCAGCTGGCAGATGGCCTTTTGGCAGATCGTTCCGCTCTGCCTGTTCAGCGCGGTCGGCCTTGCCTGGGGGCTGCCGCAGGATGCGCTCCGGCTCGAACGGCTGCGCCAGTTCAACTGGATCGGCTTTTTGACCGGTTTCTCCGCGATCGCGATGCTCGTCATCGCGCTGATGCAGGGCGATCGGCTCGATTGGCTGCGCTCCGACGTCATCTGCGCGCTGCTCGCGGGCGGGGTGGGGCTGCTCGGCTTCTTCTTCGTCAACGAATGGACGCATCCGCAGCCCTTCATCCGGCTGCATCTGCTCACCCAGCGCAATTTCGTCCATGCGCTGGTCAGCCTCACCGGCATTCTCGTCGTCTTTGCCGGGCTCACCGCCATTCCCACCGCCTATCTCGGTTCGGTGCGCGATTACCGCCCGCTCGAAGTCGCGCCGATGCTGCTCCTCGTGGCGCTCCCCCAGGTCGTCACGCTGCCGCTTACCGCGGCGCTGCTCAACATCCCGCGCGTCGATTGCCGCTGGGTGATGGGCATCGGCTTCGCGCTCGTCTGCGTCTCGTGCGCGCTCGGCAGTTTCCTGACCGAGGAATGGGTGCGCGAGAATTTCTACTTGCTCCAGGCCATGCTCATCCTGGGCCAGCCGATGATCGTCGTCTCGATCCTGATGGAGCTCACCGGCGGCATGGCGCCGTCCGACGGGCCGTTCACTTCGGCGATGTTCAACACCTCCAAGGGCTTTGCCACCGCCATCGGCGTGGCTGTCGTCAGCTCGCTCACCCGCGATCGCGGCCGCTATCATTCCGAAATGACGGTCGACCGGCTGGGCAATGTCCCCGGTATCTCCATGCCCGATATGTCGACCGACGCCGCGCTCCGCGCGATCGGCGCGCGCATCCGCGATCAGGTCAATGTGCTCACCGCGGCGGATCTCTACCGCGTCATGGGGCTCATCACCTTCGCGCTGCTGCTGCTCACGCTTTTCCTCCCCACCCGCACCGTCCCGCCGCGACCCGTCGGGGCACCTCCTTCACGCTGAATCAGGCCAATCCAATGCCCTTTCAAATGACCAGGAAGTTTCTTCTCGCAGGCTGCACCGTCCTGCTGCTCGGTGGCGCCGCGCTCGGGGGAGCGGCGCTCATTTCCGACAGCCCGAGCCAGGCGACCGACGATGCCTATGTCACCGCCGATTTCACCCGCGTCGCGCCGCGCATCGCGGGGCAGGTGGAGCGCGTCTTCGTCGAGGATAACCAGCAGGTAAAGGCGGGCCAGCTTCTCGCCAAGATCGATGATCGCGATTACCGCGCCGCGCTCGCCGCGGCCGAGGCGCTGGTGCTCGAGGAAAAGGCCGAAATCGCCAGCCTCGATGCCGAAATTGCGCGCCACCCCGCGCTGGTTGCGCAGGCGCGCGCCGCGCTCCGGGCAGACCGCGCCGCCATCTCGTTCGCGCAGGCCGATGCCGTGCGTTACCATAATCTGTCGGAAAAGGGCGCGGGCGCGCTGCAGGAAGAGCAAAAGGCGCACAGCGCGCTCGAACAGCAGCGCGCGGCGCATGAACGCGACAGTGCGGCGCTCACCGCGTCGCAGCGCCAGCTGCCGATGCTAGAGGCCGCGCGCGCCGAGCAGGTGGCCGAACTCGCCAAGGCCGAGGCGGCGCTCGAACAGGCGCGGCTCAACCTGTCCTACACCGAAATCCGCGCGCCGATCGACGGCATGGTCGGCCAGCGCGCGCTGCGTGTCGGCCAGTTCGTCACGCCGGGCACGCACATGGCTGCGGTCGTGCCGCTGGCGGATGCCTATATCCTCGCCAATTTCCAGGAAAACCAGCTCGAACACATGCGCATCGGCCAGCCGGTCCGGATCACGGTCGACAGCTATCCCGATCTCGTCCTCAGCGCGCATGTCGACAGTCTGGCGCCCGCCACCGGCCTGTCCTTCGCGCCGATCGCACCCGACAATGCAACGGGCAATTTCACCAAGGTCGTCCAGCGCATCCCGGTCAAGATCGTGATCGACAAGGGGCAGGCGCGCGCCAACATGCTGCGCGTCGGCATGTCGGTCATCCCCACGGTCGATGTCACCGCACCGGGCATGCGGATGCTGCGTCCCGGAAAGGCTGGCTGACATGAACCGCGCGCTCTGCGTCGCCCTGCTTCCCGCCACGCTGCTTGGCGGGTGCATGGTCGGCCCCGATTTCGAAAGGCCGGTGGTGGAGGCGCCCGCCGTCTTCAAGCAAAAGCCGCTGCCCGAAACCGCCAGCATCACCACGGCGGACGATATCGATCCCGAATGGTGGAAATTGCTGGGCGATCCCGTGCTCGACGAACTCGTCGAAAAGCTCGAGGAACAGAATTTCGACGTCCAGATCGCCTCGGCGCGGATGCAGCAGAGCCGCGCGATCCGCCGTGTCGCGGGCGCCGCGCAAAACCCCAGCATTGGTGCCGCCGGTTCGTTCTACGAGGAACGCGCGAGCCCCAACGGCATCTTGTCCCTGCTCGGGACCGAGCCTGCATCCGCGCCGCCACCGTCGGCGGGCGGGGATTCGGGCCTCGGCGTCGTCGGCATGCCGGGGGAAAAGGGCTCGCCGCCCTTTGGCCTCTGGCAGTTCGGCTTCGATGCGCTCTGGGAGCTTGATATATGGGGCAAGGCACGCCGCGCGGCGGAGGCTGCGGACGCGGGGATGGCGGCAGCGGCCGAGGAACGGCGCGGCATCCTCCTCTCGGTCGAGGCGGAACTGGCGCGCAACTATGTCGAGCTGCGCGCCACGCAAAAGCTGCTCCACATCGTCGAGAATAATCTGGATATCGCCGAGGACAGCCTGAAGCTGACCGAGGTCCGCTATTCGGAAGGCGTCATCACCCAGCTCGACGTTGCCGACGCCGCCGCGCAGGTGGCGGGGATCGAGGCGCGCGTCCCCAAGCTCGAGGCGCGCGAGGAAGCGTTGATGAACGCGATCAGCCTGTTGCTCGGCCAGATGCCCGGCGCGCTCGAAGAGGAACTGGAAGACGCCGTTGCCATCCCCGGCGTTCCCGCCAAGGTGCCCGTCGGTCTGCCGTCCGATCTCGCGCGCCGCCGTCCCGATATCCGCGCGGCAGAGGCGCGGCTGCATCAGGCAACCGCCGCGATCGGCGTCGCCAAGGCCGATTTCTATCCCAGCATCTCGCTCACCGGCAGCCTCGGCGCACAGGCGCTCCAGCTTTCGGGGCTGGGCAACTGGAATTCGCACCAGTTCGTGATCGGGCCCAGTATCTCGCTGCCCTTTTTCCAGGGTGGCAAGCTCAAGGGCCAGCTCGACCTGCGCAAGGCCGAGCAAAAGGAAGCCGCGATCGTCTTCCGCCAGACGGTGATGCGCGCCTGGCACGAGGTGGACGACGCGCTCACCGAATATAATGCCGAACAGCGCCGCCAGGCACGGCTGGCAGAGGCCGTCCGCCATCACAAAAAGGCGCTTGAGGTCGCCCAGCTCCGCTACCGCGAGGGGGCGATCGATTTCCTCAACGTGCTCACCGTCCAGGCCGCTCTGCTCGACGCCGAAAGCGCGCTCGCCGAAAGCGATGCGGGCGTCTCCCTCCACCTCGTCGCGCTCTGCAAGGCGCTGGGCGGCGGCTGGGCCAAGGGATGATGTGGTTGCGGGAGGCGCCGGTGAAGCGCCTCCCGCGTGTCGATTACTTGCCCTGGGTCAGCATGGTGTGGCTGGTGATCAGGTTGCGGTAATCGGGGATGTGGTTCGAGAACAGCGCGCCGAGGCCTTCGACATCGTTGCGCCAGTCGCGGTGCAGTTCGCACGCCACGCCGAACCAGCTCATCAGCTGCGCGCCGGCTTCGGCCATGCGGCTCCACGCGGCGTTGCGGGTGATTTCGTTGAACGTGCCCGATGCGTCGGTGACGACGAAGACGTCATAGCCTTCTTCAAGGGCCGACAGCGCCGGGAAGGCGACGCAGACTTCGGTCACCACGCCCGCGATGATCAGCTGCTTCTTGCCGGTGGCCTTCACCGCGGCGACGAATTCCTCATTGTCCCACGCGTTGATCTGGCCGGGGCGCGCAATATAGGGCGCGTCGGGGAACTGTTCCTTCAGTTCGGGGACGAGCGGGCCGTTGGGTCCGGTTTCGAAGCTGGTGGTCAGGATCGTCGGCAGGCCGAAATATTCGGCGATATCGCCGAGCGCGAGGACGTTGTTCTTGAACTTGTCGGGATCGAAGTCGCGGACAAGCGAGAGCAGGCCGGTCTGGTGATCGACCAGCAATACGGCGGCATTGTCCTTGTCGAGGCGGACATAGGGCTTCGTCATCAATTTTCTCCTGGCAATGCCCGCGTGAAATCATCCATCCGGAACATCGTTCCGTCGGTGGGAATGACGGTGCGGGGAAACCGTCTCCTGAATTTGGGGAAAGGGTGGCCCAGCCCCGTTAAGGGGCCGGGCCGAAGGATCAGGCGGCCTGGGTGAAGCGGCCGCTGTTGAAGTCGTCGATCGCCTGCCGGATCTCGGCTTCGCTGTTCATCACGAACGGCCCGTGCCCGACAATCGGTTCGTCGATGGGCTCGCCGGTCAGCACCAAGAGCGTCGCTTCGCCATCGGCATGGATCGAAACGCCGCCGCCTTCGCGATCGAGCAGAACGACCTCGGCTTCGCCGGCGGCCATGCTGCCGTTCACCGTGACATGTCCGCCAAGCACCACCAGCATCGCGGTGTGCCCTTCGGGCAGGTCAAGATCGATGTCCGCATCGCGCGTCAACCGCATGTCCCAGACGTTGATCGGGGTGAAGGTCCGTGCGGGGCCCTTCTTGTCCATCATCTCGCCTGCGATGATCCGCGCGGTGCCGGCGCCTTCGGGCAGCGTCACCACCGGAATCTCGTCCGAGGTGATGCCCTGATAGCCACCGGGGGCCATCTTGTCCTTGGCGGGCAGGTTCACCCACAGCTGCACCATGCGGAACGGTCCTCCGGTCCTGGCAAAGGCCGGCGAATGATATTCCTCGTGCACGATGCCGCCTGCGGCCGTCATCCACTGGACGTCGCCGGGGCCGATCACCCCGCCATTGCCGGCGGAATCGCGGTGCTCGACCTCGCCGTCATAGACGATGGTCACGGTTTCGAAGCCGCGGTGCGGGTGTTCGCCCACGCCGCGCCGTCCATCGGTCGGCTCGAAATAATGCGGGCCGGCATAGTCCAGCAGCAGGAACGGGCTGACATGCTGGCCAAGCGTGTTGTACGAAAACAGCGAACGGACCGGAAAGCCATCGCCAACCCAGTGTCCGCGATCATTGCCGTAACGGCCCAGGATCTTCCTCGTCATCTTCTATCTCCAGGGCGGTCGCACCCTTTGTGGCCGACCGCTGTTGAAGGCAAGATATGACAGGGACGATCGGCCCGAAAGATTGTGAAACTGGACCCTGCGTTCTATTGATAGAACGATGCAGGACCTTAATGACCTCTATTATTTCGTTCAGGTGGTCGATCATGGCGGCTTTGCCCCCGCCGGGCGCGCGCTGGGGATGCAGAAATCGAAGCTCAGCCGCCGGATCCAGCAATTGGAAGACCGGCTGGGCGTGCGGTTGCTCAACCGCTCGTCGCGGCGCTTTTCGATCACCGAAATCGGCCGCGAATATTATGAACGCTGCGTCGCGATGCTCGTCGAGGCGGAGGCCGCCGACCAGATGATCGCGCGGATGAGCGCGGAGCCGCGCGGCGTGGTCCGCATCGCCTGCCCGGTGGCGCTGATCAACTTCCAGTTCGGGGCGCTGATCGCGCGCTTCATGGCCGAGCAGCCCGCGGTGCAGGTCCATCTCGAAAGCACCAACCGCCGCGTCGACGTGATCGCCGAGGGGTTCGACGTCGCGATCCGTGTCCGCTTTCCGCCGATCGAGCCGAGCGACCTTGTGATGCGTCGGCTCGACACCAGCACCCAGTGCCTTGTCGCGAGCCCCCAATTGCTGCCGCACAGCCTGGTATCGCCCGCCGATCTCCATGCGCTGCCCAGCCTCGACATGGGGCCGCCGCACGACCGGCATCAGTGGCAGCTCGAAAGCAACGATGGGCAAAAGGCCACCGTCCCGCATCGCCCCCGGCTGGTGACCGATGACATGGCTGCGCTGCGTCAGGCGGCGCTTGCCGGGGTGGGGATCGTCCAGCTGCCGACGATGATGGTCTGGGACGATATCGAAAGCGGGCGGCTCCTCCATGTCCTGCCCGACTGGCATCCGCGCGCCGGTATCATCCACGCGGTATTCCCCTCGCGCCGTGGCCTGCTTCCGGCGGTTCGCGCACTGCTCGATTTTCTCGCCAATGGTTGCAGCGAGCATCGCCAGCGCATCCCGATGGATTGAAACGCTTCGCTCAGCTTTCCGCTTTGGCTTCAATCCGGGCAAGGCTGACCGTAAAGCCGCAGCGCGGGGCGGTGTCGAGGTTGAATTCCTGATAGCGCTGGAACAGCCCGCCCAGATGCTCGTCGATTTCGGCCTGCGTATAATCGAGCGAATGGACGCTGGTGTAACCCTGCCGGGTGGCGCGATCGATCGCCGCTTCCCCATCGGTGACGTTGAAGAAGACATTCATCACGCCTTCTCCGTGGCTCGCGAGAAAGCCCGAAACGGCGCTGCTGTCTTCTCGGCCGGGCAGGGGGGCGCACAGCTCGATCCCGGCATCCCAGGCGATCGACACCGCGATTCCGAACGGGGCGCCGGTCCAATGCGCATCGAGGAACGTGGCGCCGAGCAGATCATGATATTTCTTCTTGGCCGCTTCCAGATCGTGCACGGCGATTAGGATGCGATTGACTCCATTGATGGCCATAAGCCGCCTCCCGTGTTGAACGTCGGGACCGATGCTACGCGGGGCGCGTGCCGCCGCAAGTCTATCCGGCGCGATGGAATGAAATGATCAATCGGCACAAAAAAAAGCCCCGCCGGGGGATCAGCGGGGCCAGAGGAGAGTGTCACTGGCTTTTTTCTACGGACGCATCCCCCGCGCGCGATATGCGTAGATATGCGTAACCTGCGCTTTTCCGGCGTTCGGGCCCGGCTAGTCCGAATTGAGGTGACGCCCCGCCCGAAAGACCGATAGGGTCTGGCAAAAGCGTTTGGAGAGGCGCGTCGTGCACAGTTTGAACGAAGTCGACGCGGTTTCGGGGCCGCTGCTCAAGCTCTATTCGAGCCTGACGCGCAGCGATCCCTGGACCGGATTTCTGGAGGCGATGCGCCAGCATTTCGACGCCAGCTTCGTCACGATCATCCTCACCCCGCCCACGGCGCAGAAACCGGGGCTGATCATCACCCCCAATGTCGATCGCGCCGCCATCGCTGCGGCGGAGAATTATTTCGCCTGCGATCCCTTTGTCGGCCTGCCCGAGGGCAAGGCCGTCTCGACCATGGGCCATATCGGCCGTGCGGCGTACCGCAAGTCGCGCTTCTACCGCGAATATGTGGCGCACTATCAGATCGGCGACATTCTCGGGCTCGATCTGATGGCGCGCAGCGGTTTCCAGATGCGCGTGCGCGTCTGCCGGCTCGAAAGTCAGCCCGATTTCAGCCGCGAGGAACAGGATTGGCTGATGCGCTTCGTCCCGCACCTGCGTGCCGCGATCGACCTTTACGAGCGGTTCAAGGCGCAGCACGGCGAGGCCGATGTCTATGACAGCGCGATCGAACAGCTGTCGATCGGCACCATCCTGCTCGATCGCACGGGCAACATCATCCGCTGCAACGATATCGCGCGCAGCGTGCTGGCCGAAAGCGACGCGATCAAGCTGGTCGGCAACCGGCTGGCCTTTTCCAGCCTCGCCACCGACCGCGCGTTCAAGCGGGGGATGACCGAACAGCGCGACATGGGCGGCCCATCGCTCCGTTTCCTGCGCGTCGAAAATCCGTCGGGGCAGCGCGATATCGGCCTTGCGCTGCGCGCGCTTACCCCACCCAGCGCCACCGGCGTCAACATGGTGCCCGCCACCGCAGTCTTTCTCACCGATCCCAACCGGCAGGCGGACCTCACCGGCAAGGTGATTTCGGGCATTTTCGGCCTGACGCCGATGGAGGGGGAGATTGCGGCCTGCCTGTCGAACGGACTGCGCCTCAGCCAGACCGCCGAGGTGCTGGGGATCGCGCAGAATACCGTGCGCGCGCATCTGCGCTCGATCTTCACCAAGCTCGGCGTCAGCCGCCAGTCACAGCTCGTCCAGCGCATCCGCGTCGGCGTGCACGGTCTTGTCGCCGGGGCCTCCGCGCCCGCGGCTGGCGCGCGCGCGCTCTCGCTCTGACGCTCTTGCGCGGGTCCAGCACCCGCGTGGCACTTTCTTCCATGCCAATTCAGGGAATTCGCTCATGACCCTTCGTCTCGAAGACATCGAACTGATCAAGCAGCTCAAATATCGGTATTGCCGCTTCATCGACACCGCCGATGTGGCGGGGCTGGAAACCGTTCTGACCGAAGACATCGTCGTCGATTATGTCGGCGCCACCTATCATTTCCATGCCGAGGGGCGCGACGAGGTGGTCTCGGTCCTGAACGCCGCGTTTCACGAGGATTTCGTCGGCTGCCACACCGTGCACCAGCCCGAAATCACCGTGCTCAGCGATACGCATGCCGAGGGGCGCTGGACGCTCACCGATTATGCGGTGGACATGCGCACCCGCATCGAAACCACCGGCGCCTGCCTCTACCGCGACGAATATCGCAAGGTCGATGGCGCATGGCGCATCGCCCGCTCGGCCTATCGCCGCCTCTATGAACGCGTCGAGACGCTGGCGGTGCTGCCCAACTTCACCTCGCGCTACCTCGCCGAAAAGGCGGCAAATCCCGAAATCTGATCTCTGAAGGGGGACACGCGATCATGTCGGACATTCTGTCGGCGGCGGATTATCAGCAGATCCAGAATCTCATCCACCGCTATCCCAAGCTGCTCGATCAGGGCGATCTCGACGGCGTCGGCCAGCTTTTTGCCGGCGCCACCGTATGGATACAGGGGCAGGAAGAACCGATCCGCAGCGATGCGACGCGGATCACCGGCATGTTCGCCGATTTCCTCCAGCTTTACGAGGGCAAGCCGCGCACGCGGCACATCATCGCGAATGTCATCATCGAACCCGATGGGGCCGATCATGCCACGGCCAGCAGCACGGTGGTGGTGTTCCAGCAGACCCCGGCGCTGCCGCTGCAACCGATCATCACCGGCGATTATCACGATCGCTTCATTCGCCGGAACGGCCGCTGGCAGTTTCTCGAACGCCGTATCTCGAACGACCTGTTCGGCGATCTGAGCGCGCACGGCCGATATGATTATCGCTGACCCGACATTTTGGATGCATACCTGACAATGATCGAAACCCGCGCCCGCCGCACCCCGAATGCGCTGTTCTCGGCGCTCATTGGCGCCGTCGTCGCCCTTTATGGCGGGGCGCTGGCCGTCGCCGGGGGCATGCTGATGGCGCAAGGGGGCAGCCCCTATTATCTCGCCGCCGGGCTCGGCACGCTGGCAAGCGGCGTGCTCGTCGCGCGACGCAGGCGGCTCGGCCTGTGGATAACTTTGGGCGTTGTGCTGCTCTCGCTGGTCTGGGGCGTGACCGAAGCGGGCACCGAAACATGGCTGCTCGTCCCGCGCATCGCCGCGCCGCTGATCGCCGGGCTGTTCGCCTGTCTGCCTTGGCTCTTTACCGGACGGGGCAGGGGGGCGGCCGAGGAACGCCGCGCCGTCTCGCCGCAGCTGAAGACCGCACTGTTTATCGGCGGGGGTGGTCTGGCGCTTGGCGTCGTCGCGCTTAATACCCCGCTTACCCGCGCCTCGGGCGATCTGCCCGTTCCCGGCGGGGCCGATGCCAGCCAGTGGCTCCATTACGGCAACGATCTTGCCGCCACGCGCTATTCGCCCGCGCAGCAGATCACGCCGGATAATGTCGGCGATCTTGAGGTCGCATGGACGTTCCGCGCCGGGCCGCTGCGCAATATCGGCGCGGGCAACCTTCCCGCGCTTGAAACGACCCCGCTCAAGGTGGGGCCAACCCTCTATATCTGCACGCCCGAAAGCACGGTCATCGCGGTCGATGCAGCCACCGGTGTCGAACGCTGGCGCCACGATCCCAAGGCGAAGATGGTGGGGCTCGGCACCATCACCTGTCGCGGCGTGGCCTATTATGAAAAGCCGGGTGCGGCCGAATGCCCCAGTCGCATCATCGCCCCGGTCATCGACGGGCGGCTCGTCGCGCTCGATGCGCGCACCGGCCAGCCCTGCCGCAGCTTCGGCGCGGACGGGCAGGTCTCGCTGCTCGAAGACCTCGGCGAAGTCCTTCCCGGCTATTACAGCCTCACCTCGCCGCCCACTATCGTGCGCGGCGTGGTCGTCGTCGGCGGCGCGGTGAAGGACAATGCCTCGGTCGACGAACCCTCGGGCGTCATTCGCGGTTTCGATGCCGAAACCGGCGCGCTGCGCTGGGCATGGGATCCCGCGCGCGCGCCGGATGCCCCGGCGCGCAAGCCGGGCGAGCATCATACCCGCGGCGCGCCCAATGCCTGGGGCGTGTTCAGCGGCGATGAGGCGCTTGGCCTCGTCTATCTCGGCATGGGCAATGCCACCCCCGATTTCTTCGGCGGGCTGAAGGATGACGACAAGGCACGCTATGCCAGTTCGGTCACCGCGCTCGATGTGGCGACGGGGCGTCCGCGCTGGTCGTTCCAGACGGTCCACCGCGACATCTGGGATTATGACGTCGCCGCCCAGCCCACGCTTGTCGATCTCGACACCCCTGCCGGGCCGGTTCCCGCGCTTATTCAGGCCACCAAGAGCGGCCAGCTCTTCCTGCTCGATCGCCGCACCGGAAAGCCGCTTGCGGATGTGGAAGAGCGTGCCACTCCGCGTGGCGCCGCACCGGGCGAACGGCTGGCGCCGAGCCAGCCCTTCTCGGTCGGCATGCCCTCGCTCGTCCCGCCGCAGCTTTCCGAGGCGTCGATGTGGGGCATCACCCCCTTCGATCAGATCTGGTGTCGGATGCGCTTTCTGGATCTGCGCTATGACGGCATCTTCACCCCGCCATCGGTGCAGGGCACGATCTTCTACCCGTCCGCCGTGGGCGGGGTGAACTGGGGCGGCGTTTCGGTCGACCCCGAACGCCAGCTGCTCATGGTCAATTCCAACCGCATCGCGCAAATCTGGACGCTCGTTCCGCGCGGCGAAAAAGCCGCCGAACCGGGCAAGCGCCAGCCGCTGCAGGAACAGGGCTATTATCAGGAACAATCGGGCACGCCCTACGGCGTCGCGCTCGAAATGTTCCTGTCGCCGCTCGGCATCCCGTGCACCCCACCGCCCTGGGGGGTGGTGGAGGCGATCGATCTCAAGACGCGCACGCGACTGTGGACGAAACCGCTTGGCGGCACGCGCGATCAGGCGCCGGTGCCGATCGACATCGCGCTCGGCACCCCCAATTTCGGCGGATCGCTCACCACCAAGAGCGGGCTCACCTTTATCGGGGCGGCTGCCGAGAACAGCGTGCGCGCCTTTGATAGCCGCACGGGCGCGGTGAAGTGGAAGGCGCGCGTCCCCGCCGGGCCACAGGCAACCCCGATGACCTATGTCGAGAACGGGCGCCAATATGTCGTCTTCGCGGCGGGTGGTTCGGCGATGCTGGGCACGGTGCCGGGCGATTATCTGATCGCCTATGCGCTGCCCCGGCGCTGACATTGGTAATTTTGGAGAGGAGAGACACGATGAATCTTGAGGATATGCCGCAGGCATCGCTGAACGCCGTCAAGGCCAAGGACCGTGCCGGCTGGCTCGCGCTGTTCGAGGATGATGCGCTGGTGCAGGATCCGGTCGGCCCGTGCGAATGGGATCCGGAGGGCGTGGGGCAGCAAGGCAAGGAAGCGATCGGCCGCTTCTACGACATGTTCATGGGGTTTCAGGATTCGCTCGATTACGAAATCCACCATCAGGTCGTGCGCGGCAATGAGGCAGCGGTGGCGCTGACGCTCCACATCATGATGAAGGATGGCACCAAGCAGGAATCGCGCGCGATCAATATCTACAAGGCCTCCGAAAACGGAAAGATCGCGTCGCTGCGCTCCTTCTGGTGAGGGCAGGGCGGCGCCAGTCGACGGGAATAGCCCCACAGCTGGCGCCGCCGCATCCCATCAGGCGGCCGGAAGCCCCTTGAGATAGGGGGCGAAATCGGCCTGGATCCGGTCGATCGACAGACCGAATTCTTCCATGCTGTATTTGTGCTTGGGGCGCTTTTCGCGGGCATTGCTGGCCACGCACGCCTCCATCGCCGCCGCATCGGCCGCGGTGAACTCCAGCCCCATTGCCGCCATCGCCGCGCGCCCGGTGTCCACCGGGTTGCTCACGGTGTTGCGGTAATGGACGTCGAACACCGCACCCTCGCCCAGTTCGCTGCGCAGCGCGTCGAACCGCTTCAGCCCGTCAAGGAAGCGCGCGGTCCAGTATGCGCCCTGATCTTCCTTGCGATAGGTGGACGAGGCGTTGATCGTCATCGACGCGCACATGCTGCAATAGCTGGGAAGCACCTCGGCCGGGTCGCGATGGGTCATGATCAGCCGCGCCTCGGGGAACACCTTCACCAGCCCGCCCATCCCGCCGAGCAGGTGATGCGGCGTCTTCAAGATCCATTTCTTACCGCGCCGGTGCGGCTGCTGGCTCTGCAGCACCTGCAGCCAGATCTTCAGCTCGCGGTAGGCCGGTTCATGGTCCTGCTCGGCCTGCCAGAAACCATAGCTCGGCACATGCATCATCGAATCCCACGACGATGACAGGAAGGTCTTGTCGAGCAGGATCACCTCTTCGGCCACCGCCATCGCGTCGATCGGGTCGATGCTCTCGAAATCGGGCCAGGACTTGAGGAGATATTCCACCGTCTGGTGCGCCAGCTCGATCCGCGGCGATGCATCGCCCGGGTCTTCGCCGTCGAGCGGCAGGGGAAAGGTCGTTTCCCACCAATAGGGCGAATTGAGCTGGGGGGAACTGGCGAGCAGCCGGTGCACCATCGTCGATCCCGTGCGCGGCATCCCCACAATCGCGCCCGCGATCGCGATCGGCTCGTCGAGGATCTGGGGCTGCTGCTTCAGCAGCTGGACCAGCTTCAGCCGGTCCATCAGCGACGCGATGATCCGTTCGACCGGCCCGTTTTCCTGCTCGCGAAGCCCCGCCTCGCGGTTGACGAACCCGACCAGCGCCTCAAACGGCGCGCGGAACCAGTCATCGCCATAATCCTCAAGCCCGGTGCGAACCCGGGCAATCTCCAAAAGGCTGGAGGGCCGATAGTGCGCGCTCATGCACAGGCCCCCTCGAAACCGAAAAACGCTGTCATCATCGTAAACCCTGCGATCAAATGGCCCCGGTTGGGACGGGGATGATCGCGGGACTATCGCCGCCGGAGCCGCGCCACTTCCCCCAATTCGACTAGGCCGCGCGGACAAATGCTGCGGCGGACGGACGGGGTTTGGGACAATGGCGCACCTAGTCGATTTGAAGGAGTTGCGGCCTTCTCACCGCGCATATTGTGGCGCTCCCAAGGAGAGGTTCTTGGCTGAAACAGCCGGATAGAGAGGGTTATGTTACTCAAGGACAAAGTCATCATCGTCACGGGCGTGGGCCCGGGCATGGGCCGCGCGATGGCGCGGATCGCGGCCAGCGAGGGCGCGAAAGTCGCGGTTGCCGCGCGCAGCTCGGCGTTCATCGATTCCGTCGTCGCCGATATCCGCGCGGCGGGTGGCGAGGCGATCGCCAAGCCGACCGACGTCACCAGCCGCGCCGATTGCGATGCGCTGGTCGCCGCGACGGTGGAGGCCTTTGGCCGTGTCGACGGGCTTGTGAACAGCGCCTATATCGGCGGCGAGGACGCGCTGTTCGAAAATGGCGATGTCGAGCGCTGGGGGCAGGTGATCGACGTCGCCGCGCTGGGCGCCGCGCGCATGGCGCAGGCCGTGCTCGAACCGATGAAGGCACAGGGCGGCGGCGCGATCGTCAACGTCGCGACGATGCAGTCGTTAAAGCCGATGTCGGGCGGGTCGGTGTCCTATGCGGTGGCCAAGGGCGCGCTGACCACGCTCACCCGCCAGATTGCCGCCGATGTCGGCCAGTATAATATCCGCGTCAACAGCACGCGCATGGGCTGGCTCTGGGGCGATCCGGTGCGCGAAGCCGTCGGCCGCATCGTCGCCGCCACCGGCGGCACCGAAGAAGCTTTCATCGCCCACGTCGCCTCGCGCATCCCGCTGGGGGTTATCCCGCCAGAGGAAGAATGCGCGCGCTCGGTCCTCCTCTTCGTCTCGGATTACACGAAGATGGTGACCGGTGCCGTGCTCGACGTGAACGGCGGGGAATGGATGGCGCCCTGACGGGTGCCGTCCTGATGGGGTGGGCCCAGCGCCCGCCCCATTCCCTGTACCAGATGGCATGATTGGCGGGAGAATGGCGATGCGTGTGGACCTGTCCGGGCTTTCGGCCCTTGTCACCGGCGCAACGCGCGGGATCGGCCATGAAGTGGCGCGCCAGCTTGGGGCGAACGGCGCGCATGTGGTGGTCAACGGCCGCACGCAACAGGCGGTCGACGCCGCGCTCGAAACCTTGTCGCCGCACGGCCGCTTTTCGGGCTTTGCCGCCGACATGGCCACGCCCGAAGGGGCAGGGGCGCTTGCGGCGAGCCATGCCGCCTTCGATATCGTCGTGGTCAACGCGGCGGTGTTCGACTGGACGGGCTTTTTCGATACCACCGACGAAGACTGGCTCAGCCATTTCCAGATCAACGTGCTTTCGGGCGTGCGCCTCGCGCGTACCTATCTGCCGGGGATGCTGGATCGGAACTGGGGCCGCATCGTCCTCGTCGCCTCCGAAGCCGGGCTCAACATCCCGCCCGAAATGGTGCATTACGGCGTCGCCAAGGCCGGGGAGATCGCGCTCGCGCGTGGGCTGGCAGAGCTGACCGCGGGGACCGGCGTCACCGTCAACAGCGTGCTGCCCGGCCCCACGCGTTCCAGCGGCGCCGATGCGTTTCTGGCCGATTATGCCGAACAGCACGGGATCGCGGCGGAGGATGCCGATCGCCACGCTGCGCTCAGCCTGCGCCCCACCATGCTCCTCCACCGCATGGCGCGGGTGGAGGAAGTTGCCAGCATGATCCTCTATGCCTGCTCGCGCGAAGCCTCGGCCACCAACGGTGCCGCCCTGCGCGCCGAGGGCGGGATCTTGCGCCACGTTGGCTGAACATCCCGGCCCGGTGCCACCTGTCCCGGGCCGGAAAAGAACGGCCGTGCTTACAGCCCGAAACCGCCCGACACGTTGATCTGCTGGCCGGTGATATAGGCGGCATCCTCCGATGCCAGGAACACGGCGGCGCGGCCGATTTCGTGCGGCTTGCCCCAGCGCTTGATCGCCAGCATCGCCTGCGTCTCGTCGATCCATTTCTGGTCGAACTGCCCCTGTTCCAGCAACTGCGGGAACATCCCGGCCTCGATCACGCCGACAAGGATCGAATTGGCGCGGATATTGTAGCGGCCTTCCTCGCGCGCCACGCCGCGCACCAGCGATTCATTGGTCGCCTTGGGCGCCACCGAAAGCCCGTCGCGGTCTGGCCAGCGCAAATGCCCGGCCGATCCCAGCGTCACGAACGATCCGCCGCCCTGTTCGCGGAAATGGGGAAGGGCGGCCTGCACCGCGTTGAAGAAACCCATCACCTCAACCTCGATCGCCTGGCGCCAGTCGTCATGCGTCATCGCGCTGATATGGCGCTGGTTCACGAACGGCCCCGCCGCCCAGACGATGGTGTGGACGCGGCCATGCGCCGCCACCGCCGCATCAACCGCGGCCTGCACCTGCGCCGGATCGGTCACGTCCACCTGAAAGGTCGATGCCTGAACGCCCAGCGCGCGGATATCCGCCGCCACGCGTTCGGCCACATCGGCCTTGCTGCGATAGCCGATCGACACCGCCGATCCCGCCTTGCCGAATTCCAGCGCCACACCCTGGCCAATGCCGCCGCTGCCGCCGAACACCAGCGTCGCGCCTTCGGGAAACTGCCTCATATTCGAACTCCTTTTGCCTGAACCCTGTCGTTGGCAAAGGGATCGCAAAAGGGGCCTTTCGGGCAAGTCATTGTTGAAAATGGTTTTAAAGGATCATCAGCTGATCCCTGTCGGGGGCGGTGCATGGCCCCGGCGCGGCTCAGCCCGCGTCGTCGGCGCTTTCCCAAAAGGCACGCGGATCGATCGGCCGCGCGGCGCAGAGCAGGCTGTACCATCTGGTCTGTTCGGCGGGCAGCGCGCGGTCCTCGATCGCAAGCTCGCGGATGCGGGTGGAAAGCGCCGCAATCATCTGCCCCAGCTTGGCGATCGATCCGGCCGAAAGCTTCATCGTCTCCAACTCCCACACCGAGCTTGGGGCATGGAAATCCATCTTCTCGAAATGCATCCGCATCGAATGGTCGATCTGCCGGCGCAGCGGGCCGCCGGGCAGCCATTCGGGATTGCGCACCGTCAGCAGCCGCACCCGGTTGCCGGGATAGAGATCCAGCAGCCGCAGCTTTTCCAGCCGGCGCAGGTGCAGGATCAGTTCGGGCTCGCCCAGATCGAATTCGCGCTGCACCTCGGCGGGCGTCCAGTCATGGCGCAGCAGCAGGAAGAGGAAGGCGGTAAACAGATTGTCGGCAAGCCCCGCTTCCTGTGCATGCGTCAGCGCGCGGGCCCTTGCATGGCCGCGCTGCGCCGCCAGTTCGGCCAGTTCGATCAGCCCGATATCGGCAATCCGGCAGATCGCCTCCAGCGTAACAAGGCTCAGGCCCCGGCCATTGAGCTGGCGCTTCACCGTCGTCTCGCTCAGCGCCAATTGCGCGGCGATGTCGCGGTACCGGATGTTCCGGTCCTTCAGCACCTTTTTCAGCTCGGCGAGCAGCAGCGCCTGATCGCTGGTTTCGCGCATGGATCAGCCGATCGCGAAGGTTTCGGGAAAGCTGGTGTGGATCAGATGGACCAGCTGGGATTGGCGGCTGATGTCCAGCTTCAGAAAGATCGAGCGCAGATGCGCGCGCACCGTGTTCTCGGCAATGCCCAGCTGTTGCGCCGCCTCGCCGACGAGATGGCCGTTGGCGAGCGCGGCGGCGATCATCCCTTCGGTGGGGGTAAGCCCGAACAGCTTGCACAGCGCATCGCCGTCGATCTTGCGCTTGCGCGCGGGGTCGGTGATCAGCAGCGCAACCGCGGGCACCGCCTCGCCGTGCATGAACACCGGCGTGGGCACCGGCTGCACGATCGCCATGATGTCGCTGCCCGTCGCGCCGCGTTTGACGGGAAAGAGCTGGCGCCCCGATGTGCTCGCGTCGCGCACCGCCGCCATCGTCGCCCGGAACGCGCCGTCCGCGTCGGCATCGGTCAGCACCACCTGCCCGTCGATCAGCGCGATCCCGTCAGCCTCGGCCAGGATCGACGCCGCGACTTCGTTGAGCTTCAGCACCTGGAAACCGGAATCGAGCAGCACCGTGCCCACCGCGAACTGCTCGACCGTGTCGAACATCACCGCGCGCTCATATTGCGACAATTCCAGCCGCTGATAGATTTCAAGCGCCTGGCGCAGATGCGGCAGGATCTTTTCCACCCAGCGGCGTTCCTCGGGCGTGAAGGCGCGTCCGCCCGGCGCGCGCGACAGGCGCAGCCGCGCCTCATAGCCGCTCGCCAGCCGCATATCGACGCCCAGGATATGCGACGCGTCCACCGCCGCCAGCCATTCCCTGTAATCGGGCAGCTGCTCCAGCGTCTCGCGCCCGACATATTCGAACAGCGCCACCACCTGCCCCTCGGGCAGGCGCACGAACGGATCGATCTCCAGATAGCGATCGATATATTCCTGAATTTCGTGCGGCGTCGATGTGGGCGTGGTCATCGTTCCCCGGCCGCCCGCATCGGGCGGCACAAGGATGAGCGTGCCGTGTTTGGCGTCGATCTGGCGGCTCAGTTCCAGCAGAAACCCGCGCCACGGATCGTCGCTCACCAGCGAGGTGCTGAGGCTGAGAACTAGGGTCGAGAAAGCATCTACCGGATCTGAAGGAATACCCAATGCAACGTCTCCGGCGGGGCCGCTCCCCCAAAATCTGCCCGGAACCGTGTGTAGAGCCTTTCGTCGTGCCAACTCCAGCATAATGTCGCGCCCGCTCAGGAATCCGCGATCATATAGCCGCCGCTCGCTGACAGGCATTCGCCGGTCACATAGGCCGCCGCCGGGCTGCACAGGAACAGCGCGGGCCCCACCATGTCCGCGGGGGTGCCCCAGCGGCCAATTGCGGTGCGCTTCGCGGCTTCGGGGCCGTAAAACGGATCGTCGGCAAATTTCTCGGTCATCGGCGTGCGGATCGCGCCGGGGGCGAGCACGTTCACCCGCACCCCGCGGGCGCCCCAGCCTTGCGCCAGCGACCGCGCCAGCACCAGCAGTGCCGCCTTGGCCGCACCGTAACCGGGGAAGATCGTGTTGCCCAGAAACGCCATCATCGATGCGGTGAACAGCACCGCGCCGCCGCCCGGCTGACCGCTTGCAGCCAGCACCGGCAGCAGCGCGTTGGTGAGCGCATAGGTGCCCTTCAGATTATCGTCGATCGCCGCGTCGAAATCCTCCGGCATCGCGGTGCGCCCGGCATTGTTGATGAGGATGTCGAGCGACGCGCAGGCACCCGCCACGCGCTCGATGCTCGCGCGGTCGGCAAGGCTCATCTGCAGATAGCGGGCATGGGTGGGCAGGGCGGTATAGGCCGAGGCATCCGTCGCCGTCCCCGTGATCGTCACTTCGGCCCCGGCATCGGCAAAGGCCTGCGCCAGCGCCGCGCCGATCCCGCTCGTTCCCCCCGTCACGAGCACCGACCGGCCCGAAAAATCGAACATCATGCAGTCATTCCTTCCAATGTCCGGGCCAGCTCCGCAGCATCCTGCATCGCGCCCTCAATATATCCCACGCCCTTGGCGTCGCCGATCGCGTGCACTGCCAGCCCGGCCGCCGCGAATGCATCGGCCAGCCGCAGATCGCCCGTCGCGCCCTGCGCCACGATCACATGGTCGGCCGCCAGCGTGCGGATCTGCCCCGCCGGATTGGCATAGCTGACGGTGTGATCCCCGATCGCAATGTCCTGCGCGTGCGAAAGCATCGTCACGCCCAGATGGTTGAGCTCGTCCAGCACGCGCCAGCGCCGCACCACTTGCAACCCGGCGCCGGGGCGCGCCGCCGGATCGACGATCGTCACCTTGCGCCCGCGCTGCGCCAGGAATTCGGCCAGTTCCATCCCCACCAGCTCGCCGCCGATGATGACGATCCGGTCCCCCAGCGGCATCCAGTGCCGGCTGGCCGCGCGGACAAAGCCGGGCCGTCCGGTCAGCCCGGTCATCCGCCCCAGCGTCACCGCCATCCGGGTCACCCCGTCGATCTTGCCCGACAGCGCATCCAGATTCTGCGCCAGCATCAGGCTGCGCATCTCGTCGCCGTTGAACACGAAATCCTGATCCGCGCCGGGGATGGGGGGCATCGCCCGCCGCGCGCCCGTCGCCATGACGACATGATCGGGGTTGATCTGACGGACACGCTCCAGCGTCGCCTCGGTGTGCAGTTGCACCGTGATATTGGGCAGCGCCGCCACCTGTCGGCGCAGCCAGTCGACAATGCCGCCATTGGGCGCATAGGCGATGGAGGCGAACCGCGCCGTCCCGCCCAGCGTCCCGCTCGCTTCCATCAGCGTGATGGTGTGCCCCTGCAGCGCCAGCCGCCGCGCGGCCTCCATCCCCGCGGGCCCGCCGCCGACCACGACGATCCTCCTCGTCTTCGCCGCCGGGGTCAGCGCGCGTTCGCGCTCGAAACCGGTTTCGGGGTTCACCGCGCATTTCACCGGGCGCGAAAAGAAGATCTGGCTGATGCAGGTATAGCAATAGATGCAGGGACGAACGTCCTTGGCGCGCCCTGCGGCCAGCTTGCCCGGCAGTTCGGGATCGGCCAGCAGCTTGCGCCCCATGGTGATGAAATCGATCCGCCCTTCGCGGATGAAACGGTCGCCGTCCTCGGGCTCGATCCGTCCGGGGCAGATCACCGGAATGTCCACCGCCGCGCGAATCCGCGTCGCGGCGTCGATAAAGCCGTTGCGCACATCGGTCGCATGGCCGGTGGAATAGGTCAGCCCCCGGCCGGGGTGGCCGTCGGCCGAAACATGGATGGCGTCGGCGCCCGCGTCCTCGGCCAGTCGTGCGGTCGCGGCGGCATCCTCGACGGTCACGCCGCCGTCGATCAGGAAATGCTGGCTGTCGATCCGCGGCCAGATCGGCATGTCCGGCCCCACCGCCGCGCGTACGCCGCGGATGACGTCGCACAAAAAGCGCGCGCGGTTCTCGATCGATCCGCCATAAGCGTCGTCGCGGGTGTTGATGAGCGGGTTGAGAAAGGCCGAGATCAGATAGCCATGCCCGGCATGCAGCTCGATCGCATCGACGCCCGCGCGCTGCGCCCGCACCGCCGCGCGCGCGAACATGTCGACGATCTGGCGGATGTCACTGTGGTCCATGATCCGGTAGCGCGGCTCGCCCATCGTCGCATAGGGCGCGGCAAAGATCGCCAGCTCGTCTTCGAGGAACCCGTCCATCATGTCGCCATCCGCCTTGCCGATAGCGGGGGCGGAGGGGGTCCAGATCGGTCGTCCGGCCAGCATGTCGTTCATCGCCACCAGCCCGGCATGGTGCAACTGCACCGCCAGCTTCGCGCCGTGGGCGTGGACGGCATCGGCGATCGCGCGGACGCCCGGCACATGGCGTTCGTCGGAAATCGCCTCCTGCCGCCAATTGCTCGATCCGTCGGGATAGCCCACCGAAACCGAACCCATCGTGATCAGCGCCGCGCCGCCGCGCGCGCGCGCCTCGTAATAGACGCGCAGGCGGTCGCCCGAAATGCCGTCATCCTCGGCCAGGTTCGATCCCATCGGCGTCATGAAGATGCGGTTGCGCAATTCCATCGGGCCGATCCGCCCCGGCTTTAGCAGGTGCGCGAATGCCATAATCTCTCTCCCGCCCGGCGCCCGTGGCGCGGGCTCTGTTCCAGGTTCAGGCGGCGGCGTCCGGCGTCACGGGGCCGCTCGCCTCGGCGCTCCATTCCTGCGCGCCCATCACATTGGCGATCACCATGGGGTTGAGATATTCGCGCCAGCGGCTGATCCGCCCGTCCGCGAACTCGACGATCGAGACATAGCGGTTCGAATAGGGCGCGTTCGTCGGGTGATAACGGCTGTGCGAGCTATATTCGGCCACCAGCATGTCGCCCGCCGCCATGTCGTGAATGGCCTCGATCCGGTAGGCATAGGGATCGAAATCGCGCCAGCTTACCTCCAGCACCTCGCGAAACCACCGCGCCCCGCGCTGTTCGAGTGGATAGCCCTCCATCACCGGAAACGGCCATTCCAGCAGCACGTCCTCCGCCAGGCAGGCCTCGAACGTGTCGAAGTCCTTCTGCCCAAGCGCGGTCAACATCGTGATGAACAGCTCGCGGTTCGCGCTGTCGGTCATATCCTCTCCCTCATCTCCCACCGCCGCACCGCGCCGATGGCTCAGGAGAATCACGCTAGGCGCACCGGAGCGGGGGCGCCTCCTTCGATTTGACTAGGGCGGTCGGCGGGCGGTCGGCTTTCAGCCTATGCATTCGCCCTAAGTCGCGATAGGCGCACATCATGATGAACATTCCCTGGGACCAGCCCGCAACGCTGATCGATCTGGATGGCAAGACGCCGGTAATCGGATCGATGCTCGAATGCGTGGCGCATTTTTCGCTCTTCACGCCTTTGGCCAAGGAACAGGCACGCATCCTGCTGACGGGGCCTGTGATGCGCGAAGGCCGCAAGACCCGCACCTGGATTCTCAATCCCGACGAGATCGAAAAACTTGTCGACCGGCTCGATGCCGAGAAGAAGGCGGCGCAGTAAGCCCGCGCGATCAGGCGGAATTTTTCGCGTTGATCGTGGTGGAAAGGGCCAGGATCGTGCGCGCGTGCCGCAAGGCCACGGCTTCGCGGTCGGCGCCATAACCACCGCCCAGCGTACTCGCCAGTGGAATGCCGCGCCGCTTCGCCTCTGCCGCAACAAAGCGGTCGCGGTGCGCAAGGCCTTGGTCGGTCAGGCTCAGCCGGCCAAGCTTGTCGTCCCTATGGGCATCGACGCCGGCCTGCAGCAGGATCAGGTCGGGTATGAAATGATCGAGGACCATGGGCAGCGATCCGGCCAGAGCGTCCAGATAGCCCGCATCGCCCGTTGCATCGGGAAGCCCGACATCCAGTGAAGAACGCGCCTTGCGGGCCGGAAAGTTCTTCTCGGCATGAATGGAAAGCGTGAAGATGTCGCTGCGCCCTGCGGTCAGGGCGGCAGTGCCATCGCCCTGATGCACATCGAGATCAAGGATCAGGATGCGCGCGGCGTCGCCCTCCTCGATCAGCCTGTTGGCGGCGAGCGCCAGATCATTGAACACGCAGTAACCCGCGCCCGAATCCGCCAGCGCATGATGGCTGCCGCCGGCGGAATTGGCAGCATATCCGTGCTGCAACGCCAGCTTCGCCGCAAGCCATGTTCCACCGGGGGAGAGTTGCGAGCGCCGGGAAATCCGCTCGTCGATCGCAAAACCGATCCGGCGCTGCTTGGCCGCCGGCACCGTGCAACTCATGACTTCGTCGACATAGGCCGGTTCGTGGACAGCCTCGAGCCATTTTCGCGGCATGATGTCGGGCGCATGGACCGTCATTGTCACGCCACTTTCGCCCAGCACCCGCATGACCAGCGCATATTTGTCATGCGGGAAAGTGCCCGCACGCTCGGTTTCGACCACATAACCGGGATGATGGACGACATGCAGCATGGCCTTGCAGGTAGAACGCCAAGGCGCCCAGGTCGAGCCGCATTGCCGGGCATAGGGCCTGACGATTTCAGCCGGGGTTTGCGGTCACAATCTATACGATCTGCACTGACGGCGGACAAATCGCGCAAGACCCGAAACAGGGGCATTTCTTAGCGATTTGTTGACCGGAAACCAGACGTTCGCGCCCTTCATCCTATAACGCATGATATTGGATCAAGGGGAGTATTGATTTGAATAAAAAGGTTATTCGTGGTGGCATCCGTCACCGCGCGATTTTGAGCGCCAGTGTCATTGCGCTTGCTGCGATTCCGACGGCGGCACTCGCGGTTCCGGCCAACCCGCCGTGCGAGGATGCCGATACCGGCTTCTGCCGGATCGTCGTGACCGACACCGTCGGCCCAATCTACACGCAGGAACCCACCCATATCGTCAACAGCGGCACGATCAACGAGATCCGTCGCGGCACGCGCGATATTCTCTCCGTTGTGAACCAGGCGGGCGGAACGATCGGGGGGATCGACGCTGTAGTCCCCGGCTCTCCTAGCTATAATAGCAGCGAGGCCATCATCAACGCCGGCACGATCGCCGGAGATGTCGTGCTGTCTGACGGCTTCAGCATTTTCGTCAATTCGGGCGGCACGGTGACCGGGCAGGTGCGCATGGGCAATCCGACGGGCACCGGCAGCCTGCTTTATGTCAACCGAACCTGGAATTCCAACATGGCCAATGTCGACGCCGGCCTTGGCGATGACATCTATGTGCTATCCTTCGCGGAGCGCGGGCAGTCTGTTATTGGCGCAACGCCACCGACGAGCTTCGAGATCTGGGGTGTCGAGGCGCTTGGCGCCAACACCGCCGTCACGCTGATTTCGCCTGATCCCGAACAGCCTGGGTCGGGCATTGTGCTGATGGGCGATGGCCATATCGTCAACCAAGGGAATATCGGCCTGATCCCCGGCACGCTAATCGGCAATCAGAGTGAGTACGCGATCTTCTATCTCGGCTCTCTGGGCACGGTGAGCGACATGGCCAATAATGGTCCATTTAGTAGCAGCCAGGCCGGGCTCGCCAGCTTCACCAACCAGGGCACGATCGGCGGGAACATCCAGCTTGCAGCCGCATCATTTGCCAATGATGGCGTGATCAACGGCGATAGCTATGTTGGCGCCGGATCATTCACCAACAGTGGCACGATCAATGGGAATAGCCAGGTTTCTGGCAGGTCGTTCACCAACACCGGCACGATCAACGGGAATAGCTATGCTGCGGGCGAAACGTTTGCCAACAGCGGCACGATCAACGGCGACACTCAGGTTCTCGCCACATCGTTCACCAACGATGAGACGATGAATGGGGCAAGCTTTCTTGCAACCGCATCGTTCACCAACAATGGCACGATCCGTTCGACGAATGCGAATGCCGACCCGATGGTTACGGTCCTGGCGACCGGCAACCCCGACTTCTCGTTCGTGAACACGGGCGATATCACCGTCGATATCGATACCTCGGGCGCAGGCGCGTCGAACTGGATGCGCTTTCCCCTCGCGGTCCGGATCTATGATCAGGCGATGGAGCCCGGCGGCCGGAATTTCCGTGTCCAGAACGACGGCAGCATCACCGGCGGTATCCAGATCAATGCGCTGTCCGAAACCTTCACCTTCACCAATGACGGTGTGATTTCCAGCCCCGGCAGCGCCCATGTCGGCGCTTCTCAGGCAGTCAATGCCAATATCGGCTATAATGGCAACGGCCGGGCCGCGAACGCCGCAACCGCGACGATCACCAACCGCGGCGACATTCTGGGCGGCGCGAGCTTTGATATCAGCGCCGAGGAGACGCATTTCGTCAACACCGGCCGGATCGAGGCGGCGTACGACAGCGACCGGGCGATAAACCTGAGCATCTATAACACGCAGGGTAGTGGCAGCCTTGCCAGCCTGAACTTCGCGAATGAGGGCGATATCGTCGGTTCGGCTTCGATCTTCAGCGAGACGCGGGTTTCCAACATCGTCAACAGCGGCAGCGTCAGTGTCGAGGCGACGCCCTGGGGCAGCTATAACAGCTCGGCCTTCCAGATCGCAAACTATGCCGCCGATGACTCGGTGATCAACTTCACCAATTCGGGCACCATCACGAACGGCCAGGCCGGCGGCAACGCGGTCTTGATCAATGCCGGTGGCGGTATCATTTACGGCCGCGCCGCTGCGCAGCCCGTCGCCAACAAGGACGTCGTGATAGCCAATAGCGGCACGATCGCGGCCACCGGCGGGCTCAACGACACGGGTTGCGGCGTGGCCAACCCGACTGCGCTGGCGGTGCTGCTCGACGGCGGAGATGCAGACAGCATCACGATCACCAACGCCGCGGGCGGCATCATCACCGCGCAGGCGGCGGCGTCGGAGCTGAATCCCGATGCGACGGGCCATGGCGTCGGCATCGTCGCCCGCGCCGATCGCGTTACGATCGTCAATGCCGGCCTTATCGCGGGCGCCAACCAGCTCAGCAATGACAGCGCGGGTTACGGATTTGTCCAAAATCTGGTGGGCGACGAAACCCTGTTCGGTGGCGCGATCGACACCTTCGGCTCGACCGATCTCGTCCGCAACGAGGAAACCGGGCAGATCATCGGCGGCATTTCGCTGCGCGAGGGGGATGACCGTCTCGAAAATTATGGCTCGATCATCGGCGATGTCGCGATGGGTGATGGCGACGACATCTTCATCCAGGGCGTGCGCGCAAGCGTGGACGGCCTGATCGACGGCGGAGCGGGCAATGATTCCTTCCTGTTCGACCTGACGGGCGGCGGCACGCTCAACAACGCGCTGCTCGACCGCGTCGTCAATTTCGAGACTATCGACCTCACCGGCATTGGCGCGATCGATGTCAGCGGGCTGCTCGCGGTCAACACCGTCCAGCTTAACGGCGGCACGATGACGGTGGCGCAGGGTTCGACGCTGCAGACCCAGGGTGCAACCACCATCACCGGCGCCGACGGCCAGAACAATCATATCGTCAACAATGGCACGATCCTCGGCGCGATCGCGATGGGCAATGGCGACAGTTCCGTCACCAACCATGGCGCGATTCTCGGCAATATCGTGTTCGGCAATGGCAATAACCGCTTCAATCTGTACGGCGGATCCTCCGTCCTTGGCACGGTCACTGCGGGCACCGGGCAGAATACGATCGGGCTCTATCTCGGCGGGACCGCCGATGCGCCGCAGCTGCTCGATTTCGGTGGTTTCTCGGGCTTCAATACGCTGCTCGTTGAATCGGGCGTTGGCCGTATCAACGGCGCGACGGCGTTCGATTTCTTGACGATCAACGGCGGCCGCCTGATCGGCGGCGCGGGCAGCACGCTCACGGCCGCGCTGTTCAACGTCGGCGCCAACGGCACCTTCGGCAGCGCAGGCACCGTCAACGGGAATGTCAATGTCGCCGGAACGCTGTCGCCGGGTGCCTCGCCGGGCACGATGACCATCAACGGCAATCTGTCGCTGGCCTCGGGCTCGAACACGCTGTTTGAAATGACGCCGACGATCAGCGACGCGATTGTCATCAACGGTGCGCTCACGATCGCCGATGGGTCGACGCTGACGCTCACCGGCGAACGTCCGCTGACCCCGGGGCTCGCCTATAACCTCATCACCGCAACGGACGGCATCACCGGCACGTTCGGCACGATCGACAAGGCGGCATCGGTTCTCGGCTATATCCGCCAGTCGGCGAACAGCATCCAGCTGCTTGGCCAGTTCGCGCTGCACGACGGCGCCAAGCCGCAGGTGACCGCGGTTGTCAGTTATATGAACAGCCTGCTCATCGACGGTACGGCATCGGCCGGAATCCTCGATGCGGTGCCCAGCCTGCTCACCACCGACGGCTTTGCCAATGAAGCCGCGATGGCGCGCCTCTCGTCCGAGCCCTATGCTTCGGCGACGCAGATCGGCATCGAAAACGGCCTCGCGCTCGCCGGCGCCGCGCGCACGATGCAGATGGGGCATGGCGATCAGGCAGGCCTGTTCACCTTCGGCCAGATGTTCGGCAACTGGCGTCGCCTTCCCGGCAATGACGACAGCGGCGTTTCGCGCGCCAATGTCTCGACGCAGGGCGTGCTCGGCGGCATCGGCTTCGGCTCGCAAAAGGCATCGATCGGCGCGTTCGTCGGCTATGTCGATGCCCAGCAGAACGTCAACGCGCTGGGCGCCAAGACCGATGCGGATGGCGTGATTGCGGGTGTGATCGGCAAGGCCGAAATGGGCGGCTTCGACGCCAGCGCACTCATCGCATGGGATGGCAGCAAGGCCGATACCCAGCGCGAACTCAACGCCAGCACCACCGCGGCCAGCCACTACACGCTGCGCGGCTGGACCTTCGACGCGGCGGTTGGCTACACCGCGCCGATCGGTGGCGGCTGGATGGTGCGCCCCGAACTCGGCATCACCCACATCGCAACCAAGCGTGGCGATGCCACGGAAAGCGGCGCCGCGCATTTCGACCTGATCGTCGACGGCAAGAAGACCGATGCGACCTTCCTGAGCGGCGCCATCGCCGTGCAGGGCAACGCAGAGGCCAAGCTCCAGCCTTGGGCATCGCTCGGTATGCGTCACCAGACCGCGGGCAACCTGACCAGCGTCAGCGCGCGCTTCGTCGACACCCCGACCAGCTACACGCTGCCGGGCGTCGCCCGCGATCGCACGCTCGCAACGGTCGAGGCGGGCCTCAATGCCAGGGTCTCCGACGGCGCGGTGCTCTTCGTCAACGTGAACGGCGAATTCGGCGCCGACACCAACGCGAAGGGCGGCCGCATCGGCGCACGCGTCAGCTTCTGATCCGCTGACAGGCGAAGCGAAGGGGCGGGTTCCGAAAGGAGCCGGCCCCTTTTGCTTTGGCGATACTAGGCTGAAAAGCAGGGGCTTGCTGACAGCCTCCATAAAGTGGGCGTGACTCGGGCATAACTCGGACATGACCCGATTTAGGTCAGAAGCTCAGTCTTAATTTTTTTGACGGAATATGGTGCACCCAAGAGGATTCGAACCTCTGGCCTCTGCCTTCGGAGAATTAGAACATAGGCCACGCCACGGTTTGATGTTCTATGCCAAACTACGAAAATCTACGCTAATGCTCTATATTAATTAGCATTTTTCTAAAATAGAATACGCCGCTGGTACGCTGTTGTTTCCGGGACTTTGCTCCCACCTGCTTCCGTGGTGCTTCCGTGGAAGCAGCTCAGACGCTGGAGGTATTTCGCCATGGCCAAGATCAACAAGCGCAATGTGGATGCTGCTGAGGTTCGTGAAAAGGACTATTTCGTTTGGGACGACGAGCTTCCCGGTTTCGGCCTGAGGGTCTTCGCTTCAGGGAAACGCAGCTATCTCGTTCAGTACCGCGCGCTTGGACGGACCCGGCGATTCACGATCGGCTTGCACGGTGTCTGGACGCCGGAGATGGCGCGAAAGGAAGCAAAGGTGCTTCTCGGCCGGATCGCGCAAGGCGAGAATCCCGCAGAGGAGAGACAGCTCGACCACAAGTCGATCACGGTCAAGGAGCTGTGCGATCTTTACCTCAAGGATTTGGAGGAAGGGCTGATCCTGGGCAAAGGTGGCCGACCCAAACGGTCCGGAACAATCGTATCTGACAAGGGGCGTATTCATCGTCATATCGTGCCGCTGATCGGCACACGCCGGGTGAAAGATTTGACAAAGGCCGATGTCACGAAAGTTCTTAAAGATGTGATGGCGGGAAAGACCCGTCGAAACGTCAAGACAAAGACACTCCGTGGTCGCTCCATCGTCAAGGGCGGCGCCGGGACGGCGAACCGCACTGTGGGTTTGCTCGGAGGAATTCTGACCTATGCCAAAGATGCGGGCATCATTGAGGTCAATCCTGCTGCCGGCGTCAAGAAGCCAAAGGACCAAGTCCGTACTCGACGCCTGACTGAATCGGAATATCGACGGTTTGGCGAGATTTTAAACGATGCGGGTCGGAACCCCAACTTTTCGATGACTGTAGAGATCGCGCGGCTTATTGCGCTGACGGGCGCGCGCCGCAGCGAAATCATTGGGCTGGAGTGGAGCGAATTCGACGCCGACGAAAGCTGCCTGCGATTGAACGATAGTAAGGAAGGCGCGTCCGTCAGGCCAATCGGCCTACGTGTGATCGACCGGCTCGAAAGCCTCCGTCCGATCGAGGAGCAGACATTTATTTTCCGGGGAATCCGGAGACGCGACCAAGCCTTTGGTGGGTTTCCCCGTCAGTGGCGGGCGATCTTCAAAGGCACGGAGTTGGAGTGGATGACGCCTCACGTGCTGCGTCACAGCTTCGCGAGCCTTGGCAATGACCTGGGATTCACTGAGGCGACCATATCCGCGATCGTGGGTCACTCTCGCAATAGTGTGACAAGCAAGTATATTCATACGCTCGATACGGCGCTGATCATGGCCGCAGATACCATCTCAGGTTATATTGCGGGCCTGTTGGACGGAATGTTGCTCAGCCACACATCATACGCCCTTGATCGCATGTCGCGCCAAGCAGCCTTGTCTCGATTCCTCGGTCTTTCAGATGGTGACAGCCAGCCTGGAATCGATGATTCGACGTGCCTACCGATGGCCGCGTAAAGTTGCCAGTGCCGACTCCAAAGCAGTTGTATTGCGATCGCTCTTCGCCCTTAAGCGGGCCGAAGGCGCGCTGGCCTGTGCTCGTATCCGGCAAAGAATGGCTCAGCGACCGCGCAACAACCGAATGAGCTGGCGACGTCGGCGGTCGATGAGAAGCCCGTACCGTCAGATTCCTCATCAGCAGAGTGTCGCCGATCTGGAGGTTTTCGCGAGCGTATCAATTATCCAGTCATGTACCAGGAAAGTTCGGAGCATTGAGTGAACTGTCTGGTGGCATTGCCGAACAGCCGGTCGCGCAAGGTTCGTTCGCTGCGAGCCCCGGAAATGACGATGTCAGCCCCGGACGCTAGGGCATGGTCGATGATCACCTCGCCAGGGCGACCTTTGGGATCGGGCAAGTGGATCGCCCTGGCCGGCAGGCCCGATCGCCCGAGAAAGTCGACAACCTCGTCCAGCCTCCGCATCGTGACCTCGTCGCCGACGCCCACGACCTGAATTTCGTTCGCCAACGCCAGCAGTGCGCGCGACGCATGCAAGGCGTGTCGCGCTGCCGCGCCATCCTTCCAGGCGACGACGGCGACTCCGATCGGGGCAGCCTTAATGCCGCCTTTTAGCCTGAGAACAGGTGTTCCAGAGCGAACCGCAAGGTCGATCGGGTCCGGCGTGACGCATTGACGGCTCGATCCTGCGATCGAGATAAGCATATCCGCAGTATGGAGATGATCAAGAATGGCGTCGTCCGGTTGCGCGATGCCGGTACACCAGCTTGTATCGGGAGACTCCAGGATCTTCGTTCCGGCATCCCGCACGGATGCGATTTCCAATTCCATGCGTCGCTCGAGCCCGGCAGTTCCGAGCGGATTGAGAAGCGCCTCCTCGAGATCAGATTTGGGCCAGGCGTAGGACACGCATGACAAACGCGCCTGGAGCCGCTCGTTGAATCGGTCGACCCAGGAGAAGAGTTGCTCGATCCCCTCTTTTGGGCTCGCATCAATGACGATATCCCTGATCGGCATTCATCCTCCTCACCGTGACGGGTTTCGCACACCTTAGCGAAGCCACCGGACTGAAGCGATCAAAACACGGTAGAGCCGTTCATTGTCGATCGCCAAATCCCGATCCGGCTTTTCCATTGTTGAGATGGGCCGCCACATGTGGCTAACAGGCAGTCCGTGACGCACCGAGTCCTCTCGACGTCGTGGCACGCAGGGACATTGCGGCTTTTCGCACTTCTGCTGCTGGCGACCAGCTTACTGATGCCGCGTGGCTTTATGCCTGCGCGCGATGCGCACGGCGTTATCCGCGTCATGTTGTGCACCGGCACCGGCCCGGCTTCGATGGCCATGGTGATCCCCTTCGACAAGGACCATCAGGATCATGATGGTCATAAAGACGGGCAACCGGATAAGACCTGCGCGTTCGCAAGCAATGCCGCGCCTCTGGCTGCAGCGGACAATGTCCGGCTACCGGCGCCTATCGCGGGGTTCGATCTGGACCGAAATGGCGCTCCGCTTGTCGGCCTTGCGCCCGGCCGCGGCATGGCTGCCCCGCCACCGCCATCGCAGGCCCCTCCCGTCGCTTTGAGTTGATAGCAAGCTTCCCGGCCCGCAGGCCGGTAAGCGCCTTTCACTTGTCCTGTCTCCTCCACGGGAGGCGGGATCGGCCCGATGGCCTTGCTCAATTGCGAGATTTATAATGTCACATGTCAATGGTTTCCGCGCGGCCCGCCGCCACGCATCCTGCTGCCTGCTTTCCAGCGTTGCCCTGCTGGGGCTGTCCGCGCCCGTCTTTGCCCAGGAAGCGACGGCGCTTCCGGATGTCGATGTCGATTCCACGGCCAGCCAGGATATGTCTCCGGCAGCACCCGAGCGCATCGACCGATCGCAGCTGCGCGCTCGACAGGCAGAGTCGAGCGATACGGCAAAACTGCTGCAGTCCCTTCCCGGTGTCAGCGGCCGCTCGGCGGGCGGCTTCTCGACCTTGCCAATCATTCGCGGTCTTGACGCTCAGCGTATCGGCATCACCGTCGATGGCGTTACGATCGCTTCGGCTTGTCCCAACGACATGAACCCGCCGCTTTCCTACACCGATCCGCAGACGATCCGCTCGATCGGCGTCATCACCGGCGTGTCGCCGGTCAGCGCTGGCGGCGACAGCATCGGCGGGATTATCGCGGTCGAAACCGCGCCGCCGCAATTTGCCTCGATCGGCGAGACGCTGCTGACCGGGGAGGCCTCGGCCTTCTATCGCAGCAATGGCGATGGCTTCGGCGGCGCACTTTCGGTCACGGCTGCCAGCGACACGCTGAGCCTGACCTATAACGGCTCCTACACGCAAGCCGACAATTTCGAGGGCGGCGGCTCGCTTGGAAAGGTGCGCTCGTCCGAGTTCGCCAAGACCGATCACAGCCTCAATCTCGCCGCGCAGACCAACATCGGCCTGTTCGAGCTCAAGGGCGGCTATCATTTCTCGCCCTATGAGGGCTTCCCCAACCAATATATGGACATGACGTCCAACAAGAGCTGGTTTCTCAACGGCCATTATGCGGGTGCCTTCGACTGGGGCGATCTCGATGTGCGGGCGCATTACCGCAAGACCGACCACGAGATGAACTTCCTCGACGACAAGGGCGGCACTGCGGGCGGCGGGATGCCGATGAACACCGCAGTGCGCCAGGCAGGCTATAATGTGAAGGCCGACATCCTGCTGGGCGGTGCCGGGATACTCCGGATCGGCAACGAGTTTCAGCACCAGTGGCTGAACGATTTCTGGCCGCCGGTCGCAGGCAGCATGATGATGGGGCCGAACCCCTATATCAATGTCAATGGTGCGAAGCGCGACCGGCTCGGCACTTTCATTGAATGGGAAAAGGGCTGGGAGAATGGCGTCACACTGATCGCCGGCGTTCGCAATGACCAGATCTGGATGAATACCGGCGACGTCCAGCCTTACGGGACGGGGATGATGCAGATGGCCGACATGATGGCGGCGGCGGATTTCAACACCGCGAACCGTCGTCGGCACGACAGCAATTGGGGTGGCTCGGCGCTGTTGCGCTACGATCTCTCCGGAATCGCGACGCTCGAACTCGGCTATGCCAGGAAGGTGCGCTCGCCCAATATCTATGAGCGCTACACTTGGGGACGCGGCGCCATGTCGAGCAGCATGATCGGCTGGTTCGGCGACGGCAACGGCTATGTTGGCAATCTCAATTTGAAGCCAGAAAAGGCCGATACGATCAGCGCCGCGTTCACGCTGAGTGACGGCGGTGACGAAGGCTGGTCGTTCAAAATCGCTCCCTACTACACCCGTGTGAACGACTATATCGATGTCGTGAAGTTGCAGGACTTCACCGACATGATGGGAATGCCGACCGGCTTCGTGCAGTTGCAGTTCGCCAATCAGGACGCGGAAATCTACGGCATCGATGTTTCAGGTGTCGTGCCGCTGTGGTCGAATGATCGCTTCGGCAAGGGCCGTATTTCCGCCAAGACGAGCTGGCTGCGCGGGCAAAACAAGAGTGAGGGCGCGCCGCTTTATCACCAAATGCCATTGAGCGGCACGGTCAGCCTCGAACACAGTCTGGATGGGTTCGAGTCGCGCATCGACTTCACCTGGGCGGCGGACAAGGATCGCGTCGATCCGACCCGTAATGAACCCCGCACCAAGGGATATGCGCTGCTCGATGCCCAGGTCGCCTATAGCTGGAAGAATTACCGCTTCACGCTCTCGGCGGAAAACCTGTTCGACAAGGCCTATTACGCACCGCTCGGGGGCACGTCGCTGGGCGACTACAACGCAACCGGTGTGCTGCGCCCGGTGCCGGGACGCGGTCGGTCGATCAATCTCGGCCTCGGCGTCAAGTTCTGACGTTTGGGCAATCGGCCATCCTCTCAGGCAACAGGGCCGGGATATGCTTCATATCCCGGCCAAGCCGGCGCACATCTTGGAACGAGGCTGGTTGGCGCGGGCACGTCGCTGCTGCTGACCGGACTGCTCGTGGCAGGACTGGCGGAGGGACTGACAGGCACTCCGCCGCGCCTCCCGATTCCGGAAGCACGCCAGATCAACCTGCTCACCTTGCCTTCTGAGGTGGCGGCGGCGCCCAAGCTGGAACCGCGTCAAGCGGCATCGGTGCCCGACCCAAGGTCGGTGGCCCCCAAGCTTGCTGTTTTACCACCACCCGTATCGCCAATGCCGGGAAGCGGCCATGACGCGGAGGAAGTGAAGCAACCGGCCATCGTCTTGCCAGCGCGGGCACAGACCAGCCCGCCCATCCAGGCTCCCAGGCCATCGCCTCCTCTCGTGAGAAGCCAGCAAATCGCCGACACGGCATGGAACAGTTATCAGCTCCTGTTGTGGCGCCAGGTTCTGGCGCGGCGGCCGGACGGATTGTATTTGTCCGGCGAAGCGACCCTGCGCTTCACGCTCGACACGAATGGCGCGCTCATCAATGCGGACATCGCTCGCTCGAGCGGCAATCGAATGCTGGATCGCCTGGCGCTTCGAGCGCTGAGGAACGCAGCCCCCTTTCCAGCGCCGCCGGAGGAGATCAGGGACCGGATCCTAACCTTTACAATCCGCTTCCAGTTCAACAGATAACCGTCATGCCATCCCGGATTGTCGCCCGAACAAAAGCGACAGTCGAATAGCTGCGTTGCTCGCGCGTGGACCTTGCCTTGTCTCAGGCCGAATGCGGTTCCATCGCGACGTGGACGCCTTCGCCATGTACTCCACCTCGTCTCGACGCACTTCATCGCGGTGCGCGCAGGGAAGCCGGTACAGCGGTCGCCAAGGGCGGCATTATCCTGCCTTTCGGCCTCGCGGTGATCGCCGAAATCTCCGACAAGATCGTGAACGACGCGCCACATCACTGGGCCTTATGCTGAGTATGGGCGGCGGCATGGCGCTGATCGACAATTTCATTTGCCTCGCGCTGTTCCGGCGCTTCCGCTGCGCCAGTACGTTGAGACAAAACCCATATAGTTCTGGAACGATTTAGGAAGATACGTAGTATCATATCCATCTCTATTTCCCGATCATCTTACGACAGCATCGACTTCAAGTGCGCGATACAAATAATCGAGGTTCTTAAACGAATATCTTTGAATATATTCATGCCTCCTCCACTTTGGCCATGACACCGGGGGCAACATAGGCTATGCGGCTCACCATGTTCCGCAAAGGGTTCCTCCTCATCTGGCTGGTCGTCGCGTCGCTGACGGTAACAACGACCGTGCATGCGCAGGAATTCCCTGGCATGGTCACGCTGGAATGCTCCGGTGCCGTTCATACGGAAAATAGCGAAAAGTCGTCACCTGGGGACACTGATCCCGGCGTGATGCACCATCATGGATGCCATAGCGCTTCCCATTTCCTCCCCGGCGATCACGCTGTCTCATCGCTCCTGGCGTTGCCCACGGATGACTATCCGACTTCACGAGTCGCGGGACACAGAGTGCGCCACGCTGGCCCGGACCTGCGCCCTCCTATCGTCTGAACAAGTCGTAACTCTGTCCACGCCCTGATCCCGTCAGGCGCGGATGTTTTGACGTCTCTGTTCAGGATATCCAACTATGTACCGATTGATCGCGGCCATGCTGGCCGCGGCGTCCTGCGCGACTATCGCGCAGGCGCAAAGCGCGCCGCCGCCTGTAGTAGAGGTGGGCGCGACGCTTAGCCTTGACCAGGCTCTCTCCATGGCCGGTGCCTCGGCACCCTCACTCGATGCGGCTGAGGCCGACATCAACGCCGCTGCGGCCGCGCGGACGGTCGCGGGCCTGCGTCCCAATCCCAGTATCTCGGTGGAAGCCGAGAATGTCGCGGGAAGCGGCCCTTACCGGGGAACGCAAAGCCTCGAGACGACAACATCCTTCGCCTTGCCGATCGAACTCGGCGGCAAGCGCTCGGCCCGGATCGGCGTCGCCGATGCGCGCTCGCGGCGTGTCGCGGTGCAGGCGGCGATCACCCAGGCCGATCTGCGCTTCAACGTTATTCAGGCCTATGCGGAGGCTGCTGCTGCGCAGCAGCGGCTGGTAACCGCAAGCGACCAGGCCCGGATCGCTGCCGAGGGGTTTCGGGCAGCACAGGTGCGGGTGCAGGCTGGACGTGCTTCGCCCATCGAAATGCAGCGCGCCGATGTCGCCCGCATCAACGCTGATGCCGATGTCGAGCGGGCCCAGCGCCTCGTCGAGGTGTCGCGATTTTCCCTGTCGAAACTGATCGGGCAACCTGTGTCGGGCACTCTCGACACCAACTGGTTTACGGGCGTCCGCTCTAACTATGGCCCGCTTCGAGAGATCGACAGCACCGGTACGCTGGCTATGGCGGCGGCCGAAGCGGACCTGGCGGTGGCCGACGCGGGCGTCCGTCTCGCCCGCTCCCAGCGGGTTCCCGATCTGACCGTCGGCGCGGGCGCGCGTTACATGCGCGAAACCGGCGATACCGCAGCGCTGTTCAGCCTGACGATCCCGCTGCCCCTGTTCAACAATGGCAAGGCTGCGGTCGATCAGGCCTCGTCCGAGCGTCTTCGGGCCGAGGCGCAGAAGCGTGTGACCGCGCTGGAAGTCGATCAGGCGATCGCCCGCGCGCAGGCCGAGGCGGCCAATGCGTCGACCTCCGCCGTCACCGCGAAGGGGCCGGCATTAGCTGCGGCCGAAGAAGCCGCCCGCATCGCCCGGATCGGCTACCGCGAGGGCAAGTTCGGACAGCTCGAATTGCTCGATGCGGAACGCACGCTCGCCGAGACCCGGCTCGCTGCGATCGACGCGCTGCTGAATTACCACAACGCCCAGGCGCAGCTGGAACGGCTCACCGTGCGCGCGCCAGACCTTGAGGGGAACTGATCATGAAGACCATCTACAAGGCAGCCTTGCCGCTGACGTTTGCCGCCCTGCTGATGGCGGGCTGCTCTGGGGGCGATCCCGCTCCGGAGAAAAACGAGGCAACCGAGAATGCGGCGGCCGGTGAGGAAGCCGGACATGCGGATGAAGAGGGCGAGATCGATCTGACGGCAGAGCAAATCAAGGCCGCTGGCGTTGAACTTGTTCGTGCCATCCAGAGCGGTGGCGGCGCGCTCACGCTGCCTGCCACGATTGAGGGCGATCCGCAGGGTATGCAGGTTGTATCAGCCGCGATCGGTGGGCGTGTGGTCTCGCTCACGCGCAATCTCGGCCAGACGGTTGGCCGGGGACAGCCGCTCGCGATTATCGAAAGCCGCGAAGCCGCCTCGCTTAATGCCGAGATCGAAGCCTCGCGTGCGCGCTTGTCTCTCGCGGAATCCAACCTGCGCCGCGAGCAGCGCTTGTTCGATCAGAAGGTCTCGCCCGAGCAGGACCTCATTGCCGCGCGAACGGCGGCGGCTGAGGCGCGCATTGCGCTGCGTCTTGCACAGCAACAAGTAGCTGCAGCCGGCGGCGGTGGCGGCGCGCTCAACCGCATCGCCATCACTGCGCCGCTTTCTGGCCAGGTGGTCGGCCGCAGCGTGACGCTGGGTCAGACAGTCGCGGCCGATGCGGAGCTGTTCCGTGTGGCGAACCTCTCGCGCGTGGCCGTTACTCTGGCGCTATCGCCTGCCGATGCCGGCAAGGTTCGGCCTGGCTCAGAGATCGAGATCGTATCCGGCGACCGCCGATCGGTGGCGAAGGTCGATTTCGTCTCCCCGATCCTCGATGAGACCACGCGTCTGGCCACGGTGATTGCGCTGATCGACAACCGATCGAGCCAATGGCGCGTCGGCGAGCCGGTCACCGCCTCGATCCGGCTTGCCGGCGATACCGGTGGCAGCGCGGCCTCAGTCCTGGTGCCGCAAAGCGCGGTGCAGACCGTCGAAGGGCGGTCCACTGTTTTCGTGCGCACCGATCACGGGTTCCAGGCGGTTCCTGTCACGCTCGGCAGTCCAAGCGGCGACAATATCGTCGTGACGTCCGGACTCAAGGGCGGCGAACAGATCGCAGGCAAGAACAGTTTCACGCTCAAGGCCGAACTCGGCAAGGGCGAAACGGAGCATGGACATTAAACCATGATCGACAAAATCGTCACATTCGCCGTCGAGCGGCGCTGGTTCGTGCTGCTCATGACGCTCATCGCCATGGTGATCGGAGGCTGGGCGCTGTCGCGCCTGCCGATCGACGCCGTTCCCGACATCACCAACAATCAGGTTCAGGTCAATATCGTCGCGCCCGCCCTCTCGCCCGATCTGGTCGAGAAACAGGTGGCATTCCCTATCGAAACCGCGCTCGCGGGTGTGCCCGGGCTTGAATATACCCGCTCGCTAAGCCGCAATGGCTTTGCGCAAGTCACGGCGGTCTTCTCGGAAAAGACCGACATCTATTTCGCGCGGCAACAGGTCGCCGAACGATTGCGAGTGGCGGAAGAAAGCCTGCCCGATGGGGCTACGCCCACCATGGGGCCAATCGCCACGGGTCTTGGCGAAGTCTATATGTGGACGGTCCATCTCGAACATCGCGAGGGTGACCAACACAAGCCGGGACAACCGGGGCTTCAGCCTGATGGCAGTTATATCACGCCGGAAGGCGACCGGCTCGTCAGCGAAGCGGACAAAGCGACCTATCTGCGGACCGTGCAGGACTGGATCGTCGCGCCACTCCTGAAGAATACGCAAGGTCTTGCTGGCGTCGATTCCATCGGTGGCTATGTGAAGCAGTTCCAGGTCATTCCCGATACGCAGCGGCTCGCGGCGCTCGGCATGAACCTGACCGATCTGGCGCAGGCGCTCGAAGCCAACAACGTCGGGGTCGGCGCCGGTATTGTCGATCGTGGTGGTGAAGGCCTCGCGGTTCGCTCGGACGCGCGCATTCGCAATATCGGCGAATTGGCCGCAACCGTCATCGCGACGCGCGAAGGCACGCCGATCCGGCTTGATTCCGTGGCGCAGGTGCGTCTCGGCCAGGCCATCCGGCAAGGCTCTGCGTCAGAGAATGGCGAGGAAGTCGTCGTCGGCACCGCCATCATGCGGATCGGTGAGAACAGCCGAACGGTGGCATCCGCGGTCGCGGAACGGCTCGATGAGGTCAACGCCTCGATGCCGACCGACGTGGTGATCCAGCCAGTGCTGGACCGCACCGCGCTCGTTAACTCGACAATCAAGACGGTTGCGAAGAATCTCTCCGAAGGCGCCTTGCTTGTCATCGTCGTGCTGTTCCTCCTGCTGGGCAATTTCCGGGCGGCGCTGATCGCGGCGCTCGTGATTCCGATCACCATGCTGATGACCAGTTTCGGGATGTTGCAGGGCGGCGTCTCGGCCAACCTCATGAGTCTTGGCGCACTGGACTTCGGCCTCATCGTCGACGGCGCGGTCATCATCGTGGAAAACGCGCTCCGGCGCATATCGGAACGACAGCATCATCTGGGCCGCAACCTGACGCTTGACGAACGGCTCAATTCGGTTGCGCGCGCCGCGCGTGAGATGATCCGCCCCACCGTATTCGGCCAGGCTATCATCATCCTCGTCTATGTACCGATGCTCACCCTTTCGGGGGTCGAGGGCAAGACCTTCTCGCCAATGGCGCTCACCGTCATCATCGCGCTGGGTTGCGCCTTTGTGCTTTCGCTCACCTTCGTGCCGGCGATGCTCGCCATCTGGCTGTCGAAGCCGGTTGAGGAGAAGGAAGGCCGCATCATGTCCTGGCTCAAACGCAAATATGAGCCGGGTCTCGATAAGGCGATGAAGCGCCCGACGCTGACCATGGGTGTTGGCATCGGTGCATTCCTGATCGCCATCCTGACCTTCTCCTTCCTGGGCCAGGAATTCCTGCCGCAGCTCGACGAAGGTGATCTCACCGCGCAGGTTCTGCGTGTACCGGGCACCTCGGTCGACCAGAGTCAGGCGATGCAATCGCGCATCGAGAAGGAAATCGCCAGGCTGCCCGAAGTCCGCTTCGTCTTCTCCAAGACGGGCACGGCGGAGTTGGCGTCCGATCCTATGCCGCCCAACATCTCCGACACTTTTATTATCATGAAACCGAAAAAGGAGTGGCCTGACAGCGGCCTGACCAAGGCCGAGCTGGTGGCGAAGGTCGAGAAGGTGCTGGAGGGTATTCCGGGCGGTGCGTTCGAGATCAGCCAGCCGATCCAGATGCGTTTCAATGAACTTATCGCCGGCGTGCGCGGCGATGTTGCGATCAAGGTGTTCGGCGACGACTTCGACAGTATGAACGCAACCGCGAACGAGATCGCGGCTGTTCTGCGCAAGACCGAAGGCGCCGCCGACGTTCGCGTCGAACAGACGCAAGGACTGCCGATGCTCGACATCCGCCCGAACAGGGACGCCATGTCACGGCTCGGTATCACTGCGCAGACCGTCCAGGATACCGTCTCCGCCGCGATCGGCGGGCGCGATGCCGGGATGATCTTCGAAGGCGACCGGCGCTTTGCCGTCACCATCCGTTTGTCGGATGCGGCAAGAGCCGATCTCCAGACGCTGGCGCAGGTTCCGGTGCCGCTGCCGGGCGGCGGGTTCGTCCCGCTCCAGAGCGTTGCGGATATCGGCGTCACCGATGGCCCCAACCAGATCAGCCGCGAGAATGGCAAGCGGCGGGTCGTGGTGCAAGCCAATGTGCGCGGCCGCGATGTTGCCGGCGTAGTTGCCGACGCGCAGGAGATGATCGACAAGGAGGTACGCCTGCCCGCGGGTCAGTATCTCGACTGGGGTGGCCAGTTCGAGAACCTGCGTTCCGCCAGCGAACGGCTGATGCTGGTGGTGCCTGCGTGCTTCGCCCTGATCATCCTGCTGCTCTACGGGGCGTTGGGAAGTGTACGCGATGCCGTGATCGTGTTCACCGGAGTGCCGCTGGCGCTTGTTGGTGGTGTCCTCGCATTGTTCCTTCGAGGAATGCCCTTCTCCATATCGGCGGCCGTGGGCTTCATCGCCCTGTCCGGCATCGCGGTGCTGAACGGCCTTGTGATGGTGACCTCGATCCAGGCGCTGATGGAAGATGGCATGGATCGGGCGAAGGCCGCTTATGAAGGCGCCATGATGCGCCTGCGTCCGGTGGTCATGACCGCTCTGGTGGCCAGTCTTGGGTTTGTTCCCATGGCGCTCGCCACGGGATCGGGGGCCGAGGTGCAAAAGCCGCTTGCGACGGTCGTCATCGGCGGCCTCATCTCCGCGACGTTGCTCACCTTGTTCGTCCTTCCAACGCTCTATGCCCGTTATGGGCATCGGATCGGCGACGAACCCCGTGAGCTTGTCCCGGAGGAGCCTGAAGGCGGTGATGGCGGTCTTTCTGAGGCGCATACATGAGCATAGGCAACAGGTGCGTGGGCTTTACGGCCGCGCGCTCGTCCCGGCAGTGGGTGGTCTTGCCGCTTGCTGCCGGGATGGCTCTCCTTGCTGGTTGCGCTTCGGCCCCACCGCTCCAGGCTGGCATCAAGGTCGTGCCCGACGAGCGGATGGAAATATTCTGGGTGCGGACTTATCCCGGCAAGGAGGCAGTCCTTGTCACCGGACAGGTCCGCAGAGCCGGGATGAGCAAGCCGGCGCTCGGGGGACATCTGCATGTTACCGCCGAGATGGAAGATCGCCATCAGCCCGCCAGCGTCGATACCCGCTGGACCGGCAGCCTGTCAGGACGGGTTCGCCGCTCGGCCCGCTTCAGCGTGTTGGTCCCGGTGGTTCCGGTCGACAAGCTCCGCTCGATCCGCGTCGAGTATCGCGCCGGTCGCGACGCGGCGCCCAAAGGAAGAGCCGCGGCCGAGAGCCCATCCGTTCCGGTAGCCGGAGGCAGCCACGATCGCATCTGAGCGATCGTCCTGTCCTCATGCGACCCGTGTGAAAGGTCACACAGCCGATGAAGGCAGAAACGAGTTTTACCATCAACATGGCCCCAATCCGGGTCTGGTCCCATCTCGCCGATTTTGGCGCCTATGCGTTCTGGCATCCGAACTATCGTTTCGAGACGGACGCGATTACGCCCGAGCAACGCATTCCGTTGAGCTACGCCCTCTACAAGGGAGAATATCGCATAAAGGCGGAGGCGACGATTACCGCTTCCGAAAAGCCGGACCTTTTCTCGTGGACCGTGGGGATTGGTGGCATCGCGGTACTCGAAGAGACCTATAGACTGGAGTCGCTGGCTTCGGGCACGCAGGTTCGCCATTCGATCGCGTTCGACGGTTTCTTCAGCCGCATCATAGCCGTACCGTTCAGGCGCGGGCTGACGCAAACACTCGCCATCCAGGATGGTGCATTCGTTCGCTTCCTAAAAAAGGAAATGCACCGCGCTGGGAGCGCCAACCTCAACCGTCATCGTCGTCGCGCGCGTGCCGCCCGCCACCCACAAAAAGGGGCTAATGATGGGTAGAAGCGATCGCTCCGCCACCACCGAGCGGCACACCTTGTGGATCGTGCTGATCCTCAATGCCGGCATCTCCGCGGCCTTCTTCCTGGTCGGCCTCACCAGCGATTCCAGTGCCCTAATCGCCAACGGCGTCGATAATCTCTCCGATGCACTTGTCTATCTGTTGAGCCTCATCGCGCTGAGCCGCGGCGCTGTTTGGAAAACTCGCGTAGCGACGGTTTCAGGAACAATGCTGCTGCTCTTCGCCGTCGGAATCCTTGTCGATGTCGGGCGCCGCTATCTCTATGGCAGCGAACCGATCGGGTCAGCCATGATGGCGATGTCGGCCGTCGCAGCCGCGGTGAACTACATCTGCCTTAGGCTGCTTCAGCGCCTGGAAAAGCCCGATGTCGCGCTGCGCGCGGCCACCACCTTCAGCTTCAACGATTTCATATCGAACGGGGGCATCCTTGTCGCGGGCGGTCTGGTGCTGTGGCTCGGCGGCAATTGGCCGGACCTCATCGTCGGTGTGATGACGGCGCTCATCGCCATCAAGGGCGGCATCGAAATCCTGAAGGACGCGCGGGCCGAAGCCGGCCAGCGCGCGGAGACCGCGCCATGACCGGACCGGCATTCGCCCATTCCCGAAAATTGCAGCCCGATGCAGCGCTGTTTCATGCCGCATCGTCCATTCTGTCAAGGAAGAAGGAATTACGCATGGTAGAACGCGCGTCAAAGCAGGGGCTTCCCTGTCCTGTCTGCAAGGTCGATCTCGTCATGAGCGAGCGGCAAGGCATCGAGATCGACTATTGCCCACAATGCCGGGGCGTGTGGCTCGATCGCGGCGAACTCGACAAGATCATAGAGCGCAGTGCCGTCGAAACAGCTCCCCCTCCGCCCACTCCGTCGCGCGGAGGATACGATCGCGGCCACGACAGCCACAGAGGCGATTACGGTTACGGCGATCACAAGCGCCGCCGCCGCAAAAGCTTCTTCGAGGAGCTGTTCGACTGACATGAGGATTGGCCCCCCACAAGCCTATGCCCCCCTTGCGTGCTTGTGCGAGAAGGGTCCGCGCCGTGAACGCCGCACCCCAGCGTTCACGGCGAAAGATAGCACGCCGCAGCCTCGCAGTGGCGTGCCCTTTTCAGGGTGGGCCCAGCGGCGGCGCGCTGTCGCGCTGTTGGCCGGTATGTTCATGCTGGTCGCCAACACGGCATGTTCGCCCGACAGCAACGTGGACAAGGAAGATCGCCCGCTTCCTCTCGCCGGAACGCATATCTTCACATGCGGGAACGGAACGAAGGTGCGGGTCGATTTCGTCGGCAACGGCTTGACGATCGATTTCGCCTCCTTGCCTGATGGCGAAACCGAGCGCCTAACCTCTCCAGCTGCCGGTGTTACCTATTTTGGTGATGCCATGAATCTCGCAATCTCGAACGGGTCGATCGTGGTCATTCGGCCCGACACCGGATCGCAGGTGTGTCGCCCCGATGGCCCCGCCCCGGAACGGGACGGACGACCACCTCCGTGATCTCTGACCGCCTCGCTCTATTCCCACGGTGCAGGCGCTGAACGAGATCGATGCAACAGAGGAAATTTTATGACCGAACAGATCCAGCTCGAAATTCCGCTCATTCTTCCCGAGATTCCGGATGCGACCGATGCCTGCGTCGATCGCCTCACCGCCAATCTCTCCGCACGGCCAGGAATCGAAAAGGCGCATATCGTGCCAGCGCAGGATGCAAAGCCAGCGCTCTTATGCATCCATTACGATCCGGACATGGTGCCGCTCCCCCGTATTCGCGACATAGCGCTAGCAGCGGGCGTGGCTATCGCGGAGCGATATGGCCATGTGGTGTGGTCGGTTAAAGGCATCCGGCACCAGCGAAAGGCCCGATCCGTGGGCGAGCAGCTGCGGGCCTTGCCTGGCGTGCTCGAAGCCGATGCCAATGCCGCGGGCATGGTTCGCATCGAGTTCGATCTGGAACAGATCACCGAACGCCAGCTTCAGGACGCCCTTGCTGGCATGGGTGTCGAGCACAGGCGGCGATCCCTTGTTCTGTCTGCGCAGGAGACCCATGCCGGGCATGATCACGCGTCAGAGGGCGATGGGAAGGATAAGAAGACAGATGCCAACCATGATCATGATCATGGCGAATTTCTGGGTCCCAATACCGAGCTGATCTTCGCGCTCGCCTGCGGATCCTTGCTCGGCATCGGCTTTGCGATCGAAAAACTCGTCACCGGAGTACCCGTCTGGCTGCCGACAGCGCTTTATGTCGCAGCTTACTTCTTCGGCGGCTTCTTCACGCTGCGCGAGGCGATCGACAATCTCAAACGCCGCAAGTTCGAGATCGACACGCTTATGCTGGTCGCGGCCGCTGGCGCGGCGGCGCTTGGCGCGTTCGCCGAAGGCGCGCTGCTGCTGTTTCTGTTCAGTCTGGGGCATGCCCTCGAACACTATGCGATGGGCCGAGCCAAGCGGGCGATCGAGGCACTGGCCGAACTGGCGCCGCGCACCGCCACGGTGCGGCGCACCGACGGCACGACAGAAGAAGTCTCCGTCGATGCGCTGAAGGTCGGCGATACCGTGATCGTAAAACCCGACGCACGGGTGGCGGCAGACGGCTTCATCATCAAGGGCACCAGCGCCATCAACCAGGCTCCCGTGACGGGCGAGAGCATTCCGGTCGACAAGCAGCCTGTCATGGACGATGCGGCCGCCCGCGCCAATCCCGATCGGGTCGATGCCGCGAGCCGGGTGTTCACCGGCACGATCAACGGCAGCGGCCTCATTGAAATCGAGGTGACCCGCCTGTCGAGCGAAAGCACGCTCGCCAAGGTGGTCAAGATGGTGAGCGAGGCGGAGACGCAGAAGTCGCCGACGCAGAGGTTCACCGATAGGTTCGAGCGGGCCTTCGTGCCGCTCGTCCTCCTGCTGGCGTTTGTGCTGCTGTTCGCCTGGGTCGTGGTCGATGAGCCCTTCCGCGACAGCTTCTACCGTTCAATGGCTGTGCTGGTGGCGGCCAGTCCCTGCGCACTAGCCATCGCCACTCCCAGCGCGGTCCTTTCCGGCGTAGCGCGTGCAGCGCGCGGCGGTGTTCTCGTCAAGGGTGGCGCCCCGCTCGAACTGCTTGGCTCGCTCGATGCGATCGCGTTCGACAAGACTGGCACGCTTACCAAGGGCGAGCCGCGCATTCAGCAAGTCATCACCGCGCCGGACGTGGACAAGCGGGAGTTGATGGCGATTGCGGTGGCGGTCGAAGGCCTGAGCGATCATCCGCTGGCACAGGCGATCGCGCGAGATGGGCGCGATCATATAGGGGACTTTCCGGTTCCGAAAGCGGAGAGCCTGCAAAGCCTCACGGGTCGCGGCGTCTCGGCCGTGGTCGGGGAAGACCAAGTCCTGATCGGCAAGCCGGGAATGTTCGGCACCGACGGCATCCCGCCACTATCCCCAGCGATTGCGGCGGCCGTCGAGCAATTGCGCGAAGGTGGTCAAACCAGCATGGTCGTGCGGCGCGATGACCGTGATCTGGGCGCGATCGGCTTGCTCGACACGCCGCGCGAGACGGCGTCAGCGGCGCTGAGGCGCCTGCACGACATCGGCATCAAGCGGATGATCATGATCTCCGGCGACCATCAACGGGCGGCCGAAGCGATTGCCCGTGAAGTCGGGATCGACGAGGCATGGGGCGATCTCATGCCGGAAGACAAGGTGAAGGCAATCAAGAAGCTCCGCGCCGAAACCAAGGTTGCTATGGTTGGCGATGGCGTCAATGACGCGCCCGCCATGGCGACGGCGACAGTTGGCGTAGCGATGGGAGCAGCGGGTTCTGACGTGGCGCTGGAGACGGCCGATGTCGCGCTGATGGCGGACGATCTCTCGCATTTGCCGTTCGCGGTTGGTCTTAGCCGCACAACGCGATCGGTGATCCGCCAGAATGTGTTCGTGAGCCTCGGGATCGTCGCCTTCCTCGTACCAGCGACTATTCTGGGGCTTGGCATTGGCCCTGCTGTAGCTGTGCACGAAGGGTCGACCTTGCTGGTGGTGTTCAACGCGCTGCGGCTGCTCGCTTATCGGGACAGTGGCGGTGCCTAAGTTCTCGACCCGAATTTCAATTCGACCGAGGAATACTGAACAATGAACCATCCGTCTGCCACGCAGGCTATGCTTTGTCAGATCTGCCGGATTCCATTGACGCTGTCTGAGCGACATGGAGTCGACCTGGCTTGATCGGGGCGGACTCGAGGAGATTGTCGCGTGCTCGAACGCCCGAATTCACGTGAGGGCAGACTCGCGCTTTCTTATGATCAACGACACGATGATGGACAATTAAATTGCAAAACATCCCCGTTCGAATAACCTTAAAGAAGGCCGTTCATGCCGCTTGAAACCAAACAGCTGCGTTACGCGGTACTCGCAGCAGATATGATGAGTTTTTCAAAGGCTGCTTCCTTTTTGAATATCAAGCAGGCGACCCTCAGCCGTAATGTATTGAATCTAGAGCATCGCTTGGGTCTAAAGCTGTTCGAACGACAAACGCGCGGTGCAATTCTCACGCCCGCAGGTATTCCAATCATTGACGCCGCACGGCGGATATTGACCGAGGTTGATAATCTCAAGAGTCGCGCTCGGGCGATCCGAAATGGCGATGCTGGCGAACTCACCATCGGCTTTTGCAGTTCGCTCACCGCAGGTGACCTGCGCTTTGCCATTGTCGAGTTTCAGCGGCGTTTCCCTGATGTTCGGCTGAATGGCGTCGAGCGCGACCGGCGATTCCTCCACCATGCGCTCCATGCCGGAGTGATCGATCTAGCAGTCGTCACCGGCGAGCTCGCGGACCCGGCGGTCAAACGCCGTTCGCTCTGGTCGGAGCGGGTGCTGGTGGCTTTGCCCGAAGGTCATCCGCTCGCCGAGGCCGAGCGTGTCTATTGGCACGATTTGCGCCGGGAGAGCTTCGTTCTGGGGACACAAGACCCTGGACCGGACCTGATGCGGCTCCTGCGCGCCCGGCTCGCGGAGCCCGGCTATGAACCCGAAGTCGAAACCCAGGACGTCAGCCGCGAGAATGTGGTGGCGATGGTGTCGGCGGGCTGGTTCCTGACGCTGGTATCGGAATCGGCGCTGGGCTTCCAGCATCCCGGCATCGTGTTCCGCGAGGTGCATGAACCTACTGGCCAGGCCCGCATCGACTATGGCTGTTACTGGCGCAGCAACGATAGCAGCCCGGCGCTGCGGCGATTTCTCGGCCTGATCCGCGAACGCTATCCCGAAACCTGAGATACGCAGGCGGCCCGCGCCCGATTTCGCATCACCTGATCGAAGGAGTGAGCATCATGAATGGCAAGACAATCTTCATCGCAATCGTGGCGCTCGCGATCGGCTTCGGGTCGGGCTTCGTGCTGCGCCCCGTGATTCTGCCGGTCGCCGCGCCCGGCCTCACCTGTCAGGGTGCAGATCTGACGCCGACAATCAGCGAGGCGCGCGGCACGCAATATTTCGAGGCCAATATCGAGGAAGCGCGCAAGCTTGTCGCCCAATGCGCTGCGGGCACGGTGCGCGGCCAAGAATGCGCCAATGCCGAGCAAGCCGTCGTCGAGGCCGAAGGCAAGGAACGGTTCGAAGCCTTCATGGGGCGCTGACCGGCCTGCCTCAGTCAGTCTTTGTGCGATAGCGCCGGAACGCCCGATCGGTCGCCATGAACCGCTCCAGCATGGGCGCAATCAGCCGCGTAGGCGGAACAGGCTGGGCGCCGTCGACCGCCAGCACCCGGCCATAGGCTTCAAGATCATGGTGAACCGAGGCGGGCAGTTCTATGGTGAGACGCACCGGCCTGGCCTCTGCGAGATCGGCAAGTTTGAGTTTGGTCATCGTGTCTGCCTCCATGGAGAAAGCACCAGGTCGCGGCTGACCAGAACGCGAACCGGATAGCCGGGCCGCACGGTCAGCGTAGGCTGGATGTTGAGCTGGCGCCGGACGATCTCCTGGCCAGCCTGATTGAGTGTGTTCTGCCCGCCGTTGCGAATGGCGCGGGCGATATCATCCTCGGAGTCCGTCCCCAGCTCCGCCCCGACGCTGAGCAATGTCGAAAGACCGGCTGCGCGCAGGATGCCGCCCCAATGCTCATTGACCCGGTCTTCCAGCCCAGCATAGCCAGCGGGATCGCCTGCGGGCTGGCGATCGAGAATGAGCGAGCGGCCATCGGGCAGGATCAGGCGATCCCACACCAGCAGCACCCGGCGCTGGCCAAAGGCGACCTCGGCGTCATAGTTGCCGATAAGCCGCGAGCCCTGTGGAATGAGCAAGGTTCGGCCTGTCGGGCTGTCATAGACGCTCTGCGTGACCTGCGCGGTGACCTGCCCCGGAAGATCGGACCTGATGCCGGTGACGAGTGCCGCAGCGATGACGCTGCCAGCCTGAACGACATGAGGCGAGACCGGCGGCGTCAGCTGACCGCTGTTGACAGTGCGGCTTTCGGGCGAGCGTTCAACGAACTCACGCTTCGCCCGCTGCATATTGGGGCCGTCTGCCGGCTCCGGCGCGGCGGGCACGGCCGCGCCCAGCGCCGCGAGATCGAGACCCGGCGTTGCACCACTGGAGGCGCTCGCGGTTGCGCTGCTCCCTGCTTGACCACCGAGGAACAAGCGGCTCGCCAGCGCCGCCTCGCGCTCTTGCGCGGCCCGCTGTGCCGCCAGTTCCTCCGGCGTCATCGCCTGCGCTCCGGCAGGCGGCGGCACGGTTGGGTCGCCAGTCCCTTCGCCTTGCTGAGCGGCAAGGATCGGCCCGCCGAGATCGCCGGGAAGTGGGTCGCCGAGCGGCGGCACGCCGGGCTGCAATTCGCTGTAGTCGCGTGGGCCGGTTGAGACCTGCTCGGTCACCGCGCGGCTGTCGGTGTTGTAGAGTTCCTCCGGCGCTACTCTGTCGCGGCTTTGCAGCGCGAAAGTGAGCGCGCCGCCGACCGCCAGCGCGCCGACCGCTCCCAACGTCGCCATCGCCTTGCGCGAAAGACGCATGACGCGTGGCGGATCGCCGCGCAGTTTGAAGCCCGAAGGGTCCGCAAGAGTTTCGGGGCCAACGCGCGTCTCAATATCCGCCGGACCATCCAGCTCGATGCCGGCCTCGTCGTCGCCGTCGACATCCTGTCGCGCCGGTGCGCGCGGCGTGGGTGCGCCCTCCTCCCTTTCTGGCCCGTCAGCCAGAGCGCGGTTCTTCTCGTCGTTGCTCATCGCCGGTTCCTGCGCTGTGTCCGTCCATCATCACGCAGGATGCGGACACGCTGCTGCCGCTCACTGCCGAGACGAAGTTCGGCGGCCGCGAACAGGTGATCGACAATGATATGACGTTCGCTGACACGATAATTGACCAGCTCGCCGCCGCCTTCTGGGCCGATCACGAACAAAGGCGGCATTTCGCCTTGGGCGATCCCGGCGGGAAATTCGATGAAGACCTGAGTGCCATCATCAAAGGCACGAAGCGGGCGCCAGGGCGCGTCGTCGCCTTCGATCCGGTAACGGAAATTAAGCCGGGCGATATCGACGCCGCTTGCGACGGACGCCGCTCCTGCGGCAGACATATTCTGCCCGCGCAAGGCGATGAGGCGATCCTGCGGATAGGTCCAGGAGACCGACGCCATCCAGGTCGAGCGCGTGGCGCGCAGTTCGATATGGTAGGTTCGCCTGTCGGTATTGATGACGAGGTTGGTCGCCAGGTCGGACCGGGTCGGCTTTACGAGAATATGGACCCGCGCCGACGCACCGGCGCCGCTCACCGTGTTTCCGATGATCCAGCGCACCGTATCGCCGGCAGCGACCGGCCCCGGTCCGACGAGCTGCTCGCCTTCCTGCAGGGCGATATCGGTCACCTGACCGGGTGCGGCATAGACCTGATAGAGCGCGCCGTCCGACCAGGGATAGACCTGGATCGCATTGATGAATCCATCGCGCACCGGCTGCATCCGCGCGGCGGCGTTGGCCTGATTGACGCGAGCCGATGGATCAGCCTGTTCGGGCGCAGGCGCGGCATCGCCCACCGGCTTTAATTGACCCGGCAAGGGCAGCGGTTCGGGGATGGTGACGATTTCAACGGGGGCCGCCGGTGCGGGCGTCGGGATCGCAGCGATCGCAGGCGCATCATCGTAGCGTATCGCGGGCGTCTTCGCCGATGTGCTGGCGCAGGCGCCGAGCGTGGATACGGAAATCAGGAGAAGCGGAAGGCCGCCGATACGCAAATGCGCACCGCGGCGCTGTGTGGAGAGGGTCATTGGCCAAGCTCCTTCGACCAGTTGATAGCGTTGACGTAGACGCCGAGCGGGTTCTTCTTCAGGCGCTCCGGGTCGCGGGGCGGCTGAACGGTGATGGTCAGGATGGCCGACCAGCGCTCGGTGGCGGCGAGGCTGCCGTCCTGATAGCGGCGCTCGACCCACGCGACCCGGAAGCTGTCGGGCGAAGCCCGGATGACACTGGAGATTTCCGTGGCGATCTGGATGCGGCCGATATTGGCGAAGGGATCGTTCGTGCGCGCATAATCATTGAGCGCCATCGCGCCCCGATCCGTCGTGAAGTCATAGGCGCGCAGCCAATTCTCGCGCACAATCACCGGATCGGCGGGGATGCTGCGGACCTGTTCGATGAAGCGGGCGAGATGGAAAGCGATCTGGGGATCGCTCCACCGATAGTCGGCGTTGGCCGGGGCGACGGTCTGAGCCTGGCCGAGCTTATCGACCTCGACGATCCATGGCGTGATCGTGCCGCGCGCGCCCTGCCAGACGAGGCCGCCCGCGAGGCCCGCCGAGACGGCGAGGCAGCCGAAGGCGATCAGCCGCCAGTTGCGGGCCTGGATACGGGCCGATCCGATGCGGTCATCCCAGGCCTGTGCGGCGCGCTGATAGGGCGTGTCAGGATCGACGGCCTTGCCGTACCGAATGGAGGGTCGCTTGAACATGAGCGCTTAATCCTTCTGCTTGATGTCGGGCGACATTCCGCCGCCTCCGCGATCGCCGGAGCGGACCGCGTGTGTGACCGAGGTGACACCGCGTTGCAGCGCCTGCTGCCGTTTCATGGCCTGCGCCCATGCGGGTGGAGAGCCCCCGCCTGCCGGCGCGGAAGTCGATGCCGATCCAGCGCCGCCAGATGCGCCCGACCCGCCGGATATGGTGCCGCTGCTCGCTCCGAAACCGGCGCGCGCACCGGAACGGAAGCTCGATTTCACGCTGTCGCCGGCCTTGGCGGCGGCCTTTTTGAGCGGGGCTGTTGCCGCCTTGGCCGCACCGCTGGCGGCGGATTGGCCAACGGCTACAAGTCCGCCGGCGACTGCGCTGGCGCCGCTCTTGCCAAGCGATCCCATGCTGTAGCTACTGGCGGCGGCGCCGGCGGCGAAGGACCCGCCGCGTGCAGCGGCCGTGCCGGCTTTCATACCGCCGCCGATGGCAGAGGCCGCACCGCCTGCCGCCATGCGGGCACCCATTGCGCCGCCCACGGCCATTCCGCCTGCGGCGAGCGCTGTGCCAACGGCGGCGCCAGCACCGAGCTGCGGGGCGCCGGAGACAAGTCCGGTCGCGATACCCGGACCGAAGATCGATAGGCCAAGCAGCGCCAAAGCGGCGAGCGCCACCGACATCGCCTGTTCGGCCGTCGGAATTTCACCGAACGCGCTTTCAAACTGGGCGAAGAGCCCGGTGCCGATCCCGACGATGACGGCCAGTACCAGCACCTTGATGCCGGAAGCGACGACATTGCCCAGAACCTTTTCGGCCAGGAAAGCGGTCTTGTTGAACAGTGCGAACGGCAACAGGACGAAACCAGCAAGCGTGGTCAGCTTGAACTCGATCAGGGTCACGAAGAGCTGGACGCTCATGATGAAGAAGGCGATCAGGATGATCACCCAGGCGATGAGCAGGATCGCGATCTGGACGAAGTTGGTGAACAGGCCGACCGGCCCGGTCAGTTCGCCCGCGGAATCCAGCAGCGGCTCGCCAGCATTGAACCCGGCGGCGGCGACGCTGCCCGGTTTCATGAAATCGGCAAGGCTGATCGCCGATCCGCTGGCTTTGAGGCCGAGCCCGGCAAAGCTCTCGAACACGATCCCGGCGAGCGCAGAGAAATTGCCGATCACAAAGGCGAAGAAGCCGACATACATGACCTTCTTCACCAGCCGGTGCATCACATCTTCATCGGCGCCCCAGGCCCAGAACAGCCCGGCGAGCGTGATGTCGATGACGATAAGCGTGGTCGAAAGGAACGCCACCTCGCCGCCGAGCAGGCCAAAACCGCTGTCGATGTAGCTGTTGAAGGTGTTGAGGAAGGTGTTGATGACGCCGGTGTCGTTCATGGCCGCCCGTCCTTACGACCAAGGGAATCCTCACGGCCCATGAACCGACGGCGATGCTCCTCCCAGGCCGCATCGCAGCCTGAATCCGGCATGGTGATCGTGCGGCAGCGGGCGAGTTCATCGGGCAGCGGGTCATACGGCGCCAACTCAGTGGGCGATGGCAGCGGCGCTGTCGGCTTGCGCTCATCGACGGCAATCGCGATCGCAGTCGCCATCAATATGCCCCCGGCAAGCGCGACCCCGGCTATTTTGGCGCTGCGGCTCATCGTCCATTCCCTTCCGTCAGCGCGGCGTCACTGGCCGCTGCGTTTCATGAAGCGGCGAAAATGCTCACGTCCCTGTTCCTCGGTCGCCGCGTTGCGGGCGGATTCGAGCGTCTGGGCGCGTCCCTGCGCCGCGATCAGCGCGGTCAGATCCGCAATCTGGCGCGATTGCAGGGCGAGAAGCTGATTGCCGGCCTGGGCGGCCTGAAGCGCGCCGGTCGCCGACTGGCTGGCGCCGACGATATTCGCCATTGCGGTCTGCGAGCCTTCGATATTGCCAACGACGCCGGCCTGAACACGCAGCGCATCCTCGAAACTGCCGACGCTGTCCTTCCAGCGCTCGCGCGCATTGGCGATCAGCGTGGCGTCGGACGCGCTCATATCGACATCGCGGTAGCGCTGGGTGAAGGCGTCCTCGATGGTCTTCACATCATAGGCGATGCGCTGGGCTTCGCTCAGCAACTGCCGGGTCTGCTGGATTTGCGCCTGAAGTTCATTGAGGCTGCTGAACGGCAGCGAGGCGAGATTGCGGGCCTCGTTGATGAGGGAGGTTGCCTGCTGCTGAATCTGCTGGATCTGATTGTTGATCTGCTGAAGCGTTCGCGCGGCGGTCAGCACATTCTGCGCGTAGTTGGTGGGGTCATAGACGATCCCACCAAACCCGAACTGGGCGCTGGCGGGGGTGGACACCGCCGTCAGCCCCAGCACGGCGATGCCGGCGATGAGGCTGCGACGCAGGTTGCGATGGGTCATGGCACTCTCTCCTCTGTGAAGGCTGGCAAAAGATCGGCGGCCCAATGGAGGCCGCGATGGCGCAGCCAGGCGGCCGCGAAGCCGTCCGCCCCATGGGCGTCGATGAGATCGCCGATGGCGATCTGGTCGGTCTTGGAAGAGGCAGCGGCGAAGGCGAGCGCCACATCACCCAGACCCAGCTCGAACAGCCGATTGCCGCGTGGGGACTGGCAATAATAATCGCGCTTCGGCGCCGCGCGCGCCAGGATTTCGATCTGCCGGTCATTGAGACCGAACGCCCGGTAGATGCGGGCGATCTGCGGTTCGAGCGCGCGTTCGTTCGGGAGCAGGATGCGGGTCTTGCAGCTCTCGATAATCGCCGGCGCGACGCTGCTACCCTCGATCTGGGCCAGCGACTGGGTGGCGAAGATGACGCTCGCGTTTTTCTTGCGAAGCGTAACCAGCCAGGTCGAAAGCTGCCGAGCAAAGGCCGGAGAATTGAGCGCGAGCCAGCCCTCATCGATGATGATCAGCGTGGGGCTCCCGTCGAGCCGATCGGCGATGCGGTGGAACAGATAGGCCAGGACCGCGGGCGCCGCGCCGCTGTCCATCAGCCCTTCGGTCTCGAACGCCTGCACCGAAGCGCTTCCGATCCGTTCCTGTTCGGCATCAAGCAGCCGGCCCCATGCGCCGCCGACGCACCAGGGCGCGAGCGCCTGCTTCAGCTCCTGCGACTGGAGCAGTACGGCAAGGCCGGTGAGCGTGCGCTCGCCGGGCGGGGCGCTGGCGAGCGAGGTCAATGCCGACCAGATGTGGTCCTTCGCCTGCGGGTCGATCGTGGCGCCTTCGGCCTCGAAGATGCCAGCGAGCCATTCGGCCGCCCATGCGCGCTCGGCTGCGTCGTCAATCCGCGCCAGCGGCTGCAACAGCACGCCGCTATCATCTTCCCTCCCAGCCTCGCTGGCGAACAGGCTGCCGCCAAGATCATGCCAATCCCCGCTCATGGCCAGCGCGGCGGCACGGATGCTGCCGCCGAAATCGAAGGCGAATATCTGGCTGCCGGAATAGCGGCGGAACTGAAGCGCCATGGTGGCGAGCAGCACGGATTTACCCGCGCCGGTGGGACCGACGATCAGTGTATGGCCAACATCGCCGACATGAAGCGACAGGCGAAACGGCGTGCTGCCCTCGGTCTTCGCGAAAAGCAGCGGCGGCGCCTTGAAATGCTCATCACGCGCTTGTCCCGCCCAGATCGCCGAGAGCGGAATCATATGGGCAAGGTTCATCGTCGAAATCGGCGGCTGCCGGACATTGGCATAGACATGGCCGGGGAGTGATCCGAGCCAGGCCTCGATCGCGTTCATGCCTTCGGGGATGCAGGTGAAATCGCGGCTCTGGATGATCTTCTCGACCAGTCGCAGTTTCTCGGCGGCGATGCCGGGATCTTCGTCCCAAACAGTCACGGTCGCAGTCACATAGGCCTGACCGACATCATCGGCGCCCAGTTCCTGAAGCGCGGCATCGGCATCGGCGGCCTTGTTCGACGCATCGCTGTCCATCAGGACGGACGCTTCGTTGGTCATCACTTCCTTGACGATGGCGGCGATCGACTTGCGCTTGGCGAACCATTGGCGCCGGATCTTCGAGAGCAATTTGGTCGCGTCGCTCTTGTCGAGCATGATCGCGCGGGTCGACCAGCGATAAGGAAAGGCGAGCCGGTTCAGCTCATCGAGAATGCCCGGCCAGGTCATTGTCGGAAAGCCGATCACGGTCAGGACGCGCAGATGATGCTGGCCGAGCTGGGGTTCGAGGCCGCCGGTCAGCGGCTGATCGGGGAGCAGTGCGTCGAGATACATCGGCGTTTCCGGCACGCGGACCCGCTGGCTCCGGGTCGAGATCGTCGAATGGAGATAGGTCAGCGTCTCGCCGTCATCGAGCCAGGCCGATTCCGGGACGAAGCCTTCAATGAGATTGAGAAGCTGAGCACAGCGATCGGTGAAGCTCTTGACCATTTCCCAGGGATCGACCCCGTCTCTGGCCTTACCTTCATAGAGCCAGCTCTCGGCGCGCGCGGCATCCTCCGCGGGCGGCATCCAGAGCAGGGTCAGATAATAGCGGCTCTCAAAATGCGCGCCTGCATCGACGAACTGGGCGCGCCGTTCCTCATCGACCAACGCCGAGACCGGATCGGGAAAAACGGAAACCGCATAGTCATCGGATGGGATGCGCTGGGCTTCGACGAAGATCGACCATCCCGATCCCAAACGGCGGAGCGCATTGTTCAGCCGGTGGGTGACGCCGACCAGCTCAGAAGGCGTCGCGGAATCGAGATCGGGCCCGCGAAAACGCGCGGTGCGTTGGAAAGAACCATCCTTGTTGAGGACCACGCCCTCGGCGATCAGTGCGGCCCAAGGCAGGAAATCGCTGAGCGAGGCGGCGCGATGGCGATATTCGGCGAGGTTCATCATGCTGTTGGCTCCTCGTCACACGCGCAAAAAGGCGGGATATCGAAGGTGGCGGCGAGCGACGTCGGCGAACTGCGCGTCGCGGCGGGCGGCCCAGACGGCGGCGAGATGACCGACCAGCCAGAACACCCCGCCGGCGATCCAGAGCTGGAGACCGAGACCGATCGCGGCCGCCAGCGTGCCATTGGCGATGGCGAGCGTGCGCGGGGCGCCGCCCAGGAGAATGGGCTCAGTGAGCGCCCGGTGGACCGGGGCGTAGAAGCCCGCCACCTCATCGCCGCCGCCCTGCATCAGATGACGGCCCCGCCGCCGAAGCTGAAGAAAGAGAGAAAGAAGGAACTGGCGGCAAAGGCGATGCTGAGACCGAAGACGATCTGGATGAGCCGCCGAAAGCCGCCATTGGTGTCACCGAAGGCGAGCGTCAGGCCGGTGACGATGATGATGATTACCGCGACGATCTTGGCGACCGGCCCTTCGATCGACTGGAGGATCGATTGAAGCGGCGCTTCCCAGGGCATGGAAGAACCCGATGCCTTGGCGGCGCTGGACATGGCGAGCGCGACGGCGACGCCGATGATGGCGGTGTTCGCTGTGCTGCGTAGCCGGACAAGTGCGTTGGTCATGCGAGTTCTCCTGGTTGATGGATCGGGAATTCTGCCGCGGTGCGGATGGGTTCGAGCGGCCCCGGAAGCTGGCGCAGCGCATATTCGCCGGCGGCATTGAGCCCATCGACGCGCGCGAGTTCGGAAAGGCGGCGTCCATGGCCGTCGCGCACGAGGACCGCGACGTAATTGATGGTCTCGGCGATCAGCGCGCGCGGCACGGTCACCACCGCCTCCTGGATGAGCTGCTCCATGCGCCGCAGCGCGCCGATCGCGGTGCCGGCGTGGATCGTGCCGACGCCGCCGGGATGCCCGGTGCCCCAGGCCTTCAGAAGATCAAGCGCCTCGGCGCCGCGCACCTCACCGATGGGGATGCGATCAGGGCGCAGCCGCAGTGACGAGCGGACAAGATCCGACAGGCTGGCGACACCATCCTTGGTCCGCATCGCCACCAGATTGGGCGCGCTGCACTGGAGTTCGCGCGTATCCTCGATCAGCACGACGCGGTCGCCAGTCTTGGCGATCTCGGCGAGCAGCGCATTGGTGAGCGTGGTCTTGCCGGTGCCGGTGCCGCCCGCGACAAGGATGTTGGCCTTGTCCGCGACTGCGATGCGAAGTGCTGACGCCTGCAACCGCGTCAGAATCCCATCGGCGACATAATCATCGAGGGTGAAGACAGCGACGGCAGGCTTGCGGATCGCAAAGGCCGGCCCGGCGACGACAGGCGGCAACAAGCCTTCGAACCGTTCCCCGCTTTCCGGCAGTTCCGCCGAGACACGCGGGCTTCCCGCATGAACCTCGGCGCCGACATGATGCGCGACCAGCCGGATGATCCGTTCGCCGTCTGCCGGTGCGAGCCGTTCGCCAGTGTCGGACAGGCCTTCGCCTAGCCGGTCGATCCAGAGCCGGCCATCGGGGTTCAGCATCACCTCGGCGGTTTTCGGGTCCGCCAGCCAGCCCGCAATTCCAGCACCCAGCGCTGTGCGCAGCATCCGTGCGCCGCGAGATAGGCTCTCCGATTTGAGACTGGTGGCCAAGTGATCGTCCCCTGATTGCGCCAGCGCGCAAGCCGCGTGCGGGCATGGGGACAGTTAGAAGAGGCAGAAAAAACGCTATCGCAACAACAATTTGCGTTTAGCGTAGGGTGTCGAAGTAATAGAAAGATAAGCGTAGGGCGCGATCAATCCTCGAACCCCGATGCTACCGTTCCCGGCTGCGAGTTCACATCGAGCGATATTTCCCGCGCAAGACTCGATCCCGATTCGACGCGGCGGCCCAGAGCTTCGACGAAACCCTTGTAGCGTTCATAGCCACTAACCTTTGCGGCGCCGAGCGCGGTATCCGGCAAGGGTGGCGTGGTCGTCAGCCAGAAGCGAACGAACAGCGCGACAGCCTCATTGGATATGGTGATATTCTGCTCAAGGCGATCGAGCTGGCGTGACAGCCGGTCCAGTCGCCGGGCCAGGGTCGCTTCGAGACGTTCGGGGCCATCCGGGGAGAGGAAAGACAGGAGCGCCGCTTCGAGGATCTGAGTCTGCGGCACCCGTTTGCGGGCGGCATAGTCTTCGATCTGGTCCGCCAGTTCCGGCGGCAGGCGATAGGTGCGTTTGACGCGCATGGTTATAATCTCCGCTTCAAAGTTCAATGCCGTCATTGGGATCGAGGCTCGCAATGCGGGCGATCCGGTGCATCCGCCGCTGCGCGGTCGCATCATCGGCACTCGCGTCCGGTTCATCGAAGTCGAATTCCTGCACGGGCGCTGGCGGCTCGCGGACAATTTCCTCATGGTCCGGCAGATCGGGCTCGCGGCGGATATTGGCATTGGCGTCGTCGCTGTCCGCAGGTTCAGCAGGCTGCGCCATCGCCCCCGACTGGCCGGGCGGTGTGCCATCGGGAGATGGCGGCGGCTCGATCCCGGTCCAGTCGTCGGGATGCGGCGGCTTTCGGGAGCGATTGGGTTTGGGTGCAGGCAACAGTCGCCGGGTCAGGCGCGGGTCGGTGAAGTAGCGCGCCTTCTTCGCCCGCACCGGTGGCGTGCCGGCCACCATCACGATCTCATCATCGGGCGGAAGCTGCATGATCTCGCCCGGCGTGAGGAGCTGGCGGGCGGTCTCTGATCGCGAAACCATCAAATGCCCAAGCCAGGGCGACAAGCGGTGCCCGGCATAGTTCTTCATCGCCCGCATCTCGGTCGCGGTGCCGAGTGCGTCACTCACCCGCTTTGCGGTTCGCTCGTCGTTGGTCGCGAACGAGACGCGCACATGGCAGTTGTCGAGGATCGAATGGTTGACGCCGTAAGCCTTTTCAATCTGGTTGAGGCTTTGGGCGATGAGAAAGGATTTCATCCCGTACCCCGCCATGAACGCCAGCGCGCTTTCGAAGAAATCCAGGCGTCCCAAGGCCGGAAATTCGTCGAGCATCAGGAGCAGACGCTGACGTTTGGCGGTGGAGGCCAGTTCCTCGGTCAGCCGCCGCCCGATCTGATTGAGGATTAGGCGCACCAGTGGTTTGGTGCGGTTGATGTCGGACGGCGGAACGACGAGGTAGAGCGAGACCGGATGCGGACCGTTCACCAGATCGGCGATGCGCCAATCGCATTGTCGGGTGACGGCCGCCACGACCGGATCGCGGTAAAGCCCCAGGAAGGACATGGCGGTGGACAGGACGCCGGAGCGTTCATTGTCGCTCTTGTTGAGCAGCTCGCGCGCGGCCGACGCGACGACGGGGTGGACCCCGGCTTTGCCCAGGTGCGGGGTGAGCATCATCGCCCGCAGCGTGGTCTCGATCGGACGGCCCGGATCGCTCAAGAAATTGGCGACGCCTGCCAGTGTCTTGTCGGGCTCGGCATAGAGAACATGCAGGATGGCGCCGACCAGAAGCGCATGGCTGGTCTTTTCCCAGTGGTTGCGTTTCTCCAGCGAGCCTTCGGGATCGACCAGTATGTCGGCGATATTCTGAACGTCGCGGACTTCCCACTCGCCTCGGCGCACTTCGAGCAGCGGATTATAGGCAGCGCTCGCCGCATTGGTCGGATCGAACAGCAGCACTTTGCCGAACCGGCTGCGGAAGCCTGCGGTCAGACTCCAGTTCTCGCCCTTGATGTCATGGACGATGCAGCTACCCGGCCAGGTCAGGAGACTAGGGACGACAAGGCCCACGCCCTTGCCCGATCGTGTCGGCGCGAAGCAGAGAATATGCTCCGGCCCATCATGGCGCAGATAGTCGGTTCCCAGTTTGCCGAGGATCACGCCATCGTCGCCGAGTAGCCCGGCGGTGCGGGCTTCGTTCTCGGTCGCCCAGCGCGCTGACCCGTATGTCTCGGCGTTCTTGAGTTCGCGCGCGCGCCAGACCGACATACCGATGGCGACGGCGATCGAGATGAAACCGCCTGATACGGCGATATAGGCGCCGCGCACGAATATGTCCGGCGCATAGGCATCGAAGGAGAACCACCACCAGAAGAAGGCGGGCGGCGGATAGACAGGCCAGTCGCCTATGGTGAACCAGGGCGATCCGAGCTGGGGCTGATGAGCAAGGGCCGCGGCGGTCCACTGCGTCGCCGACCAGACCGACAGCAATACGATCGTGAAGACAGCGAGTATCTGACCCCAGAGAATCTTGGTCGCAGACACATCCTTTCCTTTCCGGTCAAAAGCCAGAAGGTCGGGATTGAAACTACGTTATTACAATACCTTGGCGCAGTATGGCGCAGGAATAGAAAGGCGGTCGCGCAAATAGAAACGATGGCGTAGGTGCGGACCTATGGGCGGCGTGTAGTTTGACCGCTTCGCTCTTCACACAGTCGCCAAGACGCGCGACGATTGCTCTCGCGTTGAACCAAGGCCTCCATTGCTTCGTGTGCAAGCGGAGTGATGGCCTCTATCCCGGTGAGCGCCCTGGCCTTCGCTACCAAATTCTCATCCAGCTCTAATGTTACGCGCATATGGGGTCTCTTTCGTAGGAGGCGGCGGTGCGCGATGGGAAAGGCACTCAGGCTGATGCAATCAGCAACTGGGCGAGTTTCGGATGAGGCTCATCGGCGAGCGGGTTAACGATCGTAAGCCCACGGGTGACAAAGCCTGATTGCATATCTTCGGACAGTAGAAGCGTGCAGCCCGCATCCGCGGCCGCCGTCAGAATCAAAGCGTCCCAAAATTGCAGCTTGTGATCGACTACGAGATCAGCAGCCGTTAGGGCAGTGCGGACTTCGGATGCGGAAGTTCCGAACGCCTCTGAAAACTCTAGAAGGATCGCGCGCGCCTCCGAGGCCGTCGCGCCGCCCCGCCGCAGAACCACGAACAGTTCACCTAATGTCTGCGCAGGAGCGATCAGGCTAACGCGATCGGAGAGGCGTCCCATCATTTGACGGGTCTGCGCGATCTTCGCGTCATCCTCTTCCGCGCGGGAAACTCCGGCCAGATAGGCTAGAATGTTTGTATCGAGCGCGACGCGACTCATTCGTAGAGATCGTCCCGCGTCCATTTGCCAGCTCGCCGGATGGGCAGTCCCGAAACGAAGTCGAGGAGACGTGTAACAGCCTGATGCTCCTGTAGACGATCGACAGGCAGGACGCGTGCAACGGGCCGTCCCCGCGACATCACGGTGAAACTCTCTCCTTCCGCCACATCGCGGAGGAGTTCGGAGAAGCGCTGGTTGGCTTCGCTAGCGGAAATGGCTCTATCCATGGACCTTAGTTAGTGGATAACACTAAAAACATCAAGGTGAGCCTATAGACCCAGTCCACGCTGCCGTCCAAAGGACCAGTCCACGCCTCCGCCCGGCGTCATCGTACCGGAGACATGGCGACCGAGATGCTGTTCGAGCGCCGGCCGCCAGGGGACGAGCTGGAAACCCAGCCCATTATCGATCATGGCAAACCTACCTGAGGCCAGCGTTACGCGCTGCCGATAGATACCCGCGACATGATCACCTGGCCTCGATGGCAGAGGCGCAAGGCCGGTTCGGTCAACAAGGTCGGTCTTGATGTGCAGCATTTCCCGGTCCTTGAGCGTCTGGATCAGCGCGCGGGCGAAAATGACGCGGGCGCCGCGCCGTTCCGCCAGTCCCTCATTGACCAGATGATCTGTGCGCGCCTCCATGGCTGCGGTGACGTCCGCGCCAAAGCCGCCACCCAATATGGGGCGTTCAGGAGCGATGAGATTGCGATCGAGCCAGGTCGCGCCATCGGAGGTGATCTGTTCTCCAAGCGACAGATCGGATCGGGTCGCGAGCGAATGGCGTTGCTGCCCCCTCGCATCTTCCCAGGAGCGCAGTTCGACGATCGCGCCGGCCTTTGCGTCTCCTGTCATGTCGATATCAGCGAAACGCAAATGGTGGGTGCGACCATCAACGCCATCGACAACAGCATAGGCGCTGCCCTTGAGTTCGTCGTAAAGCCCGCGATCGACCAGACGCCCAACGACCGGATCGACCGGCGTGCCATGATGGATCGCAAAGCGCGACACCTCCGGGCTCGGCGTGTCCCGCGCCATCGCCTTGTGCATCGTCTTGATGATGTCCTCTCGAATAGCGAGATCGCGGAGCTTCTCCTCCAGGCCTGACTTCATAGTCCAGGCCGCAGGACCGAGCGGTTCGACCAGACCCATGGCCTCCAGCTTTTGCGCACGGCCCACCAGAAGATGTCGGTTCTCAGGTCCGCGTCCATTGGAGTCCGGGCGCAGATCGACAATGCCTCCGTGGCGGTCGGCGAAATCCCGCAAGCTGCGATCTAGGCTGGTCCAGCGATCGGCCCGCACCTCGCGGCCGAGCGCCGCATGGATCTCGCGCTGCGTCCGTGGCCCCAATTCGAGGGTCACGCGATCTTCGGCACGATGACGGAAGCCCTCGCGGATATAGTCCCGGCTTATGACGAGGTCGCGGCCATCGTCACCGCGACCCCGAACCAGCACATGAATATGGGGGTCATCGGTATTCCAGTGATCGACCGCCACCCAATCGAGCGAGGTGCCGAGGTGACGCTGTGCGTCCGCCATCAACTCGCGGGTAAAGGCACGCAGGTCGTCCATCTCCCGCGCATCTTCCGGCGAGATGATCATGCGAAAATGATGGCGATCATCTTCGCAGCGATCGGCAAAGGCGTTCCCGTCGGCCTGATCGCCAGCCGCATCGAACAGGCGGCCCGGCGTGCCGTCACGGGTCACGCCTTCGCGTTCGAGATAGTTGGCGTGCCGCGCGAGTGGCGCCGCCCGGAACCTGGCGCCCTGATGCCGGACGATACGCATCTTGACGACGACGCGCCGATCCGTCGCTCGGCGCGCGCGACGTGGGGCAGTCACCCTGCCGCGCCCGAAGCGGGAAACGCTGCCCCCTTTCCGGCGAGGATTGTAAGCGCGCCCGCCGCGTCCGCCCTTGTTCGCCGCGCGCATGACCTGACCGACGAAGGACTTCGCTTGCCGGCCTTTTGTCCCGCCGTCGCGGGACCGTCCCGGTCTGACCTCGAACTCGTCGTCGCGGTCGCTCATCGGTGGAGGAAACCACAGGCGAAATCTGCTGCCAGACGCAGAAGTGCGGAAATATAGGCAGTTTCATGAAAAGATGCTGGCAGGCTTCTCAAGGAGCCATACGCAAAAACCCCATCCAACCAACCATCTGGACCCAGCCTGCTGGCGGTCCTTTTATCTTGCCGTGCCTCCTTCTTTTCCCTGCTTTCCCAGCACCTTCCACTATAGCGACCGCTATTGCGCGCCTGATTACGCCTGCCTGCGAGTGCGCGCTTCATGACGGCTGTTGACCGGAAAGAGGAACGAACAGACCGTCTCCGACTTCGGAGGCGTCTGCTTCAGGTGCATCTCCGGCATCGTCCTGCGGCGCGTCGGACGGCTCGGGGGCTGCGCCAGAGGCGACGTTCACAGGACGCGAAAAGAGCGGCGCGTGAGTCCAGGCGAGCGCATCGGCGGGCGGGCTTGAGGCGATAAGACCGGGCGCGCCGCCGACCATCGGCGTGAGCATTGCAAGATAGGCACGCGTCTCTCGCGGCAACGGACGACCGGTCGCGAGATGTTCATCATAGCGTCCCGGCCCGGCATTGTAGGCCGCCAGCATTGCGTTTGGATTGCCGTAGCGATCATGCAACTCGCGCAGATAGGCGGTGCCTGCAATGACGTTGTCGCGGGGATCATAGGGGTTGCGGCCGAGACGGTAGCGCACACGAAGTTCCGCCCAGGTGCCGGGCATGATCTGCATCAGGCCCATGGCGCCAGCGTGCGAGATCGCGGTCACATCGCCCGCGCTTTCGACGCGCATGACCGCCCATATCCAGCGTTCCGGGATCGCGAAGCGGCGAGACGCCTCGGCGACATGGGCGGCGATCGGCGAGATGGGTGATGGTCTGGCGGACGGTTCGTCTTCGGTACGGGCGAAAACCGTCGCCGGTGCGCTCGCAAGGCAGGCGAGCAACACCAGCGACAGCGCCCGACGACACGCAGAACAGCGGCGCGGGCGCATCAGATCAGCCCCGTTCTTCGCGGGCGCGCGGGCGGCTGATCGACAGCCGGAACGCGGTCCCATCATCATCGGCTCGGAAGAGATGCGCGCGCAGATTCTGGCCGGCAAACAGCGGGCTTTCGATCTCCAGCGAGACATAGTCGCCGGCGCGTTCGCCGACATCCTTCCATGCGGCGCCGACTCTCGGGCCATGCTCATCATCGAGCAGGACGCGGAAATCCGGTGCCTTGTCTGCATCACTCGGTTCGGCGGGAACGAGGCTGACAACCTCGTCTATGCCGAACAAACGGATGCGGCCCGTATAGCCGTCATCGGTGGGCTTGAAGATATTGGGTTGCATTGCCAGTCTCCTTTGCTTGGCGGGGTGAAAATGAAATCGGGACACGCTGCGCGCTCACATCGGCGTCGCCCGTCCGATCACGGTCGCGGCGGGAAGCGGCCCGAAATAGCGGCCGTCGAGGCTGTCCTCGCGGTCGGCATTGAGGAAGAAAATCTGGTCCGCTGCGAGTGTTCGGCAGCCCGACCAGACGGGCAGAAAACGGCCGAGCCGGTCGGTTCTCTGCGCCAGTGCGATCGCATCGCCGTCGATGCTGATCGTGTCGCCGATCCGGCAGACCGTCTGCCCGGGAACACCCGCGACGCGCTTGAGGAGCGGCAGGCCGAGCGGCAGATAACCGCCCTTGTCGAGGAACCCGGCCATGCCCGGCGGCGGCGCCACGACGGCAAGATCGCCGCGCGATACCGGCTCGCCGACCCGCACCCGGTAGAAGCCGATCGGGACGCTGGGACTGGCGTTCCAGATCAGGCGCGGCGGCGGCTCGATCCACATCGAGATGCCGATCAGACTGATCGCGACGACGGCGAGCGCGAGCGTTTTTCTGTGACGGGTCATTGCAGGGAGCCTTTGCGGGCGAGCCAGGCGCGGTGGCGCTCCAGCCTGTAGGGACGCGGCGTCTCGCGGGCGGCGAGGCGATTATGGACGTGGCGCCAATGGTCCGGGGCGGTGTCGGCGGGATCGATGCCGAGCGCGTCCACCGCGTCGATCGCCTCGAACACCCGTTGCACCTTGGGCCAGCCGGAAACCCGCAGCAGAATGTCACCGCCAGGATCAACGCCGGGCACGGTCTGATAGGGCTCGCCCGGTAGGACGGCGCGCAGGATGTCGATGCGGGAAACGACCGTTCCGAAGTCGTTGGACGCCCAGCGCACGAACGCGAACAGGCTGTCGGGCGCGAAGCCGAGGCGGCGACGGCGGCGATCGAGTATCTGATCCTCGACGGGTCGCCCGAAGCGTATCCAGCGCTCGATCTTCTTTTCGATCCACAGCAGATCGACGCGGGTACGATCATCGCGAACGGCGATCATGGCGCGCTCCCCTGATCTTCGTCGGGGAAAGCCTCGGCCAGCATCGCGCGCAACAGATCGGCCAGTGTCAGCCCGCGCTGAAGCGCCGCCAGCTTGATCCGTTTGCGCAGTTCCGGTGTCACGTCGATGGTGAGCCGCGCGGTGTTGGCGCTTCGCGACGGCGGCGCCGGTGGCTTCCCATCGCCTGCGGAAATCCAGGCATCGACTTTGCGCGGTCGGGCAGCGAAGCGGCGGGACGATTTGCCCGGCGCGCTCATGATGGGAGATTCCCGACCTGCTGCGCCAATGCGGCGATCTCGTGTGAAGCGATGCTATCGGGGGCCAATTCGGGGGCAAGGCGCCCGGTCCGCATGGCGTCCGCGAAGATGACCCGCTGGCCGATATGTTCCGGCAATAAGGACGGGTCGTGGTCAGCAAGACTGTCTGCGGTAGCGCGGCCGATCAGCGTGCGGGCGGGATATCGGTTGAGGACGAAATGCGCCCGGATGTTGGGTTTGAAGATGCGTGCCTGGTCGAGCAGCGCCAGCATCTCGGCCGATGCCCAGCCGTCGAGCGGCGAAGGCTGCACCGGCATCAGGACAAGATCTGCGGCGAGCAAAGCTGAGCGAAGCAGCCCTGCGACGCGCGGCGGCCCATCGATCACCACATGATCGACACTGCGCGCCAGCTCGGGAACCTCGTGGTGCAGCGTGTCGCGCGCGAGACCCACCACGCTGAACAGCCGTGGCAGGCCTTGCGATGCACGCTCTTGCGCCCAGTCCAGGGCTGAGCCCTGCGGATCGGCATCGATGAGCAGGACACGCTTGCCGGTCATTGCCCACTGGCCTGCCAGATGGAGCGCGAGGGTGGTCTTACCGACGCCACCCTTCTGATTGAGCAACGCGACGATCATCGCATTTCGTCCACAGGCAAACTGCGCGTTAGCATGAATCCGAAGGATTCAGAGTTAGCAATGTTAAGGGGCGGAATCGCGCAATGATTCCATAACCTTATACCCTGTTTCGGTTCCCGATAGTCCGAGGATCGGGTTCCTGATCGTCCGATAGTCGCGGTTCCTGATAGTCCGTGTCTCATGGCAACTTATCCACAGGCGGATAGCCCATCCGCCGCATGGCGGCGTCGAGCGGATCGATGGGGAGCGGAGCGAAGTTCAGCCGATGGCGGCCAAGTTCGAAGGTGAGCGTCAGGCGGTATCCAGGCAGCGGCTGACGGCGGACGATATCGCGCAGATCGAAGCTGAACCGCTTGAGGGGCGAGAGGACGCCCGACTTCAGGTGAAGGTGGGCGACATCAAAGCTCCACCCATTTTCCTGACGCCCGCCATGCTTGCGGCAGATGCGATAGAGCCAGCGTTCCAGGCCGCCGGTCAGGCTGAAATAAGCGCGGTCGATGGTGAGGACGAGCGCATGGTCCAGCACCCCGGCGTAGAACCAGTCGGGTACAATCATCTCGATGCCGAGCGCGCGGCCCTGGCCGTCGAGACGCTCACGCCACTCATTGATCCATGAGAAGCGATGGCGCCGACGCTGGGTGTTTTGACGGATGCTAGTGGCGATCGTGGTCGACTGAAGCCGGTCGAGGCCGGCGCGCAGCCGCTCATAGCTCGCCTTGCCGGTGCCGCGCCGGGTGAAGGTCAGGATGTCATAGGGCGTGGCGGCGATGAGACGCGAGGTGGGCAGGCCCGCGTCATTCGCTTCGACAATTTGGCTTGCCGCCCAGATCAGGATATCGGCGTCCCAGATGGTCGCCATCCCATGTTCCGGCGTGGCTTCGACATGGATCGAGACATCGCCCATGCGGAACAGGATCGGCGCGACCCGCTTGCTCTTGGCGAGCGAGAAGAAGGGCCAGCTCATCAGATCCTGGGCGTCACGCGGGGCGATATCTCCAGCGATCGGACGGAACAGGTCGAGCTGCTGGGCGGAGAGACGATTGGCTGACACGGATTAGCGTCCGCGCTCGCCAGCAGCCGCCCGTCTCGTGGTGGCGATGCCCGGTCCCGGGTCGGACGTTGACCGGCGCATCCCGGCCGCTGCCCATTCGTCGATGTCGGCGACCGTGTAGACGATGCGGCCACCGAGCTTGTGGTAGATCGGGCCGGTGCCGAAGCAGCGATGTTTCTCCAGCGTGCGCGGCGAGAGGCCCAGACGCTTCGCGGCATCAGGGGTTTTCAGAAAGCGTGGCGCATCATCTGCGGGATTGGGCTGCATCGTCGGTCTCCGTCGAAGCGCAGGCCGCACGGGGCGAGCGCGTAGTGGCGGAGACAAGGCTGGCGTATGCTGATCGGATCGGGAGAGTGGGCAAAATCACGGCGCGGGAAATGTCGCACCGGGCGGCGGCTTTCGACCGCGCAGCAGGTCGAGATATCCGCTCTCGCTGAGGTGGATTGCTTCGTCTCGTAGCCGCTGGACCTGACGACGTTCGTTGGCGCCACGCCAATCGGAGCCGTGAAGGCCAAGTTCAGGATAGACGGCGGCATCAGCGAGTTCGCGCGTGCTGAGGCCCGTCGCGAGGAGGCCGAGCAGATGCAGAAGGAAGGTCAGCCTCATCCGCTGGAATTCTGTCGGCCGAAACGCTGTGGGCACGCGCCCGCCCACGGCGCCGTGCAGTCGGCGGGCCAGACGATCGGCAACGGCCCGCCGCAAAGCATAGTTGCTGTCCGGGATCAGGATGATGACCGGATCGATTTCTATTTCCGGTTCGGCGAGCCACAGGCGCAAGCGGCCGCCAGGGTCGTTGATGACGAGGTGGCGGCCATCCTGATCACTCTGATCGGCGAGGATCAGCCCCAATCGTTCCGGCTCAAACCGCCCCTTGGTCGCATGACCATGCGGCGGATGCGTCAGGACAACGGTTCCGGGAGCAATCTCAGGCCGCCAGAGCGCAGGACAATCTGCCGCGGAAACCTGGGGATCGATCGGGAAACACCAACCCCCAGCGCCGGGCAAAGCCCGTGCTGAGGGTCTCCTTTGATGAAGCGCCGTTCCTGCGCGCGGCATATCGAGCGTATTGCCGCCGGTATTCCTTGTTGTGCCGCAGGAACTCCTAGGCAAAATCGGCATAATCGAGATTGGCGGTTTCCGCGGCGATCGTTTGCGACCGCCAATTGCTGGCAGTTGGCATCGCACCTCTCCCTGTCGCCCCTTTTTCGGGACTGTCGAAGAGCTTGCCCGCGCTGTTGCCCCCCGGAAGAGCCAGGCGCGCTACGGAGTTCACCGCGACTTCGAATAGCTGCGGGCTGTCGATCCATTCGGTCTAATGCGGTCTACCACGAAGGAGATGGAGGTAGCCGGTCTCGGTCATCCACTTGGCGCGCGCCAGATGGCTTTCGTAGACGCCCCATGCTCGCTTCGGCTCCCGAACTGGGTCAAGATCGAAGATGATGCGGACGATTTCATGCCAATGCGCGCCTTCCTCATCTGCCTCCAGCATTCGCAGATAGGTGACGAAATGGCGTTCGTCGTAGCGGGTCACACGCTCCGATTGCGGCGGGTGATCATCGAAATCGGGGAACGCCATCTTCAGCGGTCCGCCCGGCGCGCGGCGCGCCAGTTCTCCGGTCGTCGGGGTGAAATTATCCTCTTCGGGGGATAATGGTGAAAGCGGCGGCGTCTCGACACAATCATCGCGCCGGGGGTGCGCATTCGGAAACGAGATGGTGCTCGTCCAACCAGTCCCGACGACAATACCGCTGGAACGTCAATCTGCCTTGCGGAAGAATTCGATCGGATCGACTTCGAGTATCGCGGCGATACGTTCGAGCATATCGACCGTCGCGGCGTGTTCTTCACGCTCCAGCATTCCGATATAGTTGCGATTGACACCTGCACGATCGGCAAGCTCCTCCTGCGACAGGCTCTTGGCATGACGCATTTGACGCAAATTCGTGGCGACGATCTCCCGCAGGCTCATGCGGGGGACGTCGCCGCTCTGCCTAACCCATGACCACCCAATATACTAGGGAATCGTAAATACGTATCTGCGCATCTACGCAAAAGCGCGCTTCTGGGTTTCAGGAAAGCGGGGCCGACCTGCGGCCCCGCTTCGCCTTACCAGGCGAAGGGATCAAACTCGCGAACGATGCTCGCCGAGTCGCCGTCCCATTCACTGGCCGGCATTGCGCTGAAAAGACCGGCTTCGGTGCGGAACACGATGATATTGACCATGAGGCTGCGGGCGAGGCTCCAGGCATAGGCGGATACGGTTTTGAGCGACGTGGACATTTTTGAGCTCCTGTCTTTCGTCGCGGGGGGCATCCCCACTCGACAGGCTCCCGAAGTGTCGGGCGCATGGCCGCAATCACCGCGCAGGCGCAGCCTGAAGGCCGCACGCGAAGCGTAGCGGACCCTTTACGGGTTGATGGCGTCAGGCCTTGGGCCAGACCAAGGAAAGAGCCAATGTGAGCGGGGATGGCGCCGGCGGCGAAGCGAGCGTGATGTCCGTGTCGATAAGCGTCCCTCTGCCTCGAATCTTCCGTGCATGTCCGCTGTCTCGGCTGCGACGTTGAACAGCCCGCGCCATTCGCGATCACCTCGGATGTCGCGCCGACCCGGGAGCCTCTGGCAGCATGTTATGGCGGTGTCGGCGCCGCGCCCCGATCCCCGCGGGCGTCGGCATGAAAAAAGGCCCGGCGGATCGCTCCGCCGGGCATGCTGCGTTCTGGTCAGAACGGGATGTCATCGTCCATGTCGTAGCTGCCGCTGCCGCCTTCGCCGCCATTGTCCTGAGCGGGCTTGCCCCGGCTGAGGAAGTCGATCGTCTCGGCGATGATCTCGCAGCCGTAGCGCTTCACGCCCTGCTGATCGTTCCATTCGGTGTAGTGGATGCGGCCGCGCACCAGAACCTTCATCCCCGTGGTACAATGGTCCTGAACCGTCTTGCCCAGGCCGTTGAATGCGGTGATGCGGTGCCATTCGGTGTCCTGGAGGCGGCGGCCCTGGTCGTCGCGAAGCGCCTTGCCGGCCGCGTAGCGGGGACGCGAGGTTGCGAGGCGAAAACTGGTGATGTTGGTTCCGCCCTGGGTGCTGCGGCTTTCCGGCTCGGCGCCGATGTTGCCGGCGAGGATCACGATGTTCTGCATGATGTATCTCCGTTGCTTCAGATCCGAGGGACCGTCCCTCCGACGAAGCCCGGATGAAGGCCGTCCAGAGCCGTCTGCATCGCCGCCCTCGGGCGGCGGCCTGACCCCATAGGCCCGGAGTGGTGCGGGCAGCCGCTCAGCGGCAACTCGGTCCGGCGCCGCCGGGGTTGCTGGCGGAAATGGAACGGACTTAGGGATTCGCCAGTCGGAGGGAACGAACCCTCGATCGACGCATGACGGCGATAACCGCGAAACCACGGCAACTCTGGCGCATTGGCTCTGAGCCGAAATGACGCCTCATCTGAAAGACGAACCCGTTCCAACCTCGCGCACCCGACCGCCCAGGCCTTACGGCACATGTCTTCGCAATTCAGGCCGCCGCTGATCGCCACCCTACGCCATCACGCAGCGACAGCCGCGACAGGTCAGACCAGGCAACAGGCGTTAAGGTGGTGCGGACGCCTCTTCCACGACCTTGGACCTGACAGCAGGGAGAGGACGCTGTGATGCACGATGCGAGACACAGCACTGGGACCGAACTGCCCGTTCACGAATAGCGGCGACGCTGCGGTGCGCGTCCAACGTAACGAGACACTGTGATGGCTCTGATCGGAATGCAGCAGGGCTGGCGGCTCGATCCGTGCTGCCTGCTTATCTGGCCGCGCCCGTGTATCGATCAGCGCAATGCTGGACGCCAACCGGCACGCCGGGCCTCCGCGATCGAACAGAACCAGCGTTCGCCCCGCGCGGTGTCGATCCTGACGGCGGCATAGTCGCGCTGGCCGGGTGCATGGACGATCCGGCGTCCATCCGCATTGATGTTGCCTTTGAACGGGCAGCGCGGATTTGGCGGCGCGGCCGATGCCCTGCGTCGCTCGTCTTCGCGGGCCACGCGCCATTCCCAGGGCGGTGTGATCATCCCGGCCCAGACGCCGATGCGGCGACGCCGGGCGCCCTGTTCGGCGGTGCGATAGGCGCCTTCACTGTAGCGCGGAAAATCGAGCGCCCAGCCATTCTCGACCAGCCAGCCTCCTATATCGCGGCCGCGGGCGGTGCAGCGCGCGACGGGACGGCCGCCCTGGGCGCGATAGGCCGGAACGCAGCGAACGGAGGCGCTGCCGAGCCAGGTCCGCAGGGCCGCCTTGGCGCGCTGACCGCATGGCCATGACCGACCTGCTGCATCGGTACAGGATTGAGCCAGCTCCGGGGCGTCGATTCCCAAAATCCGCACCCGTTCCCGGCCGAGATCGAACGTGTCGCCGTCGATCACGCTGGCCCGGCCCTCGATGGGCGGGGCCGCGTAACTCGCAGCCGGAAGGCCGAAGGATAACGCCGCGAGAAGGCCAGCAGCTATGTTGCACATGATGTTCATGATCGAGGGCACCATATCGCCCGATCGAGAGAATGCGAGGATGGGCGGCGCTTACGCGCCGCCCAGGTGACGGAAATCCCAGACCTTGATGCCGAGCGCCTTGGCCTTGTCGCGGATGTTCGACTGGATGCCGGTGCCCGGAAACACGATCAAACCCTTCGGCATGGCGGCGAGCACTTCGTCATTGCGCTTGAACGGTGCGGCCTTGCCGAGTTTCCAGTCGGGCTTGATGGGGACGCTCGGCACGCCGCGCTGGTCGGCCCAGAGCACTGCGATATGTTCGCCGCCGCTTTCGGTCGCGCCATGGATCAACACCATGTCGGGAAATTTGGCCCGGATCTTGTCGAGCGTCGACCAGATCAGCCGCGTATCGTTGAAGGTCGTACCCGACGATACCGCGATGCGAACACCCTTGGGCATGAGCACCTGCTTGTCGGCCCATTTGCGGTCGTTGATGAAGTCCTTGCTGGCGATGACCGCCGAGGTCAGCGCCTTGCGATTGACCTTCGAACCGGACCGGGGAAGCCAGGGTTTCTTGATAAAGCTGCGGTACTGGTCGGCGGCGGCGTCGCGCAGATATTCGAACGTATCGCGCCGCTCGATCATGGTCACGCCCTCGGCGATCGCGCGCTCGAGTTCGAACGACTTCACCTCCGAGCCGTCCTGTTCGCGCTGCATCCGCTTCTGCGCCACCTCGTTATCATCCAGTTCGCGTTCGACGCGATTGATGCCGCTCTGGAAGACGTTGACCAGTCCCCAGAGGATGTCTTCGAGGTCGGGTTCGATCCGCGTGTCGACCAGCGCCGAGACCATGCCGTCGAACATATCGGCCACCGCGCCATCGACGAGACGGGATTCGGGCAGTGGGCGCTGATCGGGTTCGTCCTCGAAGGGACGGTAGCCATAGAGCTGCATTTCTTCGAGTAGATAGGCCATCTGGGATTGGGCGTGTTCGGGCTCGTCAGCGGGAATATCGTTGCTGTCGTTCATGGGATGTCGCCTGTTCTAGTCTGGGAGCCGCGACCCTCGCGGCCTTCATGGCGACGAAAGGCAGCGGGCCGGACGGCGCGCACACCGCCAAGCGCCATGCGTGCGCGCGCCCCTTTCGGGCGCGTGATGGCGGCCGGAGCAAAGCGGAGGACGGACAAGAGGGGGCTATTTTGCTTCGCGATGCAAAGCGGCCGCTCGCGGGCGCGGCGGGAAATAGCCCCCGGCGTCCGTTGTGCTCGCTGGACGCCTGCTGCTTCTGTCGCCCTCTATGAAGGCGTGGGCGCGGCCTCTTCAGCGGAAATGGCGCCTATGACGCGACATAGCTTCGCCGGTGACGACAAAGCCGAACTCCCACTTCCCGGCCTTCAGCCGGACAGGAGAAGGTGACGCTCGGCATCTTCGTCCCGCAGTTGAGGCGCCAGATGCGTCCGCAGCCGATCCGCCCCCAGACCATGCAGGTCCGAGTTGAAATCGTCGAGCATCGGCGCCAGCGGGATAGCCTCGATCCCGGCTGCGGCAGCCCTGCGGGTCAACAGGCTTTCCGCAGCGGCTCCCGTGGAATCCTCGTCGCGAGCGATATAGAGGCGCCGAAGATCCGGCGGGAACCGTATGGCCGCGAGGTGGGCGCCCGATAGCCCGGCGATTGCGGGTAATGCCGGCATGATCGTGCGGAGCGACAGGATCGTCTCAATGCCTTCGCCGGCGACCATCACCGGACCAGCGCGCCCGGAGCGAACGCCGTGGCCGAGAAGATGGCCCATCGCCCGGCGGGGATAGGCGACCGGCGCTTTATCGATCGTCGTGGGATCGAGCCAGGTGCGATGCACGCCCGTGATCGCGCCGGCCAGATTGGTGACGAGAGCGATCATCGCCGGCCAGGCCCGACGCGTGCCCGGGCGATCTTTCCGGGATGCTCGATAGTAGCAGCGCGGATGGAAGCGGAGCGGATCGCCGGCTTGCAGCGGTGCGATGCTTCGCCCTGTGAGATAGTCCGCGACAAGGGTGCCGTGAACGGCAAGCGATGCTGCGGCCAGACGCTGGGCAGCCTCCGGCGTTCCGGACGGCGCTTTGGGTTCCCGCCGCGATCTGGCCCCCGCATGCCGGGGCGATGGCTGCGGCAGGCTGAGGAAGCGCCGGGCTTCCTCCAGCGTATCGCGCAGCCGCGCATGGCCTCCCGCGATGGTGATGATATCGAGCAGATCGCCATGATCGCCGGTCGCGGCATCGGTCCATTTGCCGGCCGCGCCTCCATCGGGAGAGGCGACCAGGCGGACATAGAGGCTGCGACCGGGCGTGTTGCGGGCATCGCCCACCAGCCAGTAGCGGCCTTCGCGATGCCCTGTCGACAGATAGCGGCGACAGACACTCTCGGCATTATCAGCGAGACGCTGCGCAATGTCGGTGGCGGAGTTTTTCATCTCACATCCCTCCGTCACGCCGCATGGCGCTCGCCGACCCGCTGAAGCGGATACCGCTCCAGCAGTCGGGCGAGCACGGTGGGGCCGTCGCTTCCGGTCGGGATGAACAGCCGCAGCTTCCAGGAGATGATCTCCGAGATCAGTCCCATCGCCTTCAGCCGATCCCGCATCGTGTCGGTGAAACCGTCCAGTTCGATGCGGTGCACGCCCATGACGCGCACCCGGCGAAGCTGGAGCCCTTCGGCGAGATCGAGGATGGCCTGACCATTCATCAGCGCCGTGAAGGCGGCGTCGGGCGCGAGCACAGGGCCATTGTCGTTCACGGTGGCGGTCGCCGCCCAGGCAGGCGACACCCGGCGGCCGACGATGCGCTCGCCGTCGTCGGTCTGGAGCCGGTAGACGCGAGTGGATTCCTGCGGCAGCCGCTTCCAGATCGGCAGCAGAAGCCCGGCGACGATGTGCATGGTGCTGGTCGCAAACTCCGGCACATCGACAAGTTCCGCCTGCCATGCCCGCTCGAACGCGCCTCGATCGGCTTCGCGCCACTGGGTTTCCGCCATGGCCGCGAGCGGAAGCGACGTCGATTCCATCGGCCGGACAAGCCGGATGCGCGCTTCCACGCTTCCATCATCTAGTTGCAGGCCGCGCGTCGGTATCTGCACGGCAGCACGTCCGGACTGCGCGTTGACCAGCAATCTGGCGCGGCGATCGCGCAGATGGTCGAAGGCGTCATCTAGCGTCACCGGCCTGTTGCGGTCCTTGCGTTCGATGGTCAGCAATCGCGTCTCCGCTCTCGTGCCCGGATGGGTATAGATGGTAGCGCGGTCGACGATCTTGAAGCTCTCGGCCTGGAGCGTCTCCAGTCCCAGCTCATAGGTTCCACTCGCAATCGCCCCCTCGATGCGGGCGGTCAGCAGATCCTCGAACCGCGTGAACAGGATGTTCTGGAGGTCGATGGTGAGCGCCAGCATCCGGTTGAGGAAGGTGGTGATCGGGGGCAGTTCGTCCCGAAGACCGCCCTCATCGCCGAGCGTCAGGCCGGTCGCGGCTTCGAACTCGCCGAGCGAACAGCCCTCGACCTTGCCGCTGAAGATCAGCCGGTAGAGCTGGCGCAGCGCATCGCGCGCATACCAGGATTCCAGATTATCCTCGGGCCGGAACAGCCCCTGGCCGCCGGTCTGGCGCTGGCCGCGCGTAATCGCGCCGAGGGAATCGAGCCGCCGCGCGATGGTCGAGATGAACCGCTTCTGCGCCTTCACATTGGTCGTGACCGGCCTGAACAGCGGCGGCTGCTTCTGGTTGGTGCGGTTAGAACGGCCGAAGCCCTGAATCGCATTGTCGGCCTTCCAGCCCGCCTCGAGCAGATAATGGACGCGCAGGCGCTGGTTCTTCGCGCCGAGATCGGCGTGATAACTGCGCCCGGTGCCGCCCGCGTCCGAGAAGATCAGGATGCGCTTGGCGTCGCTCTGGAAAGCGTCGGTCTCGGATATATTGGCCGAGCCCGGCCGGTTCTCGACGACGAAGTGGTCGATGCCGTCCGATCCGCGCCGCTTGACGATGCGCCGCGAGCGGCCTGTGACCTCCGCGACCACATCCGTGCCGAAATGGTGAAGCACCTGGTCGAGCGCGGCCGGAACCGGCGCCAGCGAAGCGAGCCGCTCGATCATCCGGTCCCGGCGTTCGATGGCATCGCGCGATTCAACCGGATGGCCGTCCTTGTCGGTGACGGGCCGGGACGAAAGGTTGCCTTCGCTGTCGCTGAAGGGCTCATAGAGCTGCACCGGGAAGCTGTGTTCGAGGTAGGAGAGAACATATTCACGGGGCGTCACATCCACGCGAACATCATCCCATTCCTCGGTCGGGATGTCGGCGAGGCGGCGCTCCTGCAGGGCCTCGCCGGTCGAGACGATCTGGATGATGGCGGCATGGCCGGCTTCGAGATCGCGTTCGATGCTGGCGATCATCGCCGGGGTCTGCATCGCCGTAATAAGGTGATTGAAAAAACGCTGTTTCGCCGACTCGAAGGCGCTGCGGGCGGCCGACTTCGCCTGGCTGTTGAGGTTGCTGCCGGCGGCGCGCATGGCCGCGTCGAGATTGTTATGGATCACCTGAAACGCCCCGGCATAGGCGTCGTAGATGGCGATCTGGGGCGCGGTCAGCGCGTGTTCGAGCATCTCATATTCGACGCCGTCGAAGGAGAGCGACCGCGCCGAGTAAAGACCGAGCGCCTTCATGTCGCGGGCGAGCACCTCCATCGCCGCGACCCCGCCATTCTCGACCGCGCCGATGAACTCCCCGCGGGTGGCGAACGGGAAATCCTCGCCGCCCCAGAGGCCAAGGCGCTGGGCATAGGCGAGGTTCTGCACGGTGGTCGCGCCGGTCGCAGAGACATAGACGATGCGCGCGTCCGGCAGCGCGTGCTGGAGCCGCAGGCCTGCACGGCCCTGCTTCGACGGCGCCTGATCGCCGCGGTCGCTCTTGCCACCGGCAGCATTGGCCATCGCGTGGGATTCGTCAAACACGATCACCCCGTCGAAATCTGCCCCGAGCCAGTCGACGATCTGCTGGACGCGGCTCGCCTTCTCCCCGCGATCCTGGGAGCGCAGCGTGGCGTAGGTCGTGAACAGGACGCCCTCGTCGAGCATGATCGGCTTGCCCTGGCGGAAGCGCGAGAGCGGCGTCACCAGCAGACGCTCCTGACCGAGCGCCTCCCAGTCGCGCATGGCGTCCTGGTGCAAGGTCTCGGAGCGGCTCACCCAGACCGCGCGGCGGCGGCCCTTCCGCCAGTTGTCGAGGATGATGCCGGCGACCTGGCGGCCCTTGCCCGCGCCGGTGCCGTCCCCCAGCATCCAGCCGCGCCGGAAGCGCACGGCGGCCTTGGCATCGTCCGGTGCGGCGGAGATAACGTCCCAGGTCTTGTCGACGGTCCAGGCACCCGCGAGATGTTCGCCATGCGCTTCGCCCGCGAGAATTATGGATTCGAGCTGGGCGTCGGAGAGGATGCCGTCATCGACCAGATGCGCCGGGAGCGAGGGCCGATAGCTCGGCACCGGCGGCGGCACCGAAGCCATCGACGCCGACTGGACCAGCGGAGTCGGATGCGGCCGGGCGCCGGGGATGCGGATTGATTGGAGCGCATAGGGCTCGTAGATCGCATCGGTCAGATGGCCGTGACCCGGGACAGCTTCAGCGCAGGGCGTATAGGCCAGCTCGATGCCCTCGATCACGGGCGCTGGAACCACGGGCCGGGCAGCGGCGACGCGGCGTACCGGGCGAGCAGCCATCGTCTGGACGGCGAGCGGCGCGCCGGGCGGCGGGGCATCTGGTGCGGGGGTGCGCGGCGGCACCTGAGCCAGCACCATGTCCAACAGTGCGGACGTATCGGGGGCAACGCCTGGAGCGTCAGGGAAACGGCGCGGATCATCGGCAGGCGTCCGGTCGATGACGGTGAGCCGCGTGTCGATCGTGGTCCCGTGCTTGCGATAGACGCGGCCGTCGATCGCCGCCGAGAACAGGACGCGGCCACGCTCCTGGAGTGCGACAAACGCTTGCGTGAAGGCGGGATTGTCGGGCGCGCAGGAGGCGCCGGTGATAACGACAAGACGGCCGCTAGGCCGCAGGCGGGCCAGCGCCGAGCCGATATGGCGCAGCGCCGCATCCTTCATCCGGGCATCGACATGGGCGATCGCCGAGAATGGCGGGTTCATCACCACCACGTCGGGCACGGCGGCGGGATCGAGATAGTCGTGGATATGAGCGGCATCGTGCGCGGTGACGCCGACCTGCGGGAACAGCAGGTCGAGCAGTGCGGCGCGGGTTTCGGCCAGCTCGTTGAGCATGAGACGGCTGCCTGCAATCTCGGCCTGGATCGCCAGCAGGCCTGTGCCCGCCGAGGGTTCGAGCACGCGCTCGCCCGGCTGGAAACCGGCCGCGACGCCGGCGACATAGGCGAGGCCGGCCGGCGTCGAGAATTGCTGGAGCGCCTGGGAGGTTTCCGAGCGGCGGGTATGGGTGGGCATCAACCCCGCGATCTTCTCGATCAACGCGAGACGTGCTTGCGGATCAGCGTATTTGCGGAAGAGCGTATTGGCGTATTTCCGCAGGAACAGGGTCTGAGCTGCCTCGCAGGCGTCATAGGCCGCCTTCCAGTCCCACAGCCCTTCGGCGTCGGACCCGCCGAAAGCGGTTTCCATCGCGCCGCGCAGCGCGGGCGCGTCGACGGGACGGCCGCTTTCGAGGTGAGGCAGGATGAGCTGCGCGGCGGCAAGCAGCTTCTCGGCGGCATCGGCGAAATGACGCGCAGCGCCAAGCGGCACGGCGGCGAGTGCCGTGGAACGTGTGAAGGTCATGGGGAATCTCCGGAAGAGGTGCGGGATCGCAAACCGGCGGACCCTCTCTCTCAACCCGCCAGGCTCACCCCGTTCCGGCTTTCCACTTCCTCTCCGAGATTACGGGTTCCGAACAATGCAAACTGCGCATCCTGCGCCAGCCCGACCGGATCGATACGAGACTCTGACATGCGAACAAAAAAATGGGCGACCCCATGACGGGGCCGCCCGGATTGATCAGACTTCCAGATGCCGGGCCTCGTCGATTACGAAGCCGAAGCGCGCGGCGACATATTCATCGGATGGAACGAGGAAACGCCGCTCATCACCGTGATCGCGGCGACCGCCGAGCCGCGCGATGCAATCCGTCATTTCGGGATGCTCGTTTGATCGGATTGCGGACACGACCACCCAGTCGTGCCGGTGGTTATCGCCAAAAAGCCGCCGGTCATTCTCGACAGATTCACCGGGCGCCAGGAAACGACCGTGGATCGCCTCCCAGCAGTTCGGGTAATAGTCGCGCAGTGTCTTCTCTGCATGACGCCGTTCATAGGCCGTGAAGAGATCGGGGAAGCCCGTCGCGACCTTCGCCCATTCTGCATCTTCTTCATACCAGCTACCGGCAACCCTTATGGCCGCTGGCATCCTCGCGTTATGCGCGCGATCGAGCTTGATGCCTCCATGGCTGGCGGTGGAATGGAAGACCACGCCATCGGCGTAGATCTCGCTGGACTGGGATTTTCCCCAGGGCGTCGCAACCTTTCCGTTACCGCGTTTGCGATCGAGCCTCAGTAATTCCTCCCTGTGCCGGACCAGTTCGGCGATTAGGTTATTGAACCCCAGCGCATCCGCGACGACGGCGATTGCGCCATGGAAATCATCGCGCCGCCATTCGCTCATCGGCTTGCGGAGCCGCCAGCGGTTCGCGACCCGCAGGCCGCTCCGACCTGGAATGGCGGCGTAGGCAGTGTCGTCGACAAGCGCGGCGAGATCGCCATCGACGGTGCGGCCATAGGTGGCCGGAACCAAAGGCGCCGCGTTCATGCCGCCCTCCTGAGGGTCGAGACGACGGGTTCATCCTCGACAAGCTGGAGGACGAGATTGGAATAGCGGTTCCGGGAAACCCAGCTTTCGGCGTCCGCCATATTGGCGGCAAGATGTTGTAGTTCGTGCTTACCGTTCCAGCGGGTGAGAACCCGCACCATGCCCGGCTGCGGCAATTCGAGAACGTCGAATCGAAGGTCGGTCGTGACCATATAGTGTCGACGCACGACAAGGACCGGCGTGATGCCGGACATGAAGGTACCCTCGTGGAGCACGAAGCTTGCCGGGTAGGTGCTGCCGCCCATAACCGCCGACCGCTCTCTCTCAAGCCGGCCGGCTCACCCGCTTCCCCGCCGCCCTCTCACTCTGGCCGCCGGTCCGGAGACGCAGCCGACGACAGACCGATCACTCCCTCAGCGACCCTGCGGCAATATCCGCCAGCCACTCCAGGGCCTCTTCCACGTCTGCGTTATCCTCTTCGACAAGCCGCGCGAGAGCGACAGCGCCGTTGCGGCCCAATTGGCCAAGGCGCTGAAGTACGGTGAGCAACACAGGCGCAAGCGCCTCCGGGCCGGCGTTTTCGATGTCGGAAATCTTCATGGGTCAGTCTCCATTGCCTGGGAGGAAAAGACCCGAGCGCAGGGCGCCCGGGCGTTGATCACCGGCAGAATCCCGCCGGCCTGCGCGGTTCAGCGGGCAGCGAGTTCGCGCTCGGCTGCGAGAGAAATCGCTCGCGTCGCGGCCTTGAAGGCGGCTTCTCCCTCTTCATGGGAGAGATCGCTCGCCGCCTTCACATCGAGGGACGCCTGACGAATATCCGCGTTGCTCACATCGGCGATCTGGAGACCATCCGGCGCTTCCGTCTCGAAGACCACGTCCACTGTCGCGCGGACATGCTCCTCGCAGAGGCGAAGCAGGACATGCGAGCCGAGCCCCGGCTCGACGCCGAGCGGCCCATATTCCGCGATGCCGAGCATTTCATCGAGCATGGACTCAGTGCTGCGCACCATGATCTCGTCGGCCGTGATCAGCACGGCCATGCCGCCGAAACCGTCTGGCCGCATTTTCGTGCAGGTCCAGGCGGACATGGCGGAGACATAAGGAAGTGCGGACGAGCGCCGGACGATGCTCTGGAAAAACACTTCCCAACTGGAATCCGACAGGTCCAGTTGCAGATAGGCGTCATCATCACCGAGTTCGGCGAGGCCCGCCCGGACCGTGTCTGCTGCCGCGCTTTCAATATCGCCGGACAAGGCGAGTGCTGCGCGGACCTCGTCGACAGGATAGGCGGGCATGTCATTGGCGCCCTGTTCGGCATAGAAATAGAGGCCGTCTCCATCAACTTCACTGCTGAAGATGCGCGAGAGGATCAGCCGTTCAAGCGCGGTCATCGCGCTCAGCGGAATGGTGGGCTGGACCACCGTGGAACAGTAATAATCAGCCATATCGGGTCTCCAAAAACGCGAAAGCCCGGCGCGTGGCCGGGCTCTCGATGAAGGTGATGGGGTATAAATCAGGACGCTGGGGGGCTTTCGATCGCGAAAGGGTCCACCAGCTTGTGGATCGGCTGCGCGCGGCCCATCCAGGGCTGCGGCCGGATGCAGCGCACCCAGTCCGCGAAGCTCGGTATGAAGCCGAGATCCTCCAGGACATGTTGTTCACCGATCAAGCGGGCCGGAACGACCCGGCCGCTTGTGACCGTGATGGTCGCGCCGAAAAACCGCTCGAGCATGAAAATGCCCTCGGCGTGATGGCGCAGCGCGCGGTGGCGGAAGTCAGCGGTGATCGCCTTGGACTCGTCGAACCACTGATGCAGTGGCAGATAATCCTCGGCCGAGCCGCCCCATTTCCGCACGGACGAGAGCGCGTGATGATAGCAATGGCCCATCATCGCCTCCCTATAATTCGTAATAATGGTTTTCAGACCGTTCGATCCGATAATTGAAATCGATCACGACAGTCCCGGCGGCGACGTCAAAGGTGAACTCGCCATAGCCGCCTTCATTGTTCTCCCAGCCGCCATGCTTGCTTTCGAGGAGGTCGTAACACATCGCCTCGATCGCATCCGAGAGTGGGACCGTTACATGCCGGACCTCCTCGTCGTGACATTCACAGCGAGCGAGCACGACAGATGTATCGGGCAGGTCAGCACTGCTCTCACCGGAGCGCGCGTCAATCTCTTCGATCTGACCGCTGTCACCGCCGCCATCGAACCGCACAGTGACAAGGGTGATGCCAGATCCTGCCAGAACAGACAGGACGGCAGCCTTATTGGCGGGAAAGATCTCGCTCGCTCGTTTCTCATATTCCGCCTGGCGTGCCAGGAAGGCGGTCATGTCGAACGTGGGAACAAAAGGCGTATTGCTCATTGTCGATCTCCGAAAATGAATAAGCCCGGCGCGTGGCCGAGCTGAGAATGGGATTGTAAGAAAGACGGTGCGGGACGAGGCAGCGACTGCCAGCTCGCCCCGCACCAGCATTCAGGCGGCGATATCGTATTCTTCGTCGCCCTCCTGGTCGTTGGCGGCTTCCTGCTCGGCGAAGGTGTCATCCCCGTCGAGGAAGGCCGGCAGCGCGTCCGCCTCACCCGTCAGCGGCAGCGGCTCATCGATGACCGGGGTCCGCAGCGGCTCGGGGAGCCAGTCCGCATCGGCCAGCAGGCGTTCGGCCTCGCGCGCCATGTCGCCCTTCTTCAGATGGTCGATCAGGCCCGCGGTTTGCGGTCCCTTCGCCTCGGCGACCGCCTCGAGGATGCGCGGTTTCGCGACCCGGTTGAGGTAGTTGTCGAAGGTCGGACGCCAGCCCGCGCCGATCATGTCGAGACCCACCGCACGCGCCAGCACATTGGCATGGTCGATACGGCGGGCGACGCAGCGTACGGAGACACGGCCACCGCCATGCTTGGGGACCGGCTCCCACTGTGCGTTCACCGAATAGGCGGCGCAATGGGCGAACAGACTGGCCTGTTCGCTGCCGTCGAGCTGCTGGAGCGCATCCCAGACATCCTTGTCGGCCTGGGGAAGCCGCTCCTTCCAGCGGGCGTGACGCTCCTGGATGGATGCCGCCGACGGACTGCTGCGCAGGTCAGCGCCCTGGAACGGCATGGAGACGCGGTGGACGCCCAGTTCCATGCAGCTTTCGGTACGGCCGATGTAGAAGACCGAGAGCACCATGGCGTGCAGCACGGCGGCGAAGGCCACCGAAGGCGACTGCGCGAAGGCATCCTGAAGCGCCAACGTGCGGGCCGCGGTCAGTTCGGCGACGAGCCGGTCCGGGAGCGGCTTGATGACCTCGCCGTCGTCATCGTCATCATTCGTCGTCGGCGCGGCCGGGGCCGTGCGGGCTTCGGGATCGGCAACTTGCCCGCCGATCTCATCGGGGGAGTGGTCAGATCGGGCATCGGACGCCTCTTCGGCGCCGTCGTCGGCATCTTCCGCCTCCGGCTCATCCTCGGCGCGGACATAACCGCGATCGATATAGAGTGTGCCGTCGTCCTCGAGACCGATGAACACACCGGCATTGTCGATCTCGGCAGCATCGAACACCCGGTTGCCCTGGGCGAGAACACCCAGCTCGGCGTCGATGGCGGAGACCCGCAGCTCCACGTCGGCCGGAATGTCGGGCTTGCCGTCCCATTTGGCCTCAAGAGCATCAGCCTCGGCCCGCAGGGCGACGATTTGCGCCTCCTGCGCCTCGGACAGCGGCTGCACCTGGCTGGCGATGGCACGGCAGTCCTCGTCATAGCCGTAGGGAAGATCGACCAGCGCCTCGACCCACTTCCAGCCTTCACCCATGACCGTGTCGGCTTCCACGCGCAGCTTCTCGTCGACCAGACGGTCGAGCAGGGCCGGGTCGGAGAGCCAGCCGCCATCGTCGGGTTCGAACAGGTCGCGGATGGGACCAGCGCCGCCGGCGGCGATATAGGCGTCCAGCCCGATGAAGCGGACACGCTTGTCCGTCACCTCGACCTTGTCCTCCAGCAGCTTGGACTTGATGAACCAGGACGACTTGTTGTTGCTTTGCGCGAGTTGCGCCCACAGATCCTCCTGACGCTGGTGACCGTCGCTCACCGTAAACGCCATGAGCTGGTCGAGGGTCATGTCGCCTTCGGCATAGCATTCGTGCAAGGCAGGCGAGACTGACGCGAGCTTGAGGCGCTGGCGAACGACGGCAGGCGTCACGCGGAAGTGGGCGGCGATCGCCTCCTCCTGCTCGCCCTTGTCGAACAGGGTCTTCATCGCCCGGAATTCATCGAGCGGGTGGAGTGGCTCGCGCTCGCTGTTCTCGGCGAGCGAATCTTCTTCGGCCGGGACCGGATCGTTCGCCGCCTTGACCACGCAGGGAACCGGCGCATCCTTGGCGAGCCGCTTGCGCTTCACCAGGATCGCCAGCGCACTGTAGCGGCGGCCACCGGCGGGGATCTCGAACATGCCGGTGTCTTCGCCAGCCTCGTCGAGCACGGGCCGGACGTTGAGGCCGGTGAGCAGGCCGCGGCGTTCGATATCATTGGCCAGATGCTCGATGGTCACGCCATGCTTCACGCGGCGGACGTTCGATTGCGAAAGGACCAGTCTGTCGAACGGAATGTTCTGGGACTGGTTGAGGGTGATCTTCGATGGGGCTTTCGCCATGACACGTCTCCATGACGGGCGGCCGGAAGTCTCTCTCCCAGCCTCCAACCCGTCACGAAAACCAGGGCCTCCCTCTCACTCTTTCCAGCCGGCAGGCAAGACGCAGCGGATTTGCGGAAATCCGTATTGTCGGATCTACGAAAGGACACTGCGTAGCTCGTGCTCAAACCGCTGCGGTTCGGTGGGAAGGAGTATTCGGCCACCATCACCGATATTCATCGGGCAAATCCTCCTGGTTGCCCTGCCAGATAATCCGGTCACCCTCATAAACGGTGACCATGCCATCATGGGCCGGGACCGACATCGCGGCGTCGGCCTGGAAGTTGAGGCAGGTGAAGCCGGGCGCGGTGGCGGAAAAGCTCACAGGCCGCCCCTCGGCGATCAGTACCCGATCACACTGGCCGATTGGCTGTTTCACAGGGCGTTTCGTTATACCTGCGCGAAACGCGTCGAATGCCGCAAGAAGCGTTGCAGCAGGCGCATGCCAGTGACGACAATGGCGGCAGCACCGGAGGCGATGCTGTAGTTCTCGTCCCGCCGGACGGTCCTTATGGCCGCTCATGACACGGCACCGTCGACCGCGGAGGATCGAGATCCTGCTCTTCGTTGTCGTTGGGCCGTGGCAAGGACTGGCCGGAATGCGAGAATATGACCCGCCGCGCGAGATGCGGCGCTTGCTGCCTTAAGGACCGCTTTGTTGTCTTCGCGCATAAGCGCAAGCCAGGCGCCGATATAGTCGCTGTGACGAACGGTGGGCACGATCCCGAGTTCGGCGCAAAGGAAGGCGCCCGAAAGCTCAGCGACCAGTTCTTCGCGGGCATAGGCGTCGGTTCCGAATGTCTCCGCCTGGTTTCGATCGAGGCGTGAACGGTGGCCGGTCCAGTGCGACAGCTCATGAAATGCTGTTCGATGCCAGTCGATGGGTTCAAAGAAATCCGCAGGGCACGGCACCTGCACGAAATCATGAAGCGGATCATAGAAGGCTTGCGTCCCGCCGATCCGGAAATCAGCGCCAGTTTCCTGGATCAGCGCCTCGGCTGCGGGAATGATGAGGGAGGTGTCCGGCGCGCGCTGCGAGCTTGTGAACTCAGAGGGCAGGCCATCGCACTGATCGACCGAGAAGACCGTGAAGTGCCGGAGGAACGGGACTGAGGCGACCGGCTCACGGCCTTCGTGTTGGGCGCACAGGCGTTCGTCACGGGTGGCGACGCGGTGTGTGTAGATGATATCGGTGCCCTGTTCGCCCCGGCGAACCGTGCCGCCCAGCGAGCGGGCCTGCCGAAACGTCAGGAAGCCCTGTCCGGAAAGCCCTCTTGAAGCCATCGCGTGCCAAAGGGTCAGGACATTGATGCCGCTGTATTTCCGGCCACTGACGATGTTAAAGGGTATGCCCACCGGAGCAGCGGCACTGGCCCAGGGCTGGACCCAAGGCACGCTTCCCGCCTCCAGTTCGGCGATGATACGATCGGTAATCGTCTGATGTAGATTAGTCCGGGCAGCGCCTTTTCGATGCCCGCGAGAACGATAAGCCATCGCGTGTCTCCGCGACGGGCGGCGCGAGGCTCTCTCGCACCCCTCAACCCGTCACGGCCGAACCCGGCCTTCCTCTTTCTCTAGGTTCTATGTGGCAGCGTACAATCAGCCGCGCGGCTCACCGCCAAGAGGGCGGTGTCCCCCTGTGATGCCCAAGCTTTGCGTGTCGTTCTCTCGCTACACTTCAGGTGCGACTTGAGCGATCCAGCATGTCAGTTCGTTACAGGGGTCTGGGTTGGCGCACGTTTAAGTTCGATCTTCTGCCAACGAACATCAGCACGTGAAAGAAGATCAGGACTATCTCCCAAGAGATGAACGGCGAGATTTTGTGTCTGTCCTAGCCGGACCACTTCTTCGAAAGATACTGCGTGGATAGAACGCGCCTTGTCAGTCGGGCCAATGCGCAGCGTCAGGTAAATCGACCCATTTGGGCCAAGCAGCCCGCCAAGACGCTGCAAGGCCTTTGGGCGATCGGCGGGAAGTATGTGCATCCAGACCGCGCTCAGCATGATCAGATCATAGCCCCCGCTCGGAACGCTGCGTAAATCCGGCAAGGCGTCATCGATCCACACGACCTTGTCGGACCGATGACGCATTTTCGCGAGCTGTCGCATCTTGGAGGATGGCTCGACTGCGATGACGTCGTGGCCATGTCCGGCAACCCAGGCAGCATCACGCCCCGAGCCGGCGCCGATTTCGAGTACTTTCAGGCGCGCATTCGAGGTCAACAACGGGACAAGGTCAGGATGCGCCGCTTCGAAACTGATCGCCTCATAGCCGTCAGCCAACTCGGCGGCGTGCCGGTCATAATAGGCGATCGAGGAGCGGCTGGTCGGATCCGAGGACATTGAAGGACAAAAAACTCCGGCGAGGAATGCTATGACTGCGGCGACGGCGCCGAGCAGCTCCTGGCGATAGGTGACACCGATGAGGAAGAGACTGATCGCGGTGGCCAAGCCCAGCAGCCACTGAAACGTGCGCTGGACCAGTCGGCTCCGTGTAAACAGGCTTTCACCCTTGGCCGAGACATGACCTTCGGGATAGGCGTTCTCGAACCAGGTCAAATAGCAGCCCATGATATAGCGCAGTCGTCCCAGGGCGACGATGAGACCCATATTCCCTACTGCCGCCAGAAGCAGCAGGCAGACCTGGAATGCCTTGTTGGCCTCGACTTTTGACACACCGAACCAGAGACCGCCCGTCAGCGTCATTGCGATTAGCGGAATCTGCCACATCAGACCGTTGAGCGACCGGAAATGCTCCGCATTCTGGTTGTAGGCGGCCAGAAACTTGTCGTCGTCGAACTTGGCCAAGACCTGCTTCCTTCCGCCGTGTCAGGCCGCGAATCTTCGCAGGGTTTCGACTTCGGACACCAGGCGCCGGGCAAAATCGAGCAGTGCCCCCTTATCCGTAAAACGCCCCGGAGCAACGCGGAACGCCTGCCGGGCGCGCGCTGTGTCGCCGAACATCGCGAGCAGGACCGGGCTGGTCTCCACCTTTTCAGTCGAGCAGGCGCTCGATGCCGAAAAGCTCGCGATGTCATTGAGCTTGTGCATCAAGGCCAGCGGTTCGACACCTTCGATAGAAAGCGAGTTGTTGCCTGCGAGGCGCTGGACCGGATGGCCGTTGAAGGAGACGCCCTCGAGATTGGCGGCAACATAGTCCCGGAAGGCCGATGATATAGCCTGCAAGCGCGCCGCATCCGCCGCTCCTTGCCGCGCGGCGATCGAAATAGCCTCTCCCATACCAACGATCAGGGGAACATTGAGCGTCCCGGACCGCAGGCCCTTTTCCTGGCCGCCGCCATATTGAATGGGCACCAGTCGCGCACGCGGAGAGCGTGACCGGGCATAGAGCGCCCCCACGCCCTTAGGCCCGTAAGCCTTGTGGCCCGACAGGCTGGCCAGATGCACATGGTCGGCAATGACGTCGATCTGACCCTGAGCCATGATCTGGGCCAGGTCGACGTGGAATAGAACGCCAGCCTCCTTGCAGACCATTCCAATCTCGCTGATCGGCTGAATGGTCCCGACCTCATTGTTGGCGGCCATGATCGAGACCAAAAGCGTATCAGCACGCAGCGCTGCCTTCACATCCTCTGGCGAGACCATGCCCGACTCGTCGACGGGCAGAATGGTGAGCGACCAGCCCTCGCGCTCCAGTTGCCGACAAGGTTCAATGACCGAGGGATGCTCGATCGCGGTGGTGATGAGATGTTTCTTGTCAGGCTGCGCGCGCGCAGATCCCAGGATGGCGATATTATTGGCTTCAGTGCAACTGCCGGTGAAGATGATCTCATTCTCGCGGGCACCGATCGCCTGAGCGACCTGCTCGCGGGCAACCTTCACAGCGGCCTGCGCCCGGTTGCCGTGCACATGTTCAACGCTCGACGGATTGCCGAATATGTCGGTGAAAAAGGGTAGCATCTTGTCGACCACGCGCGGGTCGGTCGGGGTCGTGGCATTATGGTCGAGATAGAGCGGGGTGACGCTACTCATGCCACCATCGCCAGGCGCGTGAGGTCAGCGGGCGCTTTGGCCCGAACGGCTAGGGTCGCGACACCGCGATGGATATGCGCGCGCAGCCGGGCTACGAGTTCGTCACTTTCGAGCGGCTCCGACAACCCCGGCTCCACCTCCTCGACATAGCGCAGCAAGGCCGCGATGAGCCCGTTATAGTCGCCTGTCAGTGTGTAAGCGTTGAATTCCTGGCCATTCTCGTCCGGCCGAGCGCCCGCACCCACCGGGCCTTCCTCGAGCGAAAGCATGATTGCCGCGCGGCACAGGAGATTGGGCGTTAGACCGGTGCGTTGGCGCAGCGAGCGCAGACGGCTCGTGGCATCGGCTGAGATTTTAAGCTTGTTGAAGCGCATCGCTCGCTCCCTCTTCGTCATGAAAATAGCCCGGGCTGACCTTGGTAGCGCGCAGGTCATGATCATAGTCGAGCCTGAAGCTGTGGCTGATATTCGGTCCAAGCTTTTCGAGCAGCCCATCATCGATTTCGGTGTCTGTCGACAGCACGATGACCTGATGGCTTGCCTCTGGGAAATAGCGCTCGACCAATGCGGCGCGATGCTCGGTATCGAGGCGGGCCAGCGGGGTGTCGATAATCATCGGCAACTGGCGACCGCTGGTATGAGCCAAGGCCCAGAGCATGGCGATCGCGTAGATCTGCTTCTCGCCGGCGGAGAGGCTGGACTTGTGCAATTCCCTGCCTTTGGCATCGATCAGCACCGCATCAAAGGTCGAGCGATCAATCCGCACATCGGCGACGAATGCTTCCTTCCGCGCCAGGTGATTGAAGCGCTGGACGAACGCGGTCTTGAGCTGGGCGAGCTTCAGATCGAGCAACTGCTCTTCATAACGCTGAAGGACGGTGCCGACGCGCTGGGCAAGACCAGCGCGGCCTTCCGCGTCACGGACTTCATTCTGCGCTTCCTCCAGCTTGCGCTTTTCGCGCTGCAAGCTGATCTTGCGGAATTCCAGAACTCGAAGCTCTTCGGTCCTGGCGGTAAGTTGCGCAGCGGCCGATGCCAGTTGCACTTCTGCCTGGTTGAGCTCTTCGAATACGACACCGGTCGCCTGACCTGCCGCGCGAACAAGTTCTGCCTCGATTTCGCGCAGCCGATTGGCGTGTGCGTCCAGGTCCGAGGTCAACAGTCGCGCGCGCGCCGAGGTCTGGTCGCGCACTTCCTCAAGGCGGGCGAGCAGGCCGCGCCGCTCCCCGACTTCGAGCCACGACAATTCGGTATCGGTCGGCGTTGACTGATCGGATGCCAAGAAGCTTTCAAGATCGTCCCAATGCGCCTTCTTCCAGCCGCCCTTGCGTTCAGGCTGGCCCGTCGCACGCCACTCCAGCAGGCGTTGCCGCATCAAGGCGAGCGCACCATCGAGGCCGGGATCGCCCGCCAGCGCCAAAGCCTTGGTGAACCGGCCGATGAGCTTGGGTGCCATCGCGAACGGCAGCAGTCCCCCTGCGATTTCCTTCAGCTCATTCTGGCGTCGGGCGATCTGCGATTTAACCTCCGTGCGCGCGGCTTCCAGCGACACGCGCTGGCTTGCCGCATCGCCGCCCTCCGCCACGAAACGCTGCCGGATATTCTGGGCGTGGCGCTCCTGGCCGGCATGAACCGAACGCAATTCGGCGACGTCTTCGGCCATGCGCGCGATTTCAGCCTCCACGGCGCCGATCTCGCGAACGCATTCCTCATAGCGTTTTGCCGCCGTGCGGTCCTCGCTTCTGGCGTGCCGAGCGAGATAGAGGCCGAGGTCGGTGCGCAGACGCTCGACCAGTTCGATGCCCAGCAGACCGCGAACGGCTTCTGCCAGACCTTCATCAGGTCCATCATGGGCGATTTCCGCGATCTTCTCCCCATCGAAGAAGAAGAGCTGCGAGACGCCGGGCGGGATCAGTTCCTGAAGGAAATTCTGCCATTCCTCGCGCGGAACCTTCTGGACCGGTGCCCCGTCTTTTTCGAGGAGAAGGGTTTCGGTCGTGCGCTTATCGGTGACCGACCACCGGCGGATCACGCGGTAGCGATGGACCAGTCCGTCTTCGGTATAGTCGAAATCGAGGCCCACTGAGGCATGGGTCGCCTGTTCATGGGCACCAAGGTGGATCCGGCGGCGCAAATGTTGCTCGTAGGAAGATTGCGCCACCCGGAAGCCCAGCGCCCGGCGACCGTAGAGCGCCAGACGCACGGCCTCGAGCAAGGTGGTCTTGCCGGCACCGTTTCGGCCACCCAGAAGAATGACCGGCCGTCCGCGCGGAACCAGGTCCAGCGTCTGCAATCCCGCATAGAGGCCGAAATTCTCAAGTTGTATGGATCGCAGGATCATCGTGCTGTCACTCGCTTCCTGCCTTGGGATCGCCGGCAATATATTCGGCGTCACCCTCGTCGTCGTCGTCGATGACAATCGCGTCATCAGCGTCCTGGCCGATCTCAGCGCGCCGTTCGGCGACAAGCGTGTCGAGGTCGCGCCATTCCAGGCGGAACACATCTTCGATCCGCGTATGAACCGCATGACGGCGCTTTAAGCCGTGCGACGCGCGTTCCACGTCGAGCAGCTTCACCACCAGGTCGGTCGGCACGTCATGTTCCGCGCACAGACTATCCAGGAGTTCGTTGTCGTCCTCGGTGAACGCCACCGTATCTTCAGTGAGCCAGTCGAGATCGCGGCCGAGCTCTTCACGCACGATCCGCGGAACGCTGTCGGGCCAATCACCCCGCTCCGTTCGCCACAGGCGGCGGATTTCATGGAGTTCGGCCTCATGGATAAGGATGGGCGCCTCGCCCGGCGGGGCATCGGCGGCGACATCCTTCTGTGTTTTGAGAAGTTCTCGCAGCAGTTCGCGGCAGAAGTTCATCGTGTATGGGCCAGGCATTACGCGGTCCGTATCGCCGATGAACTGCACTTTGCCCGAGCGCCGCTTGTAATCACGATACCTGGATTTGAGTTCAGGCTTTTGGGTTTCAGAGAGCTTGTCGCGAAACTCGAGCAGCGGGGTCAGCCACTCCTCGCCGCTGTCGATCATCGCTTCCATGGCCTTGTCCCGTTCAACGACCGTGCAGACCCAGCAGCCGAACCTCGAATTACCGCAAGAGGGCGTCGTCGTATCGACCACCAACGGGCATTCGCCCGATGCAGCATTGCGATACATGGCAACGAGGTCGCGATTGTCGCTGCCCCAAGGCGAGGGATTTTGCAGCAGATAGGTCCAGACATCGTCCGTCGAGAAGTCGGCGATCGGTGCATAGACGAAGGCGTTAAGCAGACTGGAATGCCTGGAGAGCTTTGAGCCCTCGATGCGGTGAAGCGACATGACCTGCGCGCGCGTCGCCGATTCCTGCGAGCGGACGCCCAGCACCATGATGACCTCGCCGAATTCGGCGACCCGGCTCTTGATGAAATCGTTGGCTGGCTCGATCTTCAATCGCTCGGTACACCAGCGAAAGCGGCGCGATGGCGCCGGATAGCCGCGGCCGATCAGATTGACCCAGAAGCTGCGATCGATCGATGGAATGACCTTCTTGGTTTCCACTGGCATCTTCTGTTCAGCGGCTGCCTTGCTGATCTTTTCCAGCGTTACGTCGATATAATGCGATACGACGGGCGTTTCGACGAGTGTGTCCGAACTGATGACATAGATGGTCTTGGATCGTTGTTCTTCAGGAATTGCCCGAATAGCTGTCCATATTATTTGCAGGGCGGTGGTCGAATCCTTGCCGCCGCTGTAACCAACGACCCACGGGCGTGTGTCAGCAAGATATATCTGCCTGATATCTTCATAAAGGCCTTCAAGGAGGCCGGCTTTTTTGCCTGTCATACTCTTTAATCACGCCTAGCAGGATTACGTTCTCGTCTTGTCCCACTTTAGGGCCGGACGCGGAGGAACGCCACCGTCTTGCGAGGCGAAAATGCTCCAGATCAGCTCGGCCGTCATGAGAACGCTAGTGCGGGACCGATTGACGCGCCCGCCAACCAGTGCGCGCCCTTCCCAAAGGGCCGTATTGCTGCGGGCCCAGTCGATCGAACGCAGCGCGCTCACATGATCGCGCCAGCGTTCCGGATAGGCCTGGAGAAGACGGGCGCCCGCCACCGCAAGCGCCTCGAGCGCCAGCCCATGGGCGTGAATCATGTCGCGCCGCAGTTCGGCAGGGTTGAGAGCCAGCCGTGCGGCCGCTTGCCAGTCCGGCATTTCGTCGGCCACCGCCGTCCAATAGGCCAGCGCCGCCTCCTGTGCGGCATCGCTGTCAGCACCCAGATCACTGAGGAAGGCGCGCATGGCGCTGTGAACGCTGGAAAGACCGAACAATTTGCGCGAGCCGGCCCTGGGTGTCACATGGACAAGATCGGTAAGCGCCCGGAACACGGGGATTGCTTCGATGACGGCCTTTGTGAGTTGCGCTGCCTCGTCCCGATGATCGTAGAACAGGCGCAACGAGCGGGACGGTTTCACCCCGTGCTGGTTGAGGTCGACGAACATCTGCTGGGCATGCTCGATTCCGCGATGGGGGAACAAGGTGACCGCGACGGTCTCCCGTCCGAGATGGGGCCGCTCGCGCAGCGCTTCGATGATCGCGGCGCGCCGGTGCTGTCCGTCATGCAGCGTCAGCGTGGCGGCAATATCGATTTCCACGGTGCCGATTGATCGGTCGCCTTCGCCTCCCTCGAACGGGTAGAAGACAAATCGTCCGTCGATCGAGGCGGAGAGTGCTGCAAGCACATAATCCTCGCCATTGTCCAAAATGTAGTTGGCCAGCGAGGGCACGCGATGGGCAGCCAGCGCTCGCTGGGCCATGAGCTGTGGCGGCAGCTCCTCTTCCACGGTGAACAGGCGCTCGACCGCACCGAATGGAACCATAATAACATAGTAGGCGCGACCGGCCTGAACGCCGCGGATCGCGGCAAATCGATAACAGTTCACAAGCAGCCTCATGCGCCTGCCGCCTGCGCTTGCAGGGGAAGCGTAGCTCAAATCTAAAGGGACGTCCGTTCATCATGCGCGGCTGTTCGCGCACGGCCGACCACCTTGACCAAGGCGCCGTGGACGAAGGCTTATAGCTGCAAAATCGAGAAAAATCGAAGAATCAAAAATTTTCCCGTTACGTTCCGTAGGCGTCGCCCACCTTAGTTAGTGAGTGGCCATGACGGCGCTCGATTTTCCGAACGCAAGAGCGCGTTCAGAACCATGGAAAAGGAATGCAACGATGTTGAATGAGACTGAACCGGCGACGAATCCGCTCCCTAACGACCCCTATCACAGCTGGGGCAATGACGCTCCGAAGGGCGGCCGCGCCGTCCTCCAGCGCATCCTCAAGGAAGGCACGAAGGTTCCGCTGTTCCTGGGGCAGACGTTGGTCAATTCGCTGCGCGACGTGGGCTACAACAATACGACGTCCGCAGTGTGCGAGCATGTCGACAATTCGTTGCAGTGGGGCGCGACCGAAGTCCGGATCTATTTCCATGAGACGAAGGACAAGGCCGGCAAGAGCATCGATGTGATGGTCATCGACAATGGCAGCGGCATGGCGCCGCACGTTCTTCAGGTCGCCACCTCCTTCGGTGGCTCGATGGTCTATGAAAACCGCTCCAGCATCGGCCGCTACGGCGTCGGCATGAAAGCGGCGGCGCTCAGCATGAGCCCGGTCATGGAGCTTTATTCCTGGCAGGAACCGCGCGCCTTCTATCGCATGGTTCTGGACGTTCAGGACATCAGCAACAACCGTTCGAACCTCATCGAGCTTCCCGAACCCGAGATGATGGCTGAGCTGCCGGCGACCATCGAGCGCGTCCTCGCCAAGCCGATGATCTACCCCAAGAACCCCGCCGATACCCAGGAGCTGTTCGCGTCCAGCGAGGACGATATTTACGAGCGCCTCGGTTCTCACGGCACGATTCTGCTCATGCCAGACTGCGATCGTCTGACTTACAAGTCGGCCAAGGGGCTGGTCGATCATGCCGTGCGGGAAATGGCGCGGGTTTACCGCCGCTATATCGAGAAGGGGGTGAAGATTTACGTCAACAACCGCCGGCTCGAAGCCATCGATCCCACCTTCTGGATGCTGTCGGCCCGCCATGCCAAGGTCGAGGACCTGGAGGAGAAGCGCAGCCGGCTCGTGCAGACCTGGAGCCGGATCGAAGTTCCCGTTTCGGAAGGTAGCAGCAAGACCGCGCCGGTCGCTGTTCGCCTCTATCGCCTGCCGATCGAGGAATGGAAGAATCTTTCCAAGAAATCGCTCAAGAGCGACATGGGGGTGTTCGACAACCACCAGGTCTCATTCATGCGCGCTGACCGCGAGGTAGCGGCAGGACCGAACAGCCAGCTGAAGCTTCCCGCGCATGGCGACACTTTCTGGATCCGCCTTCAGATCGACTTCCCGGCCGAACTCGACGAAGCCTTTGGCGTCTCGATGAACAAGCAGGGCGTGCGCCCGAAGGATTATGTCTATCAGGTCATCAAGGCCGCCATCCAGGATGAGATCCAGTCGGTCCGACAGAGCATCCAGAAGTCGCGCGCGCAGAAGGATGCTGAACAGGGGGGAAGCCCGGCAAGCGAGGCCGAACGCCGCGCGAACGCCGCCGACCCGCTACAAGGACGGCAACTCCCGACGCCTGCGCCCGAAACGGAGGAAGAGCGCCAGGCGCTGGAAAGCAATCTGCGCGGTCTGGCGGTTGCGCTCAAGCGCGATGGCGAGAGCGACGAGGACGCTTTCACCCGCGTCACCGGGTCTACCTATCTCACCCAGTTCAAGCATGATGAGTATTGGCCGTTCTACCATGCCGATTTTCAGTATGGGAAGGTGATCCTCACCATCAACACGGCGCATCCCTTCTACAGCAAGCTCTACCAGCCGCTGGTGAAGCTGGCGTCGGCCATCGGCATTGAGGGTGAGGATGAAGAGACGACCGGCGACGCCGAAGCCAATGAGGTGGTGATCGCGCTCCAACTGCTGCTTCTCAGCCTCGCACGCACGCAGGGCCAGCTCACGAGCGGGCCGGACAGCGAGGATCGCCGCGACCTGTTCGACAAGCTGCGCCGTGACTGGTCGGAGAACCTGCGCGTCCAGCTCCAGACCAACTGAAAAGAGGCGACGCCGGCCTGGTTGGCCGGCGTCGCTGGCATCGATCCTGATTTTATAGTAACCAACCTGTTCACGAAGGAATCGACCGCTTCGCCGCGATCAGCCCTCACCCCCGGCACAGCGTCCGGGAATGAGGACGAGGCCAGGTGGCACGGCCCTTCTTGAGCATCCTGCCCAGCAAGAGCGCTGGCAGAACGATAGGATGAAGACATGAAGACTTTGCCCGAAGAATGGGCTTTCTACGCCCGCGTCCAACGCGGCGCGAACCGCACCCAGATCACCAGCCGCTATTGGGCTGCCGATGAAGCCGCGGACATCGCGCTTGAGATGCTGGCGGTCCCTACGCCGTCTCTCTCAGAACTGTCCATCGGCCTGAAGAATATCGCCGCCAATCGCGCAGCGAAACATCGCCACCGTGCCCGCATTCTCCATGACCAGTTCTTTCCGATGATGCAGGACATGACCATGCCGCCGATTGATCGGCAGGTCGTGGCGATGGCCGAACTGGAGCGCATCCGCCATCGCCTTTCCCGGCAGGATTGGCACCTCCTGCTCGAAGTCGCCCAAGGCCAGAGCTATGCAACACTTGCCGCGCAGTGTGACGAAACCGTCGGCGCGCTCAAAATGCGCGTATCGCGCCTGCGCAAGCTCCTGCTTCATTGACGGTGCGGGCCGCGGGAGCGCCACACGGCGGCCCGTGGCCAGCGCCAAGAAGGATTTCCGATATGTACGTAGTGTTCGATAGTTTCTGCAAAATACCCACCTGGGATACCAGCCACCCACTCGATGTGGACCGGTTTCGCGCTGCGCTGGCGGAAGTGGTTCACGAGCCGGATTTCTCGCCCGAAGCCATGGGAGACTATATCCGCGCCAATCACGCCGAACCGATGTGGCCAAAGTCGCCCGCGCACCTCGACCGCGTGATTTCAGGCTTGGTCAGTGATGCCGCAGCTGCGCTGCACCGTCGCTAATCTGCTTTGCAGCAAAATATCGCCAATAGCAGGTAAAAATACATGTTCTCGATGCGTTCGAGGAATGCTTGATCGGAAGACCTTGCTTGACGATGGTCGGTGTATCAATAACGTTGCTCTTGGGCGACGATGATTTGTCGCATCGGGGGGAATAATGAGTTCGGGCGAAACCGAAACTGATGCGGGTGAAAATCCATGGGCGATGATAGGCCGACGCCTTAAACGGCCATGTCGGCAATGGACTTTTTATGTCGTTCTGATCCTTGGTATTGTGATCCTCGGCTACCTGGCAGTCTGGATCGAGGTGACGCGCGCTTGGAACTTCACGGCTACGCCTGGAGCTCCGCATCTCGATCTCAACTCGATCAGGCTTGCCTATGCGACCGCCATCCTGGCCGTTGGCGCACCGTGTTGCATGCAGATTGTGCTGACACTGAACAAGATGGCGATCCTTGCTGGTATCATTCTCATATTCGTGATCCTCACGCTCGCTTATTCAGTGTCTACAAGCGATCTTAGTCTGACCGGCGTTCATTCTGCGGGACTTTTCGGGTTGCTCTTCGCAACATTGTCTTGGTGGCTGGCTAACGGCGAGGATGAGCTGTTCCAGGACCGGGTCAATCCGAATGCTGGATCTGGCGGAGACCTGACGCGCAACCTCTCGGGCGGTAAAAGTGGGGTGAAGGTTTAATGGCGTCGAGTATCCCTCCTGAAGCCTTTCCGTTGCGCCTGAAAGCGCTGCGTGTCGATCAGCCAATCGGCAGCTTCTTCGCGGTTGTCATGACCGCGCGTATGCTGCTCGAACTTTCATACACGAAGGCGGTGTCCGCCGAGCTTGACCCGACTACCGGGGGCTACAATGTATCCGGCACGCAGCGTTTGCAGGACCCTAAGCGTCTTTCTGCCATCGCCGATTATATCGATCAGGTTGATGCCACCTTCCCGAACTCAATCATCCTGGCCGCCAATTTCAGGCGTGATGAAACGCGCATCGAAGGTGATATCGATTCCGATTTGGATGACGAGCCCAACGAAGCGGAAGCGCAGGCAGAGTTCAGTCGTCGGTGGATTATTGAAGCACAGCCGGTGCTGAATGAGGCCGGTGAAGCGAGCAGCGAGACGTATGAGTTGGTTATCCCGACCGGCGACCAACTCGCTCGTGTGATCGACGGTCAGCACCGGCTTTTCGCGTTCGCTGAGGCCGAGCCAGATCGGCTCGACACGCAGCTGCTTTGCGCCATTTTCATGGACTTGCCGCCACCGATGCAGGCGACAATCTTTGCAACGATCAACTCCAATCAGAAGCCAGTGGACAAGAGTCTCACCTATGAGCTCTTCGGCTACAATGTCTCAGACGAGCGCGAGACCGAGTGGTCACCTGAGAAACTTGCGGTGTTCTTGGCGCGTCGGCTGGCGACAGACACGGAATCGCGTATGGCGGGTCGGATTGCAGTGGCGCCCATCAATGATTTCGCGTCAGCACAAGCCATCCCCAAAACTGAGATGAAAATCTCGTTTGCCACCATTGTCGGCGGGATCGTGCGGCTGATCAGCTCCAATCCCAAGGCAGACGCCAATAAGCTTAAAAAATCTTTCTTCGCAAAGCGGTCCTCGTTGGGACTCGGCCGGGCTAATGGCCCGCCATTTCGGCAGCTATATCTCAACGGCGACGACGTGCTGATTTATGCAGCAACGCGCAATTTCGTAAACGTCGTTGATGAGCTGTTCTGGCGCGAGGCGGATCCGAAGTCCTTCATACGGAAAACAGTCGGTGTGCAGGCACTGTTCGACGTCTACCGCGAAATTGCCGGATCATTGTTGGAGGCCGGCGACTTAAGCGAGGACGCATTTCGCGCCCGGCTCGCACCTGCACGCAAGATCGATTTCGCCAATGTGCGTTTCCAGAACGCATCCGGCTCCAATCGCACGGCGATTCGACGCATTATGCGGGTTAACCTCGGGCTGATCCCTGCGTCGGAACTGCCGCCTGGAGATGAACAATTCATCACGCAAGAAGCGGTGCTTATATAGATTACTTCGCTGAGGAGCTTGCGTGGCTTCGCATTCTCCAGAAAATGCGAGCTTCACGTACTTGAACTGCAATCTTGCACTTGCCGTCTGATCGCCATCACAACCAGGGTGCCTTCCGTCTGCCCGCAAGCAGGAAAGGCAGAGCACGATGCTGCTACGGGGCTAGTTGTGGCGGGAAATCCAGTTCGAGATCCGAGTAGCGCGGTTCTAAGCTAAATGTCCCCTCGCTATTCCGGCCCGTACAACGACCAAGTAGGGGCGACCTTTGCGCCGGTCGGTTCCGAGCTCCGTGATACGCTCGATTCGGCAAAGACGCGGAAGGGCGCCGTCCGGTCAGAGAGGCGCTTCCGCAAAAAGCTACAGAAACCACGCAAAACCAAGGAGAAGCGGGGCAAGCTGAGCGCAAGGCGCTTCCGTGGCCAGAAACTGCTTCGTACAGCCACGATTTCTGATGTCGGATAGCGTGTTGATATTTAAGGGAAAATTGGCGCACTCGACAGGATTCGAACCTGTGGCCTCTGCCTTCGGAGGGCAGCGCTCTATCCAGCTGAGCTACGAGTGCATCCGGTTCCCCCTAAGCGGGGGCTGGAAAACCGTCAATCTGCCGATTGCTTCCGTGGTGCTTCCGCGGCGTTTTTGCCCCGAAAATCCGCTTCCGTCAAAATCGACCTAAAACCTTGTTATTAAAACCTTATTCTTATCGTTTGGCACCCCTGAATCAGCTTGACTTCCGCCTTCGGAGGGCAGCGCTCTATCCAGCTGAGCTATGGGTGCCTATCGCTTCGCAGCGTGTGATGGCGCTTAGCAAAGCAATTTGCGCTTGGCGAGAGGGTTTAGCGCTTTTCCAGCTTGATCGGCTGGAATTTTCCAAGCCCGCAGGTCGGCCCCTGCACGGCCGGGGGCGTGTGGAGCACCGTGATCGTGTCGGTCGAGCACAATTGGCTGAGCGAGGTCTTGTAGAGGAAGCGTTCCTCGAAGCCGAGCGAACTGCACTCATAGGGCAGCTCGTTGCGATAGACGCGGTTCCCGGTCATGTAGAAATCGATCACCTTGTCGCTGCGGACGCGGGTGTTGCGGATCTGGTTGAGCGGGATGCAGCTCACCGCCTCGCCATCGGGCGTGCCGACGGGGATTTCGGGCTTTTTCGCCGATGCCGCGCCCGTGGCGAGCAGGGCGGCAATCGTTCCAAGCACAAGCGCACGCATCGTTCAGTCTCCTGGCTGCAGCTTTGCCTTACGGTGCGCCGGGGCAGATGACTTGGGCCTGAACGCGCACAGGTCCTCGACCTTGCAGCGCCAGCATTCGGGGGTGCGCGCCTTGCAGACATAGCGGCCATGAAGGATCAGCCAGTGATGCGCATGGAGGCGAAAGGGCTGGGGCGTCGCCTTGTCGAGCTTCTTCTCCACCGCCAGCGGGGTTTTGCCGCGCGCCAGCCCGGTGCGGTTGCCGACGCGAAAGATATGCGTGTCGACCGCAAAGGTCTCCGCGCCGAACGCGCAGTTCATCACGACATTGGCGGTCTTGCGGCCAACGCCGGGCAATTGCTCCAGCGCGTCGCGATCGGCGGGCACCTGGCTGCCATGCTCGGCGATCAGCTTTTCGGACAGCGCGATCACGTTCTTGGCCTTGGAATTGAACAGGCCGATCGTCTTGATATGTTCGCGCAGGCCTTCCTCGCCCAGCGCGACCATCGCCTCAGGGGTCTGCACTTCCTGAAACAGCAGCCGGGTCGCCTTGTTCACGCCGACATCGGTCGACTGCGCCGACAGGACAACCGCGACGAGGAGCGTGAAGTCGTTGACATATTCCAGTTCCGTCTCGGGCGACGGATTGTCTTCGGCGAGGCGGGAATAAAATTCGACGACGTCCGCCTTCTTCACAGGCCGAGAACGTCCGACATCTTGTAACGCCCGGCGGGCTTGTCGCGCAGCCAGAGCGCGGCCTTCACCGCCCCTTGCGCAAAGACCGACCGGTTTTCGGCACGGTGGCCCAGTTCGATGCGCTCCGCATTGCCAGCGAGGATCACCATATGGTCGCCTGCAACCGATCCGCCGCGCAGCGCGGCAAAGCCGATATCGCCTTCGCGGCGCGGGCCGGTCATCCCCGAACGCCCGCTGTCGCTGTGGCGCGAAAGATCGATCCCGCGGCCTTCGGCGGCGGCCTGCCCCAGCAGAAGCGCGGTGCCCGAAGGCGCGTCCACCTTGTGGCGGTGGTGCATCTCGACGATCTCGATATCCCAGTCGGTGCCGAGCCGCGCCGCGGCCTGCTTCACCAGCGCGGACAAAAGCGTGATGCCGAGCGAGGTATTACCGGTCTGGAGCACGGGCACATGGCGTGCGGCATCGTCCACATTCTGCAGATCGTCTTCGCTCAGGCCGGTCGTCCCGATCACGATCGGCTTGCCTGCGGCCACCGCCGCGCCGAGATTCCCGACAAGCGCTGCGGGTACCGAGAAATCGACGAGCACATCGGCCTGACGGGCCAGCGCAACCGGATCGCCGCCGGCATCGCATCCACCGGCAAACTCGGCGCCTGCCTCGGTTATGGCCTCGGCAATCGTCTTGCCCATGCGGCCTTCGCTTCCGTAGATACCAATACGCGTCATCGTCTTGCCTCGTTTCTCCTGCGATGCTTCATGGGGGACATGAACGCATATGTCTATCTCATGCTCGCGATCGTCGGCGAAGTCATCGCCACCAGCGCCTTGAAGGCTTCCGAGGGTTTTTCCAGGCTCTGGCCCAGCCTCATCGTCGTCATCGGTTATGCGTTCGCATTCTACATGCTTTCGCTCACGCTGCGCACCATCCCCATTGGTATATCCTATGCGCTTTGGTCGGGGATCGGCATCCTCCTCATCACGCTTGCGGCGTGGCTGCTCTATGGCCAGAAGATCGATGTGCCCGCGATGATCGGCATGGGCCTCATCGTCGCGGGGGTGGTGGTGATCAATCTTTTCTCGAAAAGCGCAGGCCATTGAAACTGTGATCTTGCCGAATGCCGATCGGCTGGGTATCAGCCGATCAGACGGCGGTGAAAACCCGCCGCCCGATCAGCAGATCCCCGGATTTGCGGGTGTAGCTCAATGGTAGAGCAGCAGCTTCCCAAGCTGAATACGAGGGTTCGATTCCCTTCACCCGCTCCACGGATTTCATCCAGCACATAATCGTAATCAGCCAGCGTGCCGCCCGCTATGCGGCGGCAATGTCAACGCGTACCGTTTCAATCGCGCCGTGGCGCAAATCGCCACCCATGTCGCGGTAATCGCCGGCAAATGTGCAGCAGAACAGCGTGCGCCCGTCGGCGCCGCCCAGCGCGCAGGCGACCGCACGGCGGCCTGGCACCGCAACGCGATCGGTAACCACGCCGCCCGCACGAACACGGACGAATTCGTCGGTGTCATAGCACGCAACCCAAAGGCCGCCTTCGGCATCGGCGCAGATGCCATCGGGGGAGCGCCCATCCAGATCGGCAAAAATCCGGTGGCCTGACAAATTGCCATCCTGATCGCGGTCAAAGGCCGCGAGGCGCCGGGCCCAGCTTTCGGCAACAACCAGCGTGCGTCCGCCGTCGATCAGCGCCATGCCATTCGGAAAACTGAGCCCTGAGGTCACGATGCGCGCTGCTCCATTCGGCTCGATCGCGATCAGATCGGCGTCTGCGGGCGCAGCGCCGCCATGCACATCGAAGCCGAAATTGCCGACATAGGCGCGTCCGGTTTCGTCGACGAGCATGTCATTGCAATCGCCACCGACCAGCGCCGACAGATCGGCGTGCAGCACCAGCGCGTCATCCACCACCCGCATCACCCGTCGATCGGCCATCGAGACGACGAGTGGCGTGCCATCGGGAAGGAAGCCCAGGCCCGAAGGCCGCTGCGGCACGGTGCACAGCGTCGTGCGTGCGCCGTCCTCGGTGACGCGCAGCACTGCATGGCCCCACATGTCCGAAACCCAGAGCGCCCCATCACGCCAGCGCGGGCCTTCCAGAAAAACGAAGCCGTTCGCCAGCACTGTGGACTGATGCTCTTTCACTGTCGCTCTCCCTGACTATGGCCGCATTTCAGAGGATCGTTTGGTTTGTTAGAGGAGACGCCTTGTGGTCGGCGTCGTCCCGTCCTCTGATTATACTTCAAGCTCCTGGATGCGCGTTTCCAGATGGTTTGTCAGTTGGTAGATATCGGCCAAATCACTGATTTGGTGACGTGTCTCATCCTTTCCTGAAAAGGTGCTCACGTATTTTACGGTTGCAGCATTGAAGTGCAATCGTGCCAATGATTTGCGATTGTTGTCATCCAGAAGGATGGCTGCATATGATTTGGCATCTCTTAGGTGGATACGCTTCGGATCGACCAATTTGGCTGCAATCGCTTGAACGATTCGAAAGCCCGAAATTTCTTCTTCCGTCGTTACGATTTCATCATTTGAATTTTCAGCGGCGGAGGCACTGTCGGGTATATCATTAGGCTCGGACACTTTCAGGGCGGATGATAACCTCTCGGTGACGAGTTCACGCACAATGGAATTGATTGCCGCTGCAACGTGTTTTGAAAAGTTTTCGCGGATCGCAGGAGTAAGGCGTCCGTCGTGAATCCTTCTGGCCAGCATGGTAACGAATTCATCAGACGGAGCAGAAAATTCCTTTTCTATCTCCAGCCGCAATTGTGATTGGATTTTTAGTCCGGCCGCTTCCTGAACAATCAGGTCGATATCGAAAGCGGGTTTGGTGAAGCGTTCAATGATGCGCGTATCGCTTTGCTTAAGGGCATCCAAGCTGAATGTGAAAAATGGCTTCTCGTCCATTTTGTTGGGCTGTTCGATATCTGAATAGAATTGATAGACAACGCCATTCGTGAGAATGGCCAACCGCGCTTCAGTGACGCTGAAATAGCGAAAGAGCTGGCTGGCATGGTTGATGTTGAGTGCGATAGAGACTGGCTTGCATTCAACTAAAATGGAAACCTTTCCCTCCCGGCATACAGCGTAATCGACTTTTTCGCCCTTCTTCGTGCCGACGTCGCACGTAAATTCCGGGACGACCTCAGAAGGGTTGAACACATCATAGCCGAGCGCCTGGATGAACGGCATGACCAGCGCGGTTTTTGCAGCTTCTTCCGTAAGCAGAACTTCACGATGTTCAGTGGCGCGTTTTTGAAGGTCAGCTAGGCGCGTGGCTAATTCCATGAATAATCCCCTCCCAATATTATTGGTTAGGCTAACAGATAGAAAACTCTTTTCAACTTTCAGGTGATCATTGATTTAGATTGAAAATGGTCGGGCATTTTCTGTTTCGTGATGGGCCTGGTTGGCTCATCGCTTGCCGTGGCGTCATTTGTTTTTAGCCGAAATTCGGCACAGCCCCGCCAATCGCCGCCGCAGCCCGCGCCGCGCCGCGCATCGCGCCTTCGATATAGCCGACACCGGTGCAATCGCCCACTTCGTGCACGGCAAAGCCCGCCGCCTTCAGCTGGTCGGCAAGGGTGAGGTCGCCGGTTGCCCCCTTGGCGACGATGACATGGTCGGCCGGGGCGCTCTGGCCGGCGCCCTGATTGTCGGTGAAGCGCACCGCATCGCTATCGATCCGGATGTCGGCCGCTCCGGGGTAGAGATCGATTCCGTGTTCCTTCAACTCGGTGATCAGCCGCATCCGACGGACGATCGTCAGCCCCGCACCAAAGCGCGGTGCATCGTCGACCACGGTGACGGTGCGGCCGCGCTCGGCGAGGAATTCAGCGAGTTCGAGCCCGACCAGCTCGCCGCCGACGATCGCGATATTCTTGCCCAGCGGCATCCATTTGTGCGTCGCCTGGCGAACGAGATCGAGATTGTCGGTCAGCCCCGTCGCGGCGCCGATCTTGGTTGCGATACGCGTCGTCCAGCTCGTCTTCGCCTTCAGCGCGTCGGAACTTTCGCCCAGCATCAGCTTGCGCATATCGTCGCCGCTGAACACATGCGGGTGATCATTGCCGGGAATATCGGGGAGCGCACGGCGCGCGCCGGTCGCCACCACCACGGCATCGGGGTTGAGTGATTTGAGCAACTCCGGGGTTGCCTGTGTGCGCAGCCGCACGTCGATCCCCGCCTTGTCCACCTGCGCGCGCAGCCAATTGAGCAGCCGTTCATTGGCGGGATAGGCGAGCGACGCAAACCGCAGCGTTCCGCCCAGCCGCTCGCCCTGTTCCAACAGGATGACATGATTGCCCGCAGCTTTTAGCCGGCGCGCCGATTCCATCCCGCCCGGCCCGCCGCCGATGACGACCACGGTCTTGCCGCTGGCAAGGCTCTTGGGCTGGAGATGCTCGAACCCGGTTTCGGGGCGCACCGCGCAGCGCAGCGGCTGGCAGACATAGATCGCGCTGATGCAGGTATAGCAATAGATGCAGGGCAGCACCTCGTCCGCGCGCCCCTCTGTGAGCTTTTTGGGCAGCGCCGGGTCGGCGAGCAGCTTGCGCCCCATCGAGACGAAATCGATCGCACCGCTCGCGATATGCGCGTCGCCCACTTCGGGTTCGATCCGGCCAGATGCGATGACGGGGATGGTCAGCGCCTTGCGCAGCTGCGCTGCAAAGGGAAGGTTCAGTCCCGGTTCGTGCGGGGTATGCGATCCCGAATGAAGCTTGGGCTTGCCGGCATCGTGATAGGCGGTGGCGGTGATCGCGTCCGCGCCCGCGGCTTCCACCATCTGCGCGGCGCGCACCGCGTCCTCGATCGTGATCCCGCCCTTCTTGCCTTCCTCGCGCGTGTCGAGCTTCACCCAGACGGGGAAATCGGGGCCGACAGCGGCGCGCACTGCGGCAATCACTTCGAGGAGAAAGCGCATCCGGTTTTCGAGCGAGCCGCCATATTCGTCGGTGCGCCGGTTCGATTTTGGCGAGATGAAGGACGAGAGCAGATAGCCGTGTCCGGCATGGATCTCGGCCCCGTCAAAGCCGGCGCGCTTGGCGCGGTCGGCGGCGGCGGCGAACTGGTTGACGACGAAGGCGATGTCCTCGGCGGTCATCACCTTGAAATCGACGCTGCGAATCCGGCCGAACGGGGCAGCGGCAAGCTCTTCGGCAAGGAACATCTCGGTAAAGTCGCCCGAGGCCGGCTCGGGAAGCGAGGGACACCAGATCGGGCGTCCGGCGAGCATGTCCTCCATCGCAACCAGCCCGCCATGGTGCAGCTGCGGCGCGATCTTGGCGCCGTGCGCATGCGCCGCGCGCACCAATGCTTCGAGCCCGGGGAGAAAACGATCGTCCGAAATCGCGATCTGGTTCACCTGATTGCCGCCCACCGGCCAGGCCACGCCCGCCACGCCGGTGATGATCAGCCCGACCCCGCCCTCGGCCTGCGCCTCGTGATAGCGGATGATGCGTTCGCCGCAGTGGCCGTCAATCTCGGCCAGGCTCGCGCCCATCGCGGTAACGGCAATGCGGTTGCGCAGCTCCATCGAACCGATGCGGCCGGGGGAAAGCAGGTGGGGCAGGTGGGTGCGGCTCATCGCATATAGTCCGTTTTGGGGTGATCGAACCGCGAGCCTGCCGCTAAATACGAGTGATCACTATCCACGTATTTTACGCAAAACGATCATTTTTGTGGGAAATGGTGTAAGAATAGGAGGTGTCAAGCGCGAAATTCGATTGAATCATGTTGAATCTTGGCTAGCCTGCCCCGCAGACAAGGTCGGGCGAACCGCCTGTCGGAGGGAGAGCGTAGACGATGAAGTCCTGGCAGGAAGGGCGTGTCGAAACGGTGGCGGTGGACGGTATGGTCGTCCGGCTGTGCAAACCGTGGCTGCTCAATGCTGACACTCCGGAACTGAGCGGGTGTGAAACCACCTATCAGGTCGGGCTGTGGACTTCGGAAAGCTGCCGTCCCAAGGGCCAGTTCCGCTTCGGCGCCCATGCCGACAGCATGCCGATGGGCCGGATCAGCTATGTTCCCGCAGGCGTGAAGTGGAGCGCCACGATTGAATCGCAGGAAGACGCGCGTGCCGCCTTGTTCTGCGATTTCGATCCCGGCCGCTTCCGCAATGTCACGGGGCTCGATCCGGACGAGGGCAGCCGCCATCTTGTGGCCTGCCACACCGTCACGACGCCAAGAATGCAACAGGCGCTGTGGGCGCTGCTCGAGGAAGTGAACATGCCGGGATTTGGGCACCACATGTCGGTTGAGGCCCTTGGCCAGCTCATCATGGTAGAGGTCGCCCGCTATTTCCGGGGCGTCGAAACCATCGACGAACGGCGCTGCAAGGGGTTGTCCGACGTGCAGGTCGCGCGGATCCGCGGGTTTATCGAGGAAAGCAGCGGTCAGCGGATCACCATCCGCGCGATCGCCGATCTCTGCGGTATCAGTTCCTCGCACATGCGCCGCGTGTTCAAGGAGACGACGGGGCTCAGCCTTGGCGCCTATGTTGAACAGGTGCGCATCGCACGGGCCAAGGCTCTGCTCGGGGAAAACCGTCTGCCGCTCAAGCAGATCGCGTTCCAGCTGGGTTTTGCCAATCCCAGTGCGTTCTCGGCGGCCTTCCGCCGGGCAACGGGCAGCACACCGCGCAACTATCGGCTCGCACTCGCAGCCTGATCGAAGATCGTACGCGCGCTGATTATTGCGCCTTCGCATCAATTCTGACGAAAGCTGCTCGCCGCGCTTGCGGGAGGCAACGGGCATGGGCAACGGCGGCGCCTGACAACACGGCGCCGCAAGCGCCTGTCGCTGTCACGGCATAACAGAGGCGGAAAAATCCGTCCGCCGCCACCGCGCCGCAAATGTGCAGGGCGTGTTGGCCGATCCGGCTTCTGCTGACGCAACGTCACGGGGCCACTGCATATCGAAAACAGCCCATTTTGAATGGAGAGGGGCCTTTCAATGAAGAGTCTTGGTAATCTGTTGCTTGCATCCGTCGCATTTCTGCCAGCCATGGCACAGGCGCAGGACGCGCCTTCCGGGATCGAGGACATCGTCGTCACCGCGCAGAAGCGCGCAGAAAACCTTCAGGACACGCCGATCGCGATCACCGCGTTCACGGCGGATTCGCTTGCGAACATGGGCACCAGCAACGTGTCCGATCTCGCGCGCAACACCCCCAGCCTCTATGCGGCGCCTTATCCCAGCTCGTCGAACACCGTGACGCTCTATATCCGCGGTCTCGGCGTCAACGATCCGATGCAGATCACCAAGGACGGCGCAGTCGGCGTCTATGTCGACGGTTTCTACATGTCGCGCCCGCAAACCTCGACGGTCGATCTCGCCGATGTCGAGCGCGTCGAAATCCTGCGCGGCCCGCAGGGCACGCTGTACGGCCGCAACACCACGGGCGGCGCGGTCAACATCGTCAGCCGCAAGCCCACGGGCGAATTCGGCGTGCGCCAGACGCTTACGCTCGGCAATTACGATCATGTCCGCAGCCTGACGAACATCGATCTGCCCGCAGTGGGCGATTTCGCGGTCAAGCTCACCTTTCTCGGCAGCGCGCGCGACGGCTGGGCCCGCAATCCGCGCGGCAATGATTTCAACAAGGAAAGCCAGATGGCGGGCCGCGCGGCGGTGCGCTGGACGCCGTCGTCCGATGTCACCGTCGACTATGCGTTCGACAAGGGCCGCGTTGAAAGCACGCCGATCTATTATGTGAACGATTCGCTTGTCGGCGTGTATCCGGGCTACACGGCGGATCCGAAGCGCCCGTACCGCGAATTCGATCTGCCCGAAAGCGTCACCGAATTCGAAGGCCACTCGCTCACCGGTGAATGGCAGGCTTCGAACGATCTGACGCTGCGTCTCCTGCTCGGCATGCGCGATCTCGATTTCCTTGCGGTGCAGGATTATGCCGAGGCATTCGGCGTGCCCTTCCGCTCGCGCGATGTGCTCGACAGCCGTCAATATACCGCAGAGCTTCAGGCCGTCGGCTCGCTGGGCGACCGGATCGATTATGTCGCGGGTCTCTATTATTTCCGCGAAAAGGTCGGCCACCCGCAATATGTTTCGATCCTCGACGGGGCTATCGAAAATAATCGCGACGTGAATGCGCGGGCACGCTCGCTGGCCGCCTATACCCAGGTCACCTGGACCCCGGACATGCTCGACGATCGCCTCGCCCTTACCCTCGGCGCGCGCTACACCAATGATCGCCGCAGCGCGACGCGCGACCTGACGTCGGTCTTCCACGCGGCCCCCGGCGTCGATGTCGATCTGCGCCCGCGTGAAGATGGCATCAGCAACGCGCAGAAGTTCAGCCGCTTCAATCCGTCCTTCACCGCCAATTTCCGGGCAACCGAGGACGTCACCGCCTATGCCAAGGTGTCGACCGGCTACCGGGCGGGTGGTTCGAACGAATCCGGCATGGATTTCACGCGCACCTTCGGCCCTGAAAAGGTCATCAACTATGAAGTCGGCCTGAAGACCGATCTGTTCGACCGGCGCGCGCGTATCAATCTTGCCGCGTTCATGCTCGACTATAAGGCGCTTCAGCTCGATACCTCGCCCAGCGAGACCGATCGTTCGATCACCGATACGATCAATGCGGGCAACGCCAAGATCAAGGGGTTCGAGGCCGAAGTCACGCTGGCTCCGGTCAGGGATTTCACGATCACCGGCTCCTATTCGTTCCTCGACGCCAAGCTGCGCGACATCTACGTCACGCCGGGGTCGACCTTCGATCCGAACATCAGCCCGCTCGCGGCGTCGATGGGCTTCCAGATCGGTGACGACGTGTCGGATCGCTATGTGCTCTCCTTCGCGCCGCGCCACAGCTATTCGATCGCGGGTGACTGGACCTTCCTGCGCAACGACAATGGCAATTTCGCCGCCCATGTCGATTATGTGTGGAAGGATTATGCCTATACCACGGCGGGCGCGGGCTCGGCGGTGCCGGGGCACGAGATTTACCGCATTCCGGCTTACGGCCTGCTCGGTGCGCGTCTCACCTACACGCACGAATTGTCGGACGATCGCAATGTCCGCTTCTCGATCTGGGGCCGCAACATCACCGATAAGCGCTACAAGTCGCACGTCGTTGGGAATGGCGATATCGTGCAGGGTTATTTCAGCACGGCCTATTCAATGGGGACGCCGGCAACCTACGGGATCGAATTCGGCTTCGATCTTTAATCTGAAGCGATTTCGAAGCAGATGGATGGCATCTGCTGACTTGGAAATCGCGGCATAACGAAAAAGCGGTGCCCGATCCCATCGGATCGGACACCGCGCGAGGGGAGGGCCGCCGCGGACCTGAAAGGGAACCGCGGCGGCTGAACCGCAGCTTTAAGCGCGCGTCAGATATTCGAGCGCGATCGACTGGAATTCGTCGCGGCGCTCGATCATCGCCCAGTGGCCGCATTTCGGGAATACGTGCAGTTCGCAATTGGGGATGAGCCGCATCGGCAGCAGCGCGCCGTCGAGCGGGTTCACCCGGTCATCGCGGCCCCAGGTCAACAGCGTCGGCGACTGGATACGCGGCAGATGGGCGAAATGCTGCACGGCGTCCATCCCGCGCTGCATCTCGGCGATCGCGTTCAGCGCCTCGCGCGTATAGATTTTCCGGCTCGTTTCCATCGTCATCGGCTCGATCGCGGCGTTGTAGCGCAGGTCGATCAGTTCGTCGGTGACAAGCGCCTGATCATAAACCATCGAGCGCAGCCAGCTTTCGATCCGCGCGCGGGTCGGGTCCTCGATGAAATCGACAAGCCGGGTCAGCCCTTCGCCTGGAAAGCTCGAAAAGATGTTCACGCCGATCCCGCCGATCGCGATGAAGCGTCCGGCCTTTTCGGGGAAGCGGGCGGCAAGGTGCGCGGCGATGATCGCGCCATAGGAATTGCCGATGAGATGCGCGCTTTCCAGTCCCATCGCGTCGATGAAGCGCGCGATCGCGTCGACTGTCGCGGGGATGGGGATGCCGGTCACCGGATCGCTGCGGCCATAGCCGGGCAGATCGGGGACGATGCAGCGGAAATGCGGCGCGAAAAAGTCGAGGTTCCCGCCGAAATTGGCCCAGCCGGTCACCCCGGGCCCCGATCCGTGGAGCAGGATCAGCGCGGGGCCTTCGCCCGCTTCGTGGTAATGCATGGTGCCGGTGCCGATCTCGATGGTCCGGCTGGTAGTGTCGAATGAATAGGTCAAAACATCCTCCGTGCGCGCCGTGCTTCGGCGTCTTGGGGAGGGATCATTGGCGTCCGTGCCAGAAATGCAATGCTTCAGCGTGGCAACATTCAGTTTTTCAGCATTTTTCGATAATTTCCGGGGCTCGTCCCGGTCAGTCGGCGAAAGGCGATTGAAAAGCTTGCCGGGTTGGCAAAACCCATTCGTGCGGCGATCTGCTTCAGCGGCATCGCGGTGCCCGCCAACAGCGCCTGGGTCTGCTCCAGCCGGATCTGTTCGACGAAACTGTGCACCGTCGCGCCCATGCTCTGCTTGAATGCGCGCATGAAATGGGCGCGGCTCAGCCCGGTCAGCGTCGCCAGATCGGTCACCTTCACCCCGCCGACCGGCCAGTCGCGCACATAATCCTCGATGGTGCGCAGCTGGTGCGGGGTCAGTCCGCCGCGCGCCAGCGGCTCGTCTCCGCGCATCGTGTGGAATAGCCGCGCCAGTTCGATCGGCAGCACGCTGGTCAGCGCATCCACCAATATGTCGCTGCCAAAACCGGGGGTGATCACTTCCTGCCCCAGCCGGCGCATCGTGTCGGTGATCCGGCCCGATCGCAGATCATAACAGCGCGCCAGTTCGCGCCGATCCAGGCTTGTCTCGAAATCGGCCAGCGCGTCGATCTGGCCGGGGGCAAAGGAACAGGCCACCATGTCCTGCGGGCCACCGGGGCCGCTGCCATACAGCGCATGGCCGGCGGGCACGAAGATCAGTTCGCCCAGTTCGGCAAGGCTGTTCTGGGGCCCCGCCTGAAACTGGCCGACATTGCGGCGCTGCGGCGTGGTCATCAGCGTCAGCGTATGGTTGGACGGCAATCCCACCATTTCAGACGGTTTTTCATAATGATAGGTCTGAACCCTTATGCGGGTGGGCCCATTGTGCATCTCGGCCCGGACGATATTGCGACTCATCCACCTCTCCACACGCGTCAGGGCCCTTTGCCGGGCAAACCTTGTCCGCTTGCAAAGGCTAACACGGGCTTTGCGGTGAAAACAACTCGCATGGCGCAATCTCCGGTCGCGGCACGGCTTTCGCACGAATCATTTTGTGTCACGATCGGATAATCAGAGCACTTTTGGAAAAGACGTGCCCGGTGCGTCCGGGCCCCCAATCGTTACTCTCTGCGCGTACGAGAAATCAGACGCTCAGGACCCGAAATCGGGCCGGGCAGCAAGGGGAGGACTTTGTGGTACGTGTAAATCATCGCGCCGGTTTCGTAAGGGCGCTGGCACTTCTCGGTGTATCGGCTGCGGCCATCAGCCTGCCGGCTGCCGCCTGGGCGCAGGATGGCGGCAACCAGCCGACCGCGCTCGACGACATCATCGTCACCGCTGAAAAGCGCAGTGAATCGCTGCAGCGCGTCCCGCTCGCGATCAGCGCGGTCAGCGCCGATACGATCGAAACGCGCCGCATCACCGACGCCTCGATGCTGAGCGCAGTCGCGCCGAACCTCACCACCACCACCGGCCCGTCGACCAAGGGGCACCTTATCATCCAGGTGCGCGGCGTCGGGGAATCCGAACCGATCCTCACCGCAGACTCGCCCGTCGGCGTCTATGTCGACGGCGTCATCGTCGGCCGCTCGACCGGCGCGGTGTTCGAACTTGTCGATCTCGAACGTATCGAGGTGCTGCGCGGCCCGCAGGGCACGCTCTATGGCCGCAACACCACGGGCGGCGCGGTCAGCCTCATTTCGCGCAAGCCCTCCGACGAATTTGGCATGGAAATGACGGGGTCGTACGGCAACCGCGGCTACTGGCAGGCCAAGGGCTCGCTCGACACCGGCGAACTGGGCAATAGCGGGCTCAAGGCCAAGTTCAGCTATCTCCACAAGCAGGCCGACGGTTTCGTCAATTCCCTCAACGCCAAATCGAGCCGAGATCCCGGCGCCTACAACACCGATGCGTTCCGCATCGCGCTGGCGTTCGACAATGGCGGGCCGTTCCGCGCAAATTACACGTTCGACTGGTCGGAAATGGAGGCTGTCGCCACGCTGTCACAGCTCGCCGCCGCACGTCCGGACGTGATCGATTATTTCAGCAATTCAGCGGCGCTTGGCGGTACGGCCTTCATCCCGCCCAGCAGCGAACGCCGGGGCGAGGCGCGTCCCGATTATACCGGCACCTATGATCGCAGCGTCAGCCACACCTTCTCGGCCGAAGCCGATTTCACTGACAATCTCACCTTCCGGTCGATCACGGGCTTCCGCGAATGGAAGAACCGCATCCAGAACACCGATCTCGACGGCAATTCGGGGCTGAGGGGGCTTGTCGTTAGCCCGGCTCCCGCAGGCATCAAGGAAGTCTGGCTGTTCGGCGGTGACAATGATCGCAAGCAGCACCAGTTCAGCCAGGAATTTAACCTGCTGGGTCAGGCGGGTGACTCGTTCGATTATGTTCTCGGCGCCTTCTACTTCAACGAGGAAGCCCGCGAGCTCAATCCGCAATGGTACACCTTTGTCCGCAACATCCCGGGCACCGGGCTGGTCGGCATCAACCTGACCAACACGATGAAATATCGCCACCGCAACGAATCCAAGGCGGTGTTCGGTCAGGCCACCTATCGCTTCACCGATCAGCTCAGCTTTACCGGCGGCCTGCGTTACACCGCCGACGAAAAGAAGCTCTATCAGGAAAGCCCGTTCGCCCGTCAGCTCGAACGCAGCTTCTCCAAGCTCAACTATTCGGCCACGCTCACCTATCAGGCGACGCCCGACATCATGGCCTATGGCCGTATCGCCAGCGGCTACAAGGCCGGCGGTTTCAACCCGCGCGCGATCAACGACGGCTATGATCCGGAATCGGTCACCAACTATGAAGTCGGCGTGAAGAGCGAGTTCTTCGATCGCCGCCTGCGTTTCAACGGCACGGTCTTCTACGCCGATCTGAAGGACAAGCAGCTCAACCAGCTCGTCGCGGGCACCGGCGGTGCATCGTCGCAGACGATCAACGCGGGCAAGGCAGACTTCAAGGGCGTCGAGCTCGAAATGGAAGCGCTGCCGTTTGATGGCCTGCGTCTCAACGCCTCGTTCGGCTATGTTGATCGCAACTTCTCCGAACTGCTCGCCCTCAATCCGGTCACCAACCTGATCGAGGATTATTCCGACATCGCGAAGTTCAGCTATTCGGCCAGCACCACCGCCAATGTCGGCGGCGAATATTCGATCCCGGACGTCGCGGGCGGCAGGCTCTCCTTCCGTCTCGACTGGGCGTATAAGAGCCGGGTCCGCTTCAACATCCTGCCGGGCGAGCCGTTCAGCCCGAACGACGCGGCGATCCAGGCGCCGGGCTATGGCCTGCTCGATGGCCGCATCATGCTGGCCAATGTGCCGATGGGCGGCACCGAGGCCAGCTTCACGCTCTGGGGCAAGAACCTCACCAACAAGGAATACCGCACCGCCGGCATCGACTTCGGGTCGCTGGGCTTTGCGACCTCCAACTATGGTGAGCCGCGCAGCTACGGCGTCGACATGAAGGTGAAGTTCTGATGGGCGCGGGCGGAACGCATCGGTCGTTCCGCCCGTCCGCCTCGCACGTTGTACGGGTGATTGCTTGAACATTATCGAAAGAATGAGTTTTCGGGGGCAGGGCGGTCTCGCGCTTGCCGCCGATCGGCGCGGGCCGGAAGATGGGCCTGCGGTTCTGATGCTCCACGGCGGCGGCCAGACGCGCGGTTCGTGGAATATGGCGGCGAATGCGCTCGCCGCGCGCGGCCTCTCGGTCACCACGCTCGATCTGCGCGGCCACGGTGAAAGCGCCTGGTCGGCGGACGGTGACTATCAGCTTCACATGTTCGCAGAGGATCTGCGCGAAGTGGTCGATCAGCTCGGCACCGCGCCGGTGCTGGTGGGCGCGTCGCTCGGCGGCATCGCCTCGATGCTCGCCTGCGGGGAAAGCCCGCACGCCAGGGCGGCGGCGCTCGTCCTGGTCGATATCGTTCCGCGCATGGAAAGCAGCGGCGGCAACGCCGTGGTCGGTTTCATGCGGCGCACCGCCAGCGGGTTCGATACGCTCGATCACGCCGCCGATGCGATCGCCGAATATCTGCCGCATCGCCCGCGTCCGCGGTCCAACGAGGGGCTAGCCAAGAATCTGCGGCAGGGCGATGACGGGCGCTATTATTGGCGCTGGGATCCGGCCTTCGTCACCCCGCGTGAGGGATGGGATCCCGATGCCAGTGCCCGCCGGATCGAGGCGGCGGCGCTCGCCATCACCGTCCCCATATTGATGGTGCGCGGCATGAAGAGCGATGTCGTCTCGCAGGAAGCGGCGGAAAGCTTTCGCCAATTGCTGCCACATGCTGAAATCGCCGAGGTCGCCGATGCGCACCACATGGTCGCCGGTGACGACAATGACGCCTTTCTGGATGCGATCACGGCGTTCGTGACGCGCCACGCAAGGCAGGGAGAGAATGCAAATGGGTGAATGGATCACGCCGAGCCGTGAGGAATCCATGGCGCGCCTCATGCGTGGTTATTCGCGCGTCGCGGGCTTCACGCGCGACATGGATTACAGCGTCGCCGACCGGATCGAGGAACGCGCCGCCGATCATGCCGATACGCCCTTCATCCTGTTCGAGGATGAAAGCATCAGCTTCGCCGCCGCCAATGCGCGCGCCAACCGCATCGCGCACGCCGCCGCCGCAGCTGGCCTGAAAAAGGACGATGTCGTTGCGCTGATGATGCTCAACCGGCCCGATTTCGTGCTGATCTGGCTGGGCCTTGCCAAGATCGGCGTGGTCACCGCGCTCATCAATACGTCGGCCACCGGCACGGTGCTCGCCCATGCCATCAACCAGGTCGGCGCCAAGGCGCTCATTGTCGATTCCGAGCTGGCCGGCGCGGTCGCCGATCTCGATCCCGCCGATGTGCCGGCACTGCTCTGGGAACAGGCAGAGGCGGGCCGGGCGCTGTCGGGCCTGCGCGGCGCGGTCGATCTCGAACCCGTGCTTGCTGGCCAGCCCGATCATAACCCCGACCGCACTTTACGCGCGGGCGTGGTGCTTGCCGATCCGCTTTATCTTATCTTCACCTCGGGCACGACCGGCCTGCCAAAGGCCGCGCGGATGAGCCATCTGCGTTTCCTGAACGCCGGCGAAACCATGACCGGTCTCATGCAGATCGGGCCCGACGACGTCTTTTACTGCGTCCTCCCGCTCTATCACGGCGCGGGCGGCATGGTGGTGCCCTCGGTGGCGCTCGCCAGCGGCATTCCCTTCGTGCTCCGCCGCAAATTCTCGTCCAGCGGTTTCTGGGCGGATGTCCGCCGCCACAAGATCACGTGCTTCTACTATATCGGGGAAATCTGCCGCTATCTGCTCGCCGCGCCCGAACGCGCCGATGACGGCGACAACAGCCTGCGCGTGATGACCGGCGCTGGGCTCAAGCCCGATGTCTGGGAAGCGTTCATGCGCCGCTTCGACGTCGCCAATGTCCTCGAAGGGCTCGGCTCGACCGAGGCGAATTACGGCTTCACCAATGCCGATAACAAGATCGGTTCGGTCGGCCGCGTGCCCTATCCCGAACACACCAATATGCGTTTCGTGGTCTATGACGTCGAAACCGACGATCATGTCCGCGATGCCGATGGCAAGCTCGTCGATGCCAAGCCCGGCGAGGTCGCCGAGGTGATCGCCGAGGTGCTCGAAGGCACCGGCGTCGGCGGCTATTTCGAAGGCTATACCTCGCGTGAGGCAACCGAGCAGAAGCTGCTGCGCAACGTCGTGAAGCCTGGCGACGCCTGGTTCCGCTCGGGCGATCTCATCCGCTTCGACGAGGATCATTATTTCTATTTCGTCGACCGGATCGGCAACACCTTCCGCTGGAAGAGCGAGAATGTCTCGACCGAAGAGGTCACCGCCGTTCTCACCGGTTTTCCGGGGCCCGAAATCGCCAATGTCTACGGCGTCAGCGTGCCGCGTACCGAAGGGCGCGCAGGCATGGTCTCGCTCACCTATGCCGATGCATCGGCCTTCGATCCCGTCGCCTTCTACCGCTTCGCGACCGAAAAACTTGCCCATTATGCAGTGCCCGTCTTCGTTCGCATCAGCGGTTCGGCGGACATGACGACCACCTTCAAGCTGCGCAAGGTCGAGCTTCAGAAGGAAGGCTATGATCCCGGCTCGGTGGGCGGCGATCCGCTCTTCGTCGCCGATCCTGAGGCCGGTCGCTACGTCCCCCTTACGCCCGAGACGCTCGATCGCCTCGGCATCGCCCCCTTCAAACCGGAGAATTGATCATGCGCGTTGAACCCAGCGCGGAACAGGCCGCCCTGCGCGCCGAATTTCGCGCCTATCTGGCGGGCATCATGACCGATGAGGTCCGCGCCGCGACGCAAGGCGCCGAAAGCGGCACCGTCTACCGCGATGTGATCCGCCAGATGGGCCGCGACGGCTGGCTCACCCCCGGCTGGCCCGTCGAATATGGCGGCCGTGGCCTCGATCCCTCGATGCAGAAGATTTTGCTCGAGGAACTCGTTCTGGCCGAAGCGCCGTTCCCCTTCGTTACCGTGAACACCGTCGGCCCCGCGCTGATGCGGCTCGGCACCGAGGAACAGAAGCGCGAGATTCTGCCCCGCATCGCTACCGGCGATCTCATCTTCGCCATCGGCTATTCCGAACCAGGCGCAGGCTCGGACCTTGCCGCGCTCAGCACCCGCGCGGTCCGCGACGGCGACGATTTCGTCATCAACGGGCAAAAGATCTTCACCAGCGGTGCCGAGGGCGCGGATTATGTCTTCCTCGCCGCGCGCACCGATGCCGATGCGCCCAAGCACAAGGGCATCACCATCTTCATGATGGATACCAGGCTGCCCGGCTTCTCGGTCTCGCCGATCTGGACCGTGGGGGGCGTGCGCACCAACGTCACCTATTATGAGGATGTCCGCGTTCCCGCGTCGATGATCATCGGGCAGGAAAATGGCGGCTGGCGCCTGATCGCCGAACAGCTCAACCATGAACGCATCGGTCTGGCCGCGCTCACCTACGGCGCCAATGGCTGTTTCGACGAAGTCGTCGAATGGGCGCGTGGCGTCGATGCGGCCGAGGGCGGCAAGCTCATCGATCTGCCCTGGGTCCAGCTCGCGCTCGCCGAATGCTACACGCTGCTCCGCGCGATCGGGCTGATGGGGGACCGTGTCGGCTGGGAAGTGTCGCAGGGCGTCACCCGCCCCGAACTCGCCAGCGGGCTCAAGGTCTTCGGCACCGAAGGCATGATCCGCGCGATCCGCCTGCTCCTCGATGTCATGGGCCCTGCCGGGCTGGTGCGTGACGGGTCGCCCGGCGCCCAGCTGCGCGGCCGGATCGAGCGTGAATTCCGCAAATGCCAGATCAACACCTTTGGCGGCGGCGCCGTCGAGGTTCTTCGAGACATGGTTGCCCAGATGGGCCTCAATATGCCGCGCGCGGCAAGATAAGGACGACAATGACCGAGCAAAGCGATCTGCTGACCCGCGCCCGGGAGTGGCTGGGCCGCGAAGCGACCGCCGCCACCACGGCGCGCGATCCCGTCAATCAGGCGATGATCCGGCGTTGGGCCGAGGCGATGGGCGATGCCAACCCCTTGTGGCACGATCCTGCTGCGCGCGCCGAACAGGGTTTCGACACCCCCGTGGCGCCGCCCGCCATGCTCGAAGTGTGGACGATGGCGCCCTACCGCCCCGCAGGCCGGACCGAGGAAGAGGGGATGGCCGTCCTCAAGATCTTCGACGATGCGGGCTATTTCGGCGTCGTCGCCACCAATATCGAACAGGAATATATCCGCTATCTGCGCGAAGGCGATGTGATCAGCTATCGCACCGTCATCTCGGAAATTTCGGACGAGAAGAAGACGGGGCTGGGCACCGGCCATTTCGTCACGATCGATTACGAATTCACCGACCAGAACGATGAACTGGTCGGCCGGATGAAGTTCCGCGTGCTCAAATTTCGCCCGCCCGAAAAGGCTGCCGCGCCAGAAAAGGATACCAAGCCCAAAAAGTTCGCGCATCCGCGCCCCGCGATCACGCACGACAATGCATTTTTCTGGGACGGGCTGAAGGAACGCAAGCTGCTCATCCAGTCCTTTGGCGGTCGGCTCGTCCACCCGCCGGTGCCCGCATGCCCTGAAACCGGTTCGTTCGACTGGACGACGGTGGAGGCCAGCGGGCGCGGCACGATCCACAGCTTCGTCGTGATGCACCATCCGCAGCTGCCGGGCTTTGCCTATCCGCTGCCGGTCGCCCTCGTCGAGCTTGCGGAGGGTGTGCGCATCGTCGCCAACATGATTGCTGGCACAAAGGTGGAGGATGTCGCGATCGGCAAGCCGGTCACGCTCGATTTCGTCGAGGTGGAGCCCGATTACGTGCTTCCCGCCTTCCGTCTGGCCTGAGGGGAGGGGGATATGGATTTCGCACTCAGCGAAGAACAGCAAAGCCTGCGCGATCTCGCCGCGCAGATTTTTGGAGACCGCGTAACCGACGAAAGCCTGCGCGCTTTCGACCGGGACGGGCACGCCTATGACGCTGGCTTGTGGCAGACCTTGGCCGAGGCCGGGCTGCTCGGCCTTGCCGTGCCCGAGGAACAGGGCGGACTAGGTTTCGGCATGGCCGAACTCGCGCTCCTGCTCGAAGAACAGGGCCGGGTGCTCGCGCCTCTGCCGCTCCACGCCACGCTCGTCGCCGGCGCGCTGCCGGTCGCAGCCTTCGGCACCGATGCGCAAAAAGCGGTGCTCGCCCGCGTCGCCACCGGGCAGGCGGTGCTCACCGCCGCGCTCGAGGAACTGGGCAACACCGATCCCGCCGCCCCCGTGCTCCGCGCCGCGCGCACCAATAGCGGCTGGACGCTTGACGGGGTGAAGATCGCGGTGCCGTACGGCGCCGAGGCCGATCTGCTCCTCGTTCCCGCGCGCTGCGACGGACAGATCCTCGTCTTCCTCGTCGATCCCGCCGCTGCGGGCGTCGAGATTGCCGGCCAGCGGTCGACGAGTTCACAGCCCCACGCCGAAATCCGCTTCAACGGTGCCGCCGTTGCGGCCGATGCGCTGTTGGGGGGCGAGGAACAGGGCGGCGCGGTTGCGCGCTTCCTTGTCGATCACGCCCGCGCCGGGCTCGCCGCGCTCCAGCTTGGCATTTGTCAGGATGCGCTGCGCCGTACCGCCGCCTATTCGAGCGAGCGGATCCAGTTCGGCCGTCCGCTCGGCTCGATGCAGGCGGTGCAGCAGCGCGCCGCCGACGGCTTTATCGATGTCGAGGCGATGCGCTCGACGCTGCAACGCGCGGTCTGGCTGCTCGACAATAAGCGTGAGGCGCGCGCCGAAATCGCCACCGCCAAATATTGGGCGGCGATGGGTGGCCACCGCGTGTCGCACAGCGCCCAGCATCTCCACGGCGGGCTCGGGGCCGATATGGATTATCCGATCCACCGCTATTTCCTCGCCGCCAAGCAGGTCGAGCTCGCCCTTGGCGGGGCCCAGCCGCTGCTCTCCGAAATCGGCCGCGCCATCGCCGCTGGCCGCACCGCACCCCTTGCCGGAGCAAATGCATGAAGTTCAACGACATCACGGTCGGTCAGGCGCTGCCTGAACTGTCCTTCCCGATCACGGCATCGGCCATTGTGGCGGGTGCGCTCGCCACCAATGATTATGAAAATGTCCATCACGACAAGGCCGCCGCCCAGGCGCGCGGCGTGCCGGATATCTTCATGAACATCCTCACCACCAACGGCCTCGTCCAGCGTTTCGTGACCGATTGGGCGGGCCCGTCGGCGCGGATCAGGAACATCGCCATCCGCCTCGGCGCGCCCAATTTCGCGGGCGACACGATGGTGGTCAACGGCACCGTCGAGTCCGTCGATGCCGCCGCGCAGACCGCCGCCATCAAGGTGTCGGGTCGCAACGGGCTGGGGGAACATGTCACCTCCACCGTCACCATCGGTTTTGCTTGAAGGAGAAGGGCTGATGGGAACGATCAGCAACCAGGCCGCGATTGTCGGCATTGGCGCCACCGAATTTTCGAAGAATAGCGGGCGCTCCGAACTGCGCCTCGCGGTCGAGGCCACGCTCTCTGCACTGGAGGATGCGGGCATCGACCGGGCGGAAGTCGACGGCCTGTCGACCTACACCATGGATAACAATCCCGAGATCGAGCTTTTCCGCGCGATCGGCGGCAAGCAGCTGAAATTCTTCAGCCGCATCCATTATGGCGGCGGCGCGGCCTGCGCGCCCATCGCCCATGCCGCGATGGCGGTCGCCACCGGCGTCGCCAATGTCGTCGTCTGCTACCGCGCGATGAACGAACGCTCGCAATATCGCTTCGGCACTGGCCACACCCCGCCGCCCGTGCCCACCGCCGAAACCGCGCATTATGGCTGGTACACGCCGTACGGCCTGATCTCGCCGGCTTCATGGGTGGCGATGCAGGCGCAGCGCTACATGCACGATCACGGCGCCACGACCGAGGATCTCGGCCGCATCTCGGTCGCGATGCGCAAGCACGCCGCCACCAATCCCAATGCGTGGTTCTACGAACAGCCGATCACGCTCGCCGATCACCAGGCCAGCCGCTGGATCGTCGAACCGTTGCGCCTGCTCGATTGCTGCCAGGAATCCGACGGCGCGGTCGCGGTCGTCGTCACCTCGCTCGAATATGCCAAGAAGCTGAAGCAGACGCCCGTCGTCATTCGCGGCGCGGCGCAGGGCGCGGGCGACGACAGCCAGATGATGACGAGCTATTATCGCAAGGATATCGGCCGCATCTCCGAAATGAACATCGTCGCCGAACAGCTTTATGCCCAGTCGGGTCTGCGTCCGGACGATATTCAGGCGGCGATCCTCTACGATCACTTCACCCCCTTCGTCATGCCCCAGCTCGAGGCGTTCGGTTTCGCCAAGGAAGGGCAGGCCAAGGATTTCATCCGCGAAGGCAATATCGAACTGGGTGGGCGCCTGCCGATCAACACGCATGGCGGCCAGCTGGGCGAAGCCTATATCCACGGGCTGAACGGCGTCGCCGAGGGGGTTCGCCTCGCGCGCGGCACCTCGGTCAACCAGCCGGGGCCGGTTTCCAACGTGCTCGTCACTGCGGGCACCGGCGTGCCCACATCGGGGCTCATTCTCGCGCCCGCCTGATTATTGGAATACGAACGGGGCGGTGCGGCGCATCGCCCCCATTTGGTGGGGCTGGAACTTCGGCTCCAACACCGCTAGGTGACCAAAATCCAAGCGACTAAAGCTGGATTTTAGCAGCACAACTTTTTCTATCTTTGTGATAGAGAATGTCTTCGCTAGCTGCATCCCCAATTAAAGGGGGATAAAAATGTCCATTTCGTTGAGTTTTGTTCGTTCCGCTGCGGCCGCGCATATCCTGGCGCGCAGCTCGGTCATCGCGCTTGCCGTCGCCGCCGCTCCCGCCGCGTTCGCGCAAGATAGCGCCGATGCCGCCGAGGCACCCGCCGCCGCCGACATCGTCGTCACCGGTTCGCGCATCGCGCGCCGCGATTTCTCGTCGGATTCGCCGATCACCACGGTGGGGCAGGATGCGATCAAGAACACCGGCCAGCTGACGCTCGACAAGTCGCTGTCGCAGCTCCCCCAATTCGGCCTTGGCGAAAACTCGACGCAGACCGGCTACAACACCTCGGGCCAGGCCTCGGTCAACATGCGCGGCCTCGGCACCTTCCGTAACCTCGTCCTGCTCGACGGCCGCCGCATGCAGCCCTCGAACATCCAGCAGGTCGTCGATCTCAACACGATCCCGACCGCGCTCATCGAAAGCATCGAAGTCATCACCGGCGGCGCCTCGGCGGTTTACGGCTCGGATGCGATCGCCGGCGTCGTCAACGTCCGCACCAAGCAGAAATTCGAAGGGCTGAAGCTCGACGCGCAGTACGGCATCACCGAACAGGGCGATGGCGCGACGTCGGATATCAGCCTCACCGCCGGCACCAACTTCGCCGGTGGCCGCGGCAATGTCGTCGTATCGGGTTCCTATTCGCACCGCGACACGATCAACTATCAGTCGCGTTCCTTCTTCCGCAAGAACGAGGGCGGCACCGATCTGCGTCTGCCCACCGGCGTCTATGCCCCCGGTTCCAACCGCCCCAGCCAGGCCGCGCTCGACGCGCTCTTCGCGCAGTACGGCGTCGCGGCGGGCAGCGTTGTTCCCGCCTCGGGCATCAGCTTCAACGATGACGGCACGCTCTTCAGCGCGTCGAACGGCGTGTTCAACTATCGCGGGTCGCAGGGCGGGCTGCTCTACAGCACGGGCAATCAGGTCAACAATCTCAACACCTTCCTGACGCTCCAGTCGCCGCTCGAACGCTATTCGGCCTTTGGTCGCGCCACCTTCGACATCACCGACAGCGTCACCGCCTTCGCCGAGGCGAATTATTCGCGCTACGACACGACCATTTTGGTCGAACCGGGCAACGCCTCGCTCAGCATTCCGGTGAACAACGCCTTCATCCCGGCCGATCTGCAGGCGCTGCTCGCCTCGCGCGCTGATCCGAACGCGAACCTCACGCTCGAAAAGCGCTTCTACGAAGCCGGCCCGCGCGTCACCGAACGCCGTCTCGACATGCTTCAGGTCACCGCCGGCCTGCGCGGCAAGCTTTCGGGCCTCGATGGCAGCTGGGAAATCTACGGCTCGCACGGCCGCACCAAGATCGACGAACGCTCGCCGGGTTCGGTGCTCAAGACCTCGCTCGCCTCGCTCATCAACGCGGCCGATGGCGGCCAGAGCATCTGCGCGGGCGGCTACAACCCCTTCGGCGTCAACCCGCTCTCCGCCGAATGCTACGCCTATCTCGTCGCCTCGCCCGAACGCGCGGTCGAGCTGGAACAGGATGTGATCGAAGCGAACCTGCAGGGCCGCCTGTTCGCGCTGCCCGGCGGCGATGCCCGCTTCGCGGTGGGTGCGGCCTATCGCCGCAACAGCTATTCCAGCCAGCCCGATGCGATCCTCTCGGCGGGCAATGTCGTGGGCGTTCCCTTCACCAGCGCCAGCGAAGGCGAAAGCAATGTGAAGGAAGGTTATGTCGAGCTGTTCCTGCCGCTGATCGCGGACAAGCCGTTCATCCACCGTCTCGAAGCCAGCTTCGGCTATCGCTATTCGGATTATAACCTCGCCGGCGGCGTCCACACCTACAAGGCAGAGGGCAACTGGCAGCCGGTCGAATCCTTCCGCATCCGCGGCGGCTATGCCCGTGCGGTCCGCGCGCCTTCGGTCGGTGAGCTTTTCGTCGCGCCCAGCGGCTCGACGCCGGGCCTCGGCCGCGTCACCAACGGGCAGGGCGATCCGTGCCACGGTGCCAACCCGATCCATAGCGGCCCCAACGCCGCCGCGATCCGCGCGCTCTGCGTGGCGCAGGGCGTGCCCGATGCGCTCGTCGACGGCTTCGTCAACCTGCAGGATGACAGCAACGCCACCAGCGTCGGCAATCTGGGTCTGAAGCCCGAAAAGGCCGATACCTTCACCCTCGGCGCCACCTTCAATCCGCGCAGCAGCTCGCCCTGGCTGTCGGGCCTCGCGCTCTCGGTCGATTATTATGACATCCGCCTCAAGGGCGCGATCGGCGTGGTCTCCTCGCTCCAGAGCGTGCAGAAATGCTTCAACCTCGACGGCTCGAACCCGAATTACGCGGCGGACAATTTCTTCTGCGCCAATATCGAGCGTGATCCCACCACCGGCCGGATCGAAAACGTGCTGCAGCCGACGCTCAACCTCGGCGGCTACAAGACGCGCGGCATCGACTTCCAGGTCGACTACCGTCTCGGTCTCGATGCGCTCGGCGCGTCGGATCGGTCGTCGATCGGCCTGAACAGCGTCGTCACCTATCTTGACAGCTTCAAGGTGCAGACGACGCCGGGCGGCAGCTGGGCCGAATATGCCGGCACCGTCGGCGGCACCTCGACCAGTCAGCCGGGTTCGCTGCCCAAGTGGAAGGCGGTCACCACGCTCGATTACCGTGCCGAAAGCTTCACGCTGGGTGGCCGCTGGCGGTTCATCGACAGCATGAAGGCGGCGGCGCGCGCCACCAATCCGGCCAGCACCACGCCGGGCGTGCCGTCCTACAGCCTGTTCGATCTCTTCGGTGAACTGCGCGTCACCCCCGATTACACGCTGCGCGCGGGGATCAACAACCTCGCGAACAAGCAGCCGCTGGTTCTGAACGGTGTCATCGGCACCACCGAAGCCAGCACTTATGACGTCATCGGCCGCAGCTTCTATGTTGCGCTGAGCGCCAAGTTCTGATCGATTTCAAACTGTTAACAGGAGGATTGAAATGAAGTTTCTGTCTCGCGCCGCGCTTGCGCTCGTTGGCGCCGCCGTGCTTGCCCCCGCAGTCATCAGCACCCCGGCACAGGCGCAGGCCATGTCGGGCCGCCAGCTCGAAGATCGCCCCCGGATCAGCGTCAGCTATTACAAGACGCCCCCGGGCAAGCAGGATGAGTGGCTGGCGCTCTACCTCAAATGGCACCGTCCGATCATGGACTATCAGATCAAGAACGGCGCGACCGAAAGCTCGACCATCTATGCCAATTCGGGCCACGCGCTCGCCCCGGCATGGGATTTCATGATCATCAACATCACGCCGGTGAAGGCCAAGAAGCTCGACAAGACGCGGGGTGAGATCATCCAACTGCTCTATCCCGATCTCGACGCCTATACCGCAGGCGAAAAGAAGCGCTGGGAAATGACCGAATCCCACTGGGATCAGAGCGCGATGGAAATCGACCTCACGGCCGAGCATCCGGGCATCTACTACCCGATTCTCCCCAAGAAGAAGTAAGCGCGTTTAACCGCAGCTTAATTCGGCCCCCGTCCTTCCCTAGTGGAAGGGCGGGGGTTTTCGTTGCAAATCCGCCCTTTTCCAGCGAGCCTGCGGAGGCTGCTGCGACGAAAATTGTCAAATGCGCGGTGAGAGGCAGAATCGCGCTTGCATTTTGATAGTTTTGCGGTGAGTATCCTCGTCATAATAATATTTCATAAATATTCGCGAGGAGAGAGGGATGCGCACGCTGAAAGCCATTCGGGATCGATCGGATTGCATCATGGTTGTTGGTTTTGCCACGGCGGTATGGACCGGCCTGATCGGCAGCCTGGTCGGAAAGTTCTGATCCGAACATCCTGAAGCGCCCGTTTCCTACACGGGCCATTCAGCGTAAAACCGAATTGCGCGGGCATCTGGCCCGCGCATTTTCGTTTCAGGGCTTTGTTTTCCAGAAATTCAAAAACGACATTCCAGCGAATGTCATGGCGCATATGTCGCCTTTACGGGGGCTTTCCCGAACCGTGCAGGCGGGGGCTCAGTCCACCCAGTCCAGCCCGATATCGCGGTAAAGGCTGCGGTCTTCTTCCCAGTCGGGGTTCACCTTCACGTGCAGATACAGGTGCACGCGCACGCCCAGCAATTCGCCCAGCTGCGCGCGGGCGCGGCTGCCGATTTCCTTCAGCCGCTGGCCGCCCTTGCCCAGGATGATCGCGCGCTGGCTCGTGCGGCCCACCAGGATCTGCTGGTGGATCTCCACCGAACCGTCCTCGCGTTCCGAATATTTCTCGGTCTCGACCGCGCTGTCATAGGGCAGCTCGGCGTGCAGTTGCAGATAGAGCTGCTCGCGCGTCACTTCGGCGGCCAGCATCCGGTCGGTCGCGTCCGACACCTGGTCCTCGGGGAAGTGCCAGGGGCCCTCGGGCATCGCCATGCCCAGTGCGGTCTTCAGCTCGGGCAGGCCGTCGCCGGTCGCCGCGCTCACCATGAACACCTCGTCGAACGCCACGCGCTCGGTCAGCCGCTGGGCGTGGACCAGAAGCTTGCCCTTGTTGGCGACATCCACCTTGTTGAGGATCAGGATCTTCGGCTCGCGGCGATCCTTCAGCGCCTCGACGATGCTTTCCACCTTGGGGCCAAGCCCGGCCTTGGCATCCACCACCAGCGCGATCAGGTCGGCATCCTGCGTCCCGCCCCAGGCCGCCGCCACCATCGCGCGGTCCAGCCGGCGGCGGGGTTCGAAGATGCCGGGGGTGTCGACCAGCATGATCTGGTTGTCGCCGTCGATCGCCACGCCCATCAGCCGCGTGCGCGTCGTCTGCGCCTTGGGGCTGACGATCGCCACTTTCTGGCCGACCAGCGCATTGACGAGGGTGGACTTGCCCGCATTGGGGGCGCCGACCACGGCAACAAGGCCGCAGCGCTGGAGGGGAAGGCTGTTCATGGTCATAATATCCGTATCGGGGGCGGCAATGTCGAGCCGCCCGTTCTGATGTTTTTGTGGCGCGGGCTCAGCCCAGCTGCTCCAGCAGCGCGCGGGCCGCCGCAGTCTCGGCTTCCTGCTTCGACGTGCCGGTCGCGCTCGCTTCGGCCAGCGTGCCGATCGATACCTTCACGGTAAAGCGCGGCGAATGGTGCGGGCCGGAACGGTCGGTGATCTCATAGACGGGCGGGCGCCGGTTGTTCGCGGCGGCCCATTCCTGCAGCGCCGATTTGGGGTGCTTGGGCGCGGTGTTCTGGGTCTTGACGATCGTCGACCACGCCTTGCGGATAAAGGCGCGCGCGGCATCCTGTCCGGCCTCGATATACAGCGCGCCGATCAGCGCCTCGACAACATCGCCCAGCACATTGTCGCTCTGTGCGGCGCCGTCGTCGCGCGCCTGCTTGCCCAGGCGCATATAGGAAACGATGCCGATCTGGCGGCCGATCTCGGCGCAGGTCTCGCGCGTCACCAGCGCGTTCAGCCGGCGCGAAAGCTTGCCCTCGGGTTCGTCGGGGAACAGCTCGAACAGCCATTCGGCCATCAACAGCCCCAGCACCCTGTCGCCCAGAAATTCGAGGCGCTCATAATTGGGCGCGTCGAGGCTGCCATGCGTCATCGCACGCGTGAACAGCGCGACGTCCTTGGGCTTGTGGCCCAGCGTCCGTTCAATCCAGACGGGGAATTCGGGGGTGCTCAAAACCCTTCTCCAATCCGGCTCCAGCGCGCCGCCGTCACCCAGGTCCAGGGCTTCAGCCAGTCGGCATTGCCGTCGGTCGAAAACACGCTCACCCAGGCCTTGCCGACAAGATTGTCGACCGGAACCATGCCGATCGCGCCATTGTCGGCGGCGGGAAATCGGCTGTCGGCGCTATGGTCGCGGTTGTCGCCCATCAGGAAGATATGGCCTTCGGGCACGGTGAACAGTTGCGTGTCGTCGCCGGCGGTGCGCGGCGTGGTGTCGAGCACGAAATAGCTCTTTCCATTGGGCAGCGTCTCGCGGAAGCGCGGGTAACGGCACATCACCCGGCCGTCCTTCTGCTGCTCGATCGAGGCCGCGGTCAGGCAGTTGCTCGTCGGGGTTTCGGGCAGGACGATATCGTCCATCTTCACCCGCGACACGGGTTTGCCGTTCAGGATCACCTGTCCGTCGCTGATCTCGACGGTGTCGCCCGGCAGGCCGATCACGCGCTTGATATAATCCTGACGCTGATGGGGCGGCGCCTTGAACACCACCACGTCGCCGCGCTCGGGCGTGGAGGGCAGGATGCGGCCGGGGATCAGCGGCACGTCGAACGGCAGGCTGTAGTTCGAATAACCATAGTTCCATTTCGACACGAGCAGATAGTCGCCCACGAGCAGGCGCGGCATCATCGACTCGGACGGAATGTTGAACGGCGCGGCGATAAAGCTGCGGATCACGAACACCAGGATTCCGAGCTTGAGCAAAAAGCCAAGGAAATCCAGCGTTTCCGATTTTTTCTTGGTCGCCGGGCCGGCCATGGGCTCGGCGGAAGCCGGGGTCGTATCGTTCATCGGTGCGCTTTGCGGCGGAAGGCGCGCAAAATCAAGCGCAGCGGCCCGGAATAGGCGATCAGAAGCAATAGGGGGTAAAGCCCGAAAGCCAGATCAGCGCACCCTGATCGCGCCACAGCATCAGGCCGATGGCCAGCAGCGCCGCGACGCCCAGCGCAATGAGCAGGGGGGCGGCGCGCTTCATGCCGGCTGCGCCCGCATCAAGGGCGCATCGCGGATCGGCAGGTGGACCAGCGCGGCAAACAGGCTGAGCACGATCGAGGCACCCCAGGCGAAATTGTAGGAACCGCTCGCATCATAGGCGATGCCCGCCAGCCACGCGCCGAAAAAACTGCCGATCTGGTGGCTCATGAAGACGAGGCCGCCCAGCATCGACAGATGACGCACCCCGAAAATCTGGCCCACCAACCCGTTGGTGAGCGGCACCGTGCCGAGCCATAGAAACCCCATGACCGAGGCAAAGACCATCGCCGATGCGTTGGAGAGCGGTAGCGCCAGGAATATGAGGATCGCCACCGCACGGGCGACGTAGAGCCCGGCCAGCACATGATGCTTGCGAAAATGATCGCCCGACACGCCAAAGGCATAGGATCCGAAGATGTTGAACAGGCCAATGAGCGCCAGCGCGGTCGCGCCGATCATCGTGCCGAGGCCATGGTCGTTGAGATAGGCGGGGAAATGCGTGCCGATAAAGGCCAGCTGGAACCCGCAGACGAAATAGCCGGCGTTCAGCAGCAGATAGCTGCGCTGCCCCAGCGCTTCGCGCAGTGCCTCGCCGGCGCTCTGTTCGGCATGGTCTTGCTCACCGCCTGGATGCCCGGCAATGCCGATGGCAAGCACGGCGCCGATGGCGACCAGCCCGGCGAGCGCAATCAGCGAAATGTGATAGCCGTAATCGGCGAGCATCATCTGCGCGCCCGGAACGACGAGAAACTGACCAAGCGAGCCGCCGGCGGTGACGATCCCAAAGGCCATGGTGCGCTTGTGCATCGGAACGACACGGCCCACCGCGCCCAGCGTCACGGTAAAGGTGCATCCCGCCATCGCAAGACCCACGAGCACGCCAAGCGACAGGTGCATGCCGATCGCGCTGCCCGCATAGGCCGCCGCCGTCAGCCCGGCAGCATAAAGCAGCGCGCCGCCGGCGGCGACACGTCCCGCACCGTGGCGGTCGGCCAGCGCGCCGACAAAGGGCTGCGCCAACCCGAAGACGAGGTTCTGGATCGCGATGGCCAGCCCGAATGACGATCTACCGATATCGAGCGCCATGCTCATCTGCGGCAGGAACAGCCCAAAGGATTGCCGCGCGCCCATGGCCAGCGTCACGATCGTGGCGGCACAAACGATCACGATCCATGCGGACTTCATCGGCCGAAGGGGCGTATGGGCTGGGCGGTTCACTGGTTGATCCTTGATACGCTGTATAGATGCTGGGCCTCAGGCGCGCACGCACATCTGGGGCGGCAACCGGGCTTCGCAGCTGGCGCTTCCTAACAGAATATCGCGCCAATGAAAGGATTGAACGCGAACCACTAGCGCTGAACCGCGGGTGGAGAAAAACAGGATTAAGTTCGTTCCGGAACTGTTCTAGATAGTGCCATCATTCTGCGGAGATCGAGTTACATGACCAGCACCTCATCGGCCTGGGGGCGCCTTCAGGCCGCGCAAAGGTTGCCTTTGTCCGCACTGTTCGCTGCGCATCCCGATCGGTTGAGCCGCTTCACGCTCGACGAATGCGGCATGCATTTCGACTGGTCGAAAACGCATGTCACGCCCGAACTGATCGCCGATTTCGTCGCGCTCGCCGAAGAGACCGGTCTTGCGGCTGCGCGCGAGGCGCTTTTCTCCGGCAAGACCATCAACCAATCCGAAGGGCGCGCCGCGGAGCATACCGCCGAGCGTGGCGAGGGCGCGCCCGACAGCGTGGCCCAGGCGCGCTTCTTCCATGCCCGCATGCGCGCGATCATTGATGCGATCGAGGCGGAGGCGCTGGGGCCGGTGCGCCATATCCTCCATGTCGGCATTGGCGGTTCGGCGCTGGGCCCCGCGCTGCTCGTCGACGCGCTTGGCCGCGATGCCGGCCGGTATGACGTGGCTGTCGTCTCCAATGTCGACGGCGTGGCGCTTGAGGATGCGTTCCGCAAATTCGATCCTTCCGCGACGCTCTTGGTGGTTGCGTCGAAAACCTTCACCACGCGCGAAACCCTGCTCAACGCGGCGAGCGCGCTCGAATGGCTGGCCGATGGCGGCGTCGAGGATCCTTACGGCCAGGTCATCGCGCTCACCGCCGATCCCGACCGCGCGGTGGAATGGGGCGTCGACGAAACGCGCGTTCTGCCCTTTTCCGAAACCGTGGGCGGGCGTTTCTCGCTCTGGTCGTCGATCGGCTTTCCGGCAGCGCTCGCGCTGGGGTGGACGCAGTTCGAGGAACTGCTCGAAGGCGCCGCCGAAATGGATCGGCATTTCCGGCTCGCGCCGCTCGATCACAACGCGCCAGTGCTCGCGGCCTTTGTCGATCAATATTACGCGCGGCTGCAGGGGGCGACCACCCGTGCGGTGTTCGCCTATGATGAACGGCTGAAGCTGCTGCCCGATTATCTTCAGCAACTGGAGATGGAATCGAACGGCAAGAGCGTCCGTATCGACGGAAAGCCCGTCGAGGGGCCCTCCGCGCCGATCACCTGGGGGGGCGTTGGCACCGATGCCCAGCACGCGGTTTTCCAGTTGCTGCATCAGGGCACGCATTTCGTGCCGGTCGAATTCCTGGCGTCGATCGAACCGGGGCACGGGCTGGACGAGGCGCATCACCGCCACCTGCTCACCAACTGCTTCGCGCAGGGCGCGGCGCTGATGACGGGGCGGGCCAATGACGATCCCGCGCGCGCCTATCCGGGGGATCGCCCGTCGAGCACCATATTGCTCGACCAGCTCGATGCCCGCACGCTCGGCGCGCTTATCGCCTTTTACGAGCACCGCACCTTCACCAACGCCGTTCTGCTCGGGATCAACCCGTTCGATCAGTTCGGCGTGGAGCTGGGCAAGGAGATTGCCCGGTCGATCGAGGGCGCCGATATCCAGCATTTCGATCCGTCGACCCGTTCGTTGATCGAACGCGCCTTCGGCTGAGGCGATTTCAGTGATGCGGAAAAGGCGTTTGTCTGTTCCGCATCCGCTGCCTACATCGCGACAGGATGAAACTGGCCGTCGCGTGCCGCGTGCGGCCGTGTGCAATGGATAAGGATGGAACATGCCCGGCTTCGACTATGATCTTTTCGTGATTGGAGCCGGGTCGGGCGGTGTCCGGGCCTCGCGCATTGCGGCCGCGCACGGCGCCAGGGTGGCGGTGGCCGAGGAATACCGCGTCGGCGGCACCTGCGTCATTCGCGGCTGCGTGCCCAAGAAGATGCTCGTTTACGGCGCGCATTTCGCCGAGGATTTGGAAGATGCTCGCCGGTTCGGCTGGGATGTCGGCGAACCCAAATTCGACTGGGCAACGCTGCGCGACAATGTGCTCGCCGATGTCGATCGGCTGAACTGCGCCTATACGGATACGCTCAACAACAACAAGGTCGAGATTATCCTCGAGCGCGCGACCATTGCGGGCCCCAACGCGGTGCGCCTTGCCTCCGGCCAGACGGTGACCGCAGGCAAGATCCTGATCGCGACGGGCGCCTGGCCGATCATTCCGGATGTGCTGGGGGCGGAACATGGCATCACCTCGAACGAGGTGTTCCATCTGGAAGAACTGCCGCGCCGTGTCGTGATCGCCGGGGGCGGCTATATCGCCAATGAATTTGCGGGCATCCTGCACCAGTTTGGCAGCCATGTGACCATCGTCAATCGATCGGACACCATCCTGCGCGGCTATGACGAGCAGATCCGCGACCGATTGCTTCAGATTTCGATGACCAAGGGCATCGAATTCCGCTTCAACGCGCCGTTCGAAAAGATAGTGAAGCAGGAGGATGGCTCGCTCCGCATCTTCCTGAAGGGCTGCGAGCCAATCGAGGCCGATGCGCTGCTGTTCGCAACGGGGCGCCGCCCGCATACCGAGGGACTTGGCCTCGAAAATGCCGGCGTCGCGGTAAACGAAAAGGGCGCGATCGTGGTCGGTGCGGACAACCGCACAAGCTGTGACAGCATCTACGCGGTGGGCGACGTTACCGACCGTATCCAGCTGACCCCGGTCGCGATCCGCGAGGGGCAAGCCTTTGCCGACAGCGTGTTCGGGGGCACGCCGCGCCAGGTCGATTACAGCTGCATTCCCTCAGCCGTGTTCAGCCATCCGCCGATCGCGGGTGTGGGGATGACCGAGGGCGAGGCGCGCGAGAAAATCGGCGAGATTGCGGTCTATCAGTCGGATTTCCGACCGATGAAGAACGTCCTTGCCGGTCGCAACGAACGCTCGCTCTACAAGATGATCTGCAATGCCGAGACGGGCGTGGTCGTCGGGCTCCACATGATCGGCCCCGATGCGCCCGAGATCCTTCAGGCAGCGGCGATCGCGGTGAAGGCGAAACTCACGAAGCAGGCGTTCGACGACACCGTCGCGCTCCACCCGAGCATGGCGGAAGAATTGGTGCTGATGCGCTAAGATGCGTCCGGGCGCCCAAGCTTAAAGCCCGGGCGCCTGGTACAGCATCAGGCGACGCGGTTGGCAACGAGATCGTCGACGACCGAGGGGTCGGCCAGCGTCGAGGTGTCGCCCAGCGACGACATATCGCCCTCGGCGATCTTGCGCAGGATGCGGCGCATGATCTTGCCCGAGCGCGTCTTGGGCAGGCCGGGCGCGAACTGGATCGCGTCGGGCGTCGCGATCGGACCGATTTCGGTGCGGACCCATTGCTTCAGAGCGGCGCGCAGTTCTTCGCTCGGCGACACATTGGCGTTGAGCGTGACATAGGCATAGATGCCCTGGCCCTTGATGTCGTGCGGCATGCCGACGACCGCGGCCTCGGCGACATCGGCGTGAAGCACGAGCGCGCTTTCGACTTCGGCGGTGCCCATGCGGTGGCCGGACACGTTGATCACGTCATCGACGCGGCCCGTGATCCAGTAATAGCCATCCTCGTCGCGGCGGCAGCCGTCACCGGTGAAATATTTGCCGCGATAGGTGGTGAAATAGGTTTCGAAGAAGCGCGCATGATCGCCCCAGACGGTGCGCATCTGCCCGGGCCAGCTGCGCGCGATCGCCAGATTGCCCTCGGCCGGACCTTCGAGAAGATTGCCCTCGGCATCGAGCAGTTGCGGATCGACGCCGAACATCGGCTTGCTGGCCGAGCCCGGCTTCAGCGCGACGGCACCGGGCATCGGCGCAATCATCGCGCCGCCGGTTTCGGTCTGCCACCAGGTGTCGACGATCGGGCAGCGGCCTTCGCCGACCACGTCATGATACCAGCGCCATGCCTCGGGATTGATCGGTTCGCCGACCGATCCAAGCAGCTTCAGCGACTTGCGGCTTGTCCGCGTCACATAATCATCGCCTTCCTTCATCAGCGCGCGCAACGCCGTGGGGGCGGTGTAGAGAATCTCGACCTGATGGCGGTCCGCCACTTCCCAGATGCGCGAGGGCGTCGGCCAGTTGGGCAGGCCTTCGTACATCAGCGTGGTCGCGCCGTTCGCAAGCGGGCCATAGACGATATAGCTGTGGCCGGTGACCCAGCCGATATCGGCCGCGCACCAATAGGTCTGGCCTGGGCGATAGTCGAAATAGAGTTCGTGCGTGAGGCTGGCCCAGAGCAGATAGCCGCCGGTGGTGTGCAGCACGCCCTTGGGTTTTCCGGTCGAACCCGAGGTGTAGAGGATGAAGAGCGGGTCTTCGGCGCCCATCGGCTCGGGCGCGCACTGTGCGGGGACGTTGGCCGCCGCGTCGTGATACCAGATGTCGCGGCCGTCCTGCATGGCGACGTCGCCGCCGGTTGCCTTTACGACGATCACCTTGCTGACGCTGGTGCAATGTTCGAGCGCGGCGTCGACATTGACCTTGAGCGGGACGCGCTTGCCGCCGCGACGGCCTTCATCGGCGGTGATGACGATATTGGAATCGCAGTCGGTGATGCGCCCGGCAAGGGCTTCGGGCGAGAAGCCGCCAAAGACCACCGAATGGATCGCACCGATGCGCGCGCAGGCGAGCAGCGCGAAGGCGGCCTCGGGGATCATCGGCATGTAGATGGTGACGCGGTCGCCCTTGCGCGCGCCGGCTTCCTTCAGCACGTTGGCGAAGCGGCAAACCTCTTCATGCAACTGGCGATAGGTGAAGCTGCGCGACGCTTCATCGGGGCTGTCGGGTTCCCACAGGATAGCGACGGTGTCGGCCTTGTCCTTCAGGTGCCGGTCGATGCAGTTCGCGGTGACGTTGAGCTTGCCGTCGGCGAACCAGCGGATGTGGAAATCTTCTTCGTTGAAGGACCAGTCACCAGCGATCTCGGGACGCTTGATCCAGTCCAGCCTTTTGGCCTGTTCGAGCCAGAAGCTGCCGGGATCGGCGAGCGAAAGGCCGTACAGCTTGGCATATTTGTTCTCGTCGACATGGGCCTTGGCTGCCCATTCGGCGGGGACTGGAAACAACTCCTGCTCTGACATCCGATTCTTCTCCTTGTGGAGCGATGTTTGACGGAGGTCCGCCAAGCAACGCAACCCCCGATTGGACTAGACCCGATCGGATTTGGGGCGTTGCGCGACGATGCGCCGCTGCTACAAAACCGCAAAACGAAAGGAAGTTCAGTCTTATGCCGTCCGGATTGGCTGCGTTGCTTGATGATGTCGCTGCGATTGCCAAGGTGGCGGCCGCATCGCTGGACGATGTGACGGCGGCGGCCGGCAAGGCGGGGACGAAGGCCGCCGGTGTCGTGATCGACGATACCGCGGTGACCCCGCAATATGTGACCGGTTTCACCCCTGACCGCGAACTGCCGATGATCTGGCGTATCGCGCTGGGATCGCTGCGCAACAAGCTGCTGTTGCTGCTGCCCGCCGCGATCGCGCTGAGCATGTTTGCGCCCTGGGCGATCACGCCGATCCTGATGGTGGGCGGCGCCTATCTGTGTTTCGAGGGCGCAGAAAAACTGATCGAGGCCATGGGCGGCGGGCACGGCAAGGATGCGGACGAGGACGGGGCGGGGGACCCCGCGCATCTTGAGGAGCAGAAGGTGTCGGGCGCGATCCGGACCGACCTGATCCTGTCGGCCGAGATCATGGCGATCACGCTGGCCGAGGTGGCGGACCGCTCGCTCGGCATGCAGATCGGCGTGCTCGCGGCCGTCGGGATCATCATCACGCTCGCGGTGTACGGCGTGGTCGCGTTCATCGTGAAGATGGACGATATCGGGCTGCACTTCGCGCGCAAGGACGGTGCGTTGATCCAGGCGACTGGGCGGATGCTGGTGCGCGGCATGCCGCATCTGCTGACGACGCTTTCGGTGGTCGGTCTGGCCGCGATGATCTGGGTCGGTGGTGGTTTCATCGTCCACGGGCTGGGCGAGTTCGGGCTGCACGGGGTGGAGGAACTGATCCACGGCGCGCAGCATCATGCGGCGGCCGCAATGCCGTTTGCCGAGGGCGTCGTGTCGTGGACCGTGGGGGCGATCGGCGCCGGGATCGTCGGCCTGATCGTGGGCCTGATCGTCGCGCTTGTGGTCAAGCGCTTTCACTAAAGCGCCCGCGTTAGCTGACGCGGTAGGGGACGATATCGCGCCGGTCGGGATCGATGCGGATCGCCCGGTCGGCGGGCGGAAAGGCGCGCTGATCGCAATCGGTGCGCGGGCAAAGGCGGCATGAGATGCCAATGGGTGTCGCGCTTGCCTCGGGCCGCGTATCGATGCTGTCGGCATAGATGAAATCGCCCGCATGCTCGACCTCACAGCCTAGCGCGACCGCGTAGCGGCGCGGCGAGCGGGCATAGCTACCCGAGGGTTTGACCAGCCCCTTGGCCATCTGGACGTAGCGTAGCCCATCGGGCGTTTCGGCGAGCTGGACGAGGATGCGATCGGGAATGGCGACCGCCTCGTGGACGTTCCACAAGGGGCAGGCCCCGCCGAAGCGCGCGAACTGGAGGCGGGTGGCGGAGTGGCGCTTGGTGATGTTGCCCGCCATGTCGACGCGGCAGAAGAAGAAGGGAATGCCGCGCGCGCCGGGGCGCTGGAGCGTCGACAAGCGGTGGCAGGCCTGTTCGAAGCTGACGAGGAAGCGCTGGCAGAGCCGGTCGATATCGTGGCGGAGCATCCGCGCGGCGCCGCGAAAGCGTTCATAGGGCATGAGCAGCGCGCCGGCGGCATAGTTGGCGAGCCCGACCGAGAGCAGGCGCCGCGCCTCGGTGGTGCGCAGCCGGGCGGCATCGGCGATCAGATCGATCTCGGCTTCCATTTCCAACGCAATCAATTGATGCGCGAGGAGGAAGCGCCGGCTGGCGGCGGGCGCCCCCCCGAAGAGGCGGAGCCGGCGGTGGCTGCGATCCAGCTCACGCAAGGGCGCCTCGGGCGCGTAAGCGGCCTTTTCGACGAGGATTCCGTAGCGTTCTTGAAGATGATGGGCGAGATCATCTTCGGTCAGGATATGTTCGGGCCCCTGGCCGAGCGCGGCGGCCAGCGCCTCTGCCCGGCGATCGAGCAGGTCGACATAATTACCCGCCTCATGAAACCAATCGCGCGTTTCTTCCCACGGAAGGCGGCCGCCGCCGGAGACGCCCGTTGAGATGCTTTCTTCCATCATCTGCAACCGTTCCTCGGCGCGGCGATAGGCGGTGTGGAGCGTGAGGAAGCGATCGGCGAAGTCGGGTTGCTGCTCGATCAGGCGGTGAAGGCTGTCCTCCGAAATCGAGCTGTCGGAAAATAAAGGATCGCCAAGAGCATCGCGCGTCGCAGCAAAACGTCGTTCGGGGTCGTCGGATTGAAATATATCAAGCTCGAGCGGGAAATGACGGCCGATCGCCGCGAGCACCGCGCGCGTCATCGGACGATCGTCATTTTCCAACTGACTGAGATAGCTGACGGAAAGGCCGAGCCTTTTGGCCATGGCAGCCTGGCCCAATCCCGCGCGGTTGCGAAGTTCGCGGAGCCGATTTCCAGCAAATAGGCGGTGTTTGACGGTCACGATCCAAGGGTAGTTTGCAAAATTAGCATTCGCAACTTCGCAAATTCACAATTGCAACCGCGACAGAACCTTGGAAAGGAGCGCGCGAGTTAGGAACCGAGGACACCATGCAGGCAATTGTCGAACAACTCGAAGCAAAGCGTGCAGCCGCACGTCTGGGCGGTGGGCAGAAGCGAATCGACGCGCAGCACGCCAAAGGCAAGCTGACCGCACGCGAGCGCATCGATGTGCTGCTCGACGAAGGCAGCTTCGAAGAGCTTGATATGTATGTCGAGCACAACTGCGTCGATTTCGGCATGGCCGACCAGATCATCCCCGGCGACGGCGTCGTCACCGGTTCGGGCACGGTCAACGGCCGTCTGGTCTATGTCTTTTCGCAGGACTTCACCGTGTTCGGCGGTTCGCTGTCCGAGCGCCACGCGCAGAAGATCTGCAAGATCATGGACATGGCCCTGAAGGTGGGCGCACCCGTGATCGGCCTTAACGATTCGGGCGGCGCGCGCATTCAGGAAGGCGTGGCATCGCTTGGCGGCTATGCCGAAGTGTTCCAGCGCAACGTGCTGGCATCGGGCGTGGTGCCGCAGCTGAGCCTGATCATGGGCCCGTGCGCGGGCGGCGCGGTGTACAGCCCCGCAATGACCGACTTCATCTTCATGGTGAAGGATTCGTCGTACATGTTCGTGACCGGCCCCGACGTGGTGAAGACCGTCACCAACGAAGTCGTGACGCAGGAAGAGCTGGGCGGTGCGGTGACGCACACCACCAAGTCCGGCGTGGCCGACGTGGCGTTCGAGAACGATATTGAGGCGCTGCTCGCCGCACGCGACTTTATCGACTTCCTGCCGCTGTCGAACCGCGAGGAGGTTCCCGAGCGTCCGACCGCCGATCCCTATGACCGGATCGAGGAAAGCCTCGACACGCTGATCCCGGCATCGGCGAACCAGCCCTATGACATGCATGAGCTGATCCGGAAGACCGTGGACGAAGGCGAGTTCTTCGAGCTGCAGCCGGGCCATGCCGCCAACATCATCATCGGCTTCGGCCGCATCGAAGGCCGCACCGTCGGCATCGTCGCCAACCAGCCGATGGTGCTTGCAGGCTGCCTCGACATCAACTCGTCGAAAAAGGCCGGCCGGTTCGTCCGCTTCTGCGATGCGTTCGATATTCCGATCGTGACTTTTGTCGACGTTCCGGGCTTCCTGCCGGGCACGCAGCAGGAACTGAACGGCATCATCAAGCACGGCGCCAAGCTGCTGTTCGCCTATGCCGAAGCAACCGTTCCGAAGATCACCGTCATCACGCGCAAGGCTTATGGCGGCGCCTATGACGTTATGGCCTCGAAGCACCTGCGCGGCGACCTGAACTATGCCTGGCCGACCGCCGAAATCGCGGTGATGGGCGCCAAGGGCGCGGTGGAAATCATCTTCCGCCAGGACATCAAGGACCCAGCCAAGATCGCCGAGCGCACCAAGGAATATGAAGACCGCTTCGCCAACCCGTTCGTGGCGGCGTCGAAGGGCTTCATCGACGAGGTGATCCAGCCGCATTCGACCCGCAAGCGGATCGCGCTTGGGCTTCGCAAGCTGCGCAACAAGCAGCTCGAAAATCCTTGGAAGAAGCACGACAACATTCCGCTCTGAGGAGGGCAATATGGCTATCGGCCGTCTGAACCATGTGGGCGTTGCGACGCCCTCGATCGAGAAATCGATCGTTCTGTACCGCGACCTGATGGGCGCGACGAAGATCCACGAACCGTTCGACCTGCCGCCGCAGGGCGTGCGGGTGTGCTTCGTCGACACGCCCAACAGCCAGATCGAACTGATCGAGCCGCTGGGCGAGAACAGCCCGATCCTGAAGTTCCTCGAAAAGAATCCGCTTGGCGGGCAGCATCATGTCTGCTTCGAGGTGGAGGACATTCACGCAGCCAAGGCCGAGATGGAAGCCAAGGGCGCGAAGGTGCTGGGCGAGCCGCGGATCGGCGCACACGGCACCCCCGTGATCTTCGTCCATCCGAAGGATATGGGCGGCGTGCTCGTCGAACTGATGGAAACGCCCAAGGGCGACCACTGACGCCTGCGTTGTGCCACGGCGGCTGATAAAGCCGCCGGGCACCGCCCGCGGGTGCGGGGGCATGAGGGGAAGGATGTGCTGTGAGCTATCAGACGATCAGGCTTGAAGTTGCGGACGCGGTGGGCGTGATCACGATCGCGCGTCCCGAGCGGCTGAACGCTGCACCGCCGCGCACCTTTGACGAAATTCGCGACGTGGTGTCGCGCGTCGGCGAACTGGGCATCCGCGCGCTGGTGATCACCGGCGAGGGGCGGGCGTTCTGTTCGGGCGCCGACCTGACCGCCGAGGATGACGGCCAGTCGATCACGGGCGGCGAGGGGGCCTATAAGGCGCTCAAGAACAGCTATAACCCCGCGATGCTGGCGCTGGCACAGGCGGATGTGCCGATCGTTTCAGCGGTGAACGGCGTGGCGGCGGGAATTGGCTGCTCGCTGGCGCTGGCCGCCGATTTCACGCTGGCCGCACGCTCGGCCTATTTCCTTCAGGCCTTCGTCAATATCGGGCTGGTGCCCGATGGCGGCGCAAGCTGGATGCTGCCGCGCCTGGTGGGCAAGGCCCGCGCGACCGAGATGATGCTGCTGGGCGAACGGCTTCCGGCCGAAAAGGCGGAAAGCTGGGGCTTGATCTACAAGGCGGTGGACGCCGAAGCGCTGATGGACGAGGCGATGACGCTCGCCCGCAGGCTGGCGGCGGGCCCGACGCTGGCGATCGGCATGATGCGCAAGGGCATCGCCGATGCGCTGGAACAGGATTATGCCACGACGCTGGACGCCGAGGCGGGCCGGCAGCGCAAGGCGGCCGACAGTGCGGACGGGCATGAGGGAACGCTCGCCTTTCTTGAAAAGCGCAAGGCCAACTTCACGGGTAAATAAGAACGCGACCGCCCGGTGCAGGACGGGTCGGAAAACGGGAATGAAACATGGCGGATAAAGTGACGATCGACAATTGGAAGGCGCTCGCCGACAAGGAAGTCAAGGGCAAGAACCTTGACTGGCAGACCCCTGAGGGGATCACCGTCAAGCCGCTGTACACGGCGGAAGACGTGCAGGATGTCGAGCCCGGCCTGCCGGGCTTTGCGCCGTTCACGCGCGGCGTGCGCGCATCAATGTATGCGGGGCGCCCCTGGACGATCCGCCAATATGCGGGCTTTTCGACCGCCGAGGAATCGAACGCATTCTACCGCCGCAACCTCGCGGCCGGCCAGAAGGGGCTTTCGGTCGCCTTCGACCTTGCCACCCACCGCGGTTATGACAGCGACCACCCGCGCGTGACGGGCGACGTCGGCAAGGCGGGCGTGGCGATCGACAGCGTCGAGGACATGAAGATCCTGTTCGACGGCATTCCGCTCGACCAGATGTCGGTTTCGATGACGATGAACGGCGCGGTGATCCCGATCCTCGCCTTCTTCATCGTCGCCGGTGAAGAGCAGGGCGTCGACCGCAAGCTTTTGGACGGAACCATTCAGAACGACATTCTGAAGGAGTTCATGGTCCGCAACACCTATATCTATCCGCCCGAACCCTCGATGCGGATCATTTCGGACATTTTCGGCTATACCAGCCGCGAGATGCCGAAGTTCAACTCGATCTCGATTTCCGGCTATCACATGCAGGAAGCCGGCGCGACACAGGTGCAGGAACTGGCCTTCACCATCGCCGACGGCATGGAATATGTGAAATACGGCGTTGCCTCGGGCCTCGACATCGACAAGTTCGCCGGCCGGCTGAGCTTCTTCTTCGCGATCGGCATGAACTTCTTCATGGAAATCGCGAAGCTGCGCGCCGCCCGCGTGCTGTGGCACCGCGTGATGACGCAGCTGGGCGCGAAGGACGAGCGTTCGAAGATGCTGCGCACCCATTGCCAGACGTCGGGCGTGTCGCTGACCGAGCAGGATCCGTACAACAACGTGATGCGCACGACGATCGAGGCGATGGCGGCGATGCTGGGTGGTACCCAGTCGCTCCACACCAACGCGCTCGATGAAGCGATCGCGCTGCCCACCGACTTCTCCGCACGCATCGCGCGCAACACGCAGATCGTGATCCAGGAAGAAACGGGGATGACCAAGGTCGTCGACCCGCTGGGCGGTTCCTATTATGTCGAGGCGCTGACCAAGGAACTGGTCGACCGCGCCTGGGAGATCATCCAGAAGGTTGACGCCGAAGGCGGCATGGCGAAGGCCGTGGCGGCCGGCTGGCCCAAGTCGATGATCGAGGAAGCCGCCGCTGCGCGTCAGGCCCGTGTCGACCGCGGCGAAGACGTGATCGTCGGCGTGAACAAATATCGCCTGGCCGAAGAAGCCGAGATCGAAATTCTCGACGTCGACAACGTCGCCGTTCGCGAAGCGCAGATCGCGCGCATCAACACGGTGAAGGCGAACCGCGACGAAGCCAAGTGCCAGGCCGCGCTCAGCGCGCTGCGCGACGGCGCCGCCAGCGGCGCGAACCTGCTGGAACTGGCGGTCGAGGCCGCACGCCACCGCGCGACGCTGGGTGAAATCTCGTCGGCGATGGAAGATGTGTTCGGCCGCTTTGGAACGGTGCCGACCCCGGTGAAGGGCATTTACGGCGGCGCCTATGAAGGCGACGACCGCTGGGCGCGCGTTGTCGACGGCGTCGACGCGTTCGAACGCCGCAAGGGCCGCAAGCCGCGCATGCTGGTGGCCAAGATGGGCCAGGACGGCCATGACCGCGGCGCCAACATCATCGCTTCGGCATACGGCGACATGGGCTTTGACGTGGTCAGCGGCCCGCTGTTCCAGACGCCCAAGGAAACGCTTGAACTGGCGCTGGAAAAGGATGTCGACGTGGTTGGCGCGTCGAGCCTTGCGGCCGGCCACAAGACGCTGATCCCCGAGCTGATCAACCTGCTGCGCGAAGCCGGCCGGTCGGACATCAAGGTGGTAGCGGGCGGCGTGATCCCCGCACAGGATTACGACTTCCTGCGCAGTGCCGGCGTGGCGGGCATCTATGGCCCCGGTTCGAACGTGATCGACAGCGCCGCCGACGTGCTGCGCCTGCTTGGCCACAACATGCCCCCCGAGGGCCTTGAGGACGCCGCAGAATGAGCAGCTGTTCCACCGGCGTGGCGATGACGCCCGACCTGCGCACCGACTGGAGCCGTGAGGAGATCACGGCGCTGTTCGACCTGCCGTTCAACGACCTGATGTTCGAGGCGCAGACCATCCACCGCGCGAATTTCCCGCGCAACGAGGTCCAGCTGTCGACGCTGTTGTCGATCAAGACCGGCGGCTGCCCCGAGGATTGCGGCTATTGCAGCCAGTCCACCGAGGCGGAAAGCGGGCTGAAGGCCACCAAGCTGATGGACGTGCAGGCGGTGCTGCAGGCAGCAGCGCAGGCCAAGGACCATGGATCGGGCCGGTTCTGCATGGGCGCCGCATGGCGCAACCCCAAGGAACGCGACATGCCCGCGCTCATCGAAATGGTGAAGGGCGTTCGCCAGATGGGCATGGAAACCTGCATGACGCTGGGCATGCTGAGCGAAGGTCAGGCCAAGCAGCTCGCCGAGGCGGGGCTCGATTATTACAACCATAATATCGACACGAGCCCGGAAAACTACGCCAACGTCATCACCACCCGGACCTTTGAGGACCGGATCGAGACGCTGGAAAATGTGCGCAGCGCGGGCATCAATGTCTGCTGCGGCGGGATTGTTGGCATGGGCGAGACGCGGAGCGACCGGATCGGCTTCCTCCACGCGCTGGCGACGATGCCGCACCCCGAAAGCGTGCCGATCAACGCGCTGGTGCCGGTAAAGGGCACGGTGCTGGGCGACATGCTGGCCGATACCCCGCTGGCGAAGATCGACGAGGTCGAATTCGTACGGACGGTGGCGGTGGCGCGCATCGTGATGCCGAAATCGATGGTGCGCCTGTCGGCGGGCCGCGAAAGCATGTCGGAAGCCTGCCAGGCGCTGTGCTTCATGGCGGGCGCCAACAGCATCTTCACCGGCGACAAGCTGCTGACCGCAGCCAATGCCGGTGATGACAAGGATGCGGCGCTGCTCGGCAAGCTGGGGATGACGGCGATGCAGGCGCAGCCGCACGGCCATCTCGAGGCGGCCGAATAATGCTGGCGACGGTGCTCTTCCTGGCCGCGGCGGTGCAGCAGCCCAATTGCGCGGACCCGGACACGCAGACGGACATGACCCTCTGCGCCGGGCGCGACTACAAGGCGGCCGACGCCGCGCTCAACGCGCAGTGGAAGATCACCTATGCCAAGATGAAGGCATGGGACGCCGAGGGGCTGAGCAATGACGGCCGCCCCGGCCATGCACCGGTGCTGCTCGACGGGCAGCGCGCCTGGCTGAAATATCGCGACGCGCACTGCGTGAGCGAAGGCTATTACGCGCGCGGCGGCAGCATGGAACCGATGCTGGTGAGCCTTTGCCTTGCCGAACTGACCAAGAAACGAACCGAACAATTGCGGGAACTGGCGGAAAGTAACTGAAGATGTTCAAGAAGATCCTGATTGCAAACCGCGGCGAAATCGCTTGCCGCGTGATCCGCACGGCGAAGAAGATGGGCATCCAGACCGTCGCCGTCTATTCCGATGCCGACGCCCGCGCACCGTTCGTGCAGATGGCGGACGAAGCCGTGCATATCGGCCCGGCACCGGCGGCCCAGTCATACCTGATCGCCGACAAGATCATTGCGGCGTGCAAGCAGACCGGCGCTGAAGCGGTTCACCCCGGTTACGGCTTCCTGTCCGAGCGCACCTCGTTCGCCGAGGCGCTGGCCGCAGAAGGCATCGAGTTCATCGGCCCCCCCCGTCGGCGCGATCGCCGCGATGGGCGACAAGATCGAATCCAAGAAGCTGGCCAAGGAAGCGGGCGTCAACGTCGTTCCCGGTTTCGTCGGCGAGATCGAGGATACCGAGCATGCGGTGCGCATCTCGGACGAGATCGGCTATCCGGTGATGATGAAGGCATCGGCCGGCGGCGGCGGCAAGGGCATGCGCCTTGCCTATAACGAACAGGACGTGCGCGAGGGCTTTGAGTCCGTGAAGCGCGAAGGCCTCAATTCGTTCGGCGACGACCGCGTCTTCATCGAAAAGTTCATCCTCAACCCGCGCCACATCGAGATCCAGATCCTCGGTGACAAGCACGGCAACATCCTGTACCTGAACGAGCGTGAATGCTCGATCCAGCGTCGCCACCAGAAGGTGGTCGAGGAAGCGCCGTCGCCGTTCGTGACGGAGAAGATGCGCAAGGCGATGGGCGAACAGTGCGTCGCGCTGTCGCGCGCGGTGGGCTATTATTCGGCGGGCACCGTCGAACTCATCGTTTCGGGCGCCGACCCGAGCGGCGAGAGCTTCTACTTCCTTGAAATGAACACCCGCCTGCAGGTGGAGCATCCGGTGACCGAATGCATCACCGGCATCGACCTTGTCGAACAGATGATCCGCGTGGCCGCCGGCGAAAAGCTGGCGATCAGTCAGGACGATGTGAAGATCGACGGCTGGGCGATCGAAAACCGCGTCTATGCCGAAGATCCGTATCGCGGCTTCCTGCCCTCGACGGGCCGCCTCATCCGGTACAACCCGCCGGTGGACGGCTGGGCCGACGACGGTGCCGAAAACGGCCGTCGCGGTATTGACGGCGTGCGCGTCGACGACGGCGTCTATGAAGGCGGCGAAGTTTCGATGTTCTACGACCCGATGATCGCCAAGCTGATCACCTGGGGCAAGACGCGCGACGAAGCCGCCGACAAGCAGATCGCGGCGCTCGACGCATTCGAGATCGAAGGCCTTGGCCACAACATCGATTTCGTGTCGGCGATCATGCAGCATCCGCGCTTCCGTTCGGGCGAGATCACCACGGGCTTTATCGCCGAGGAATATCCCGAAGGGTTCGAAGGCGCCCCCGCCGACGAAAAGCTGAAGCGCAGCCTGGCCGCGATCGCCGCATTCGCCGGCACCGCGCATGCCGACCGCGCCCGCCGCATCAGCGGCCAGCTGGGCGACCAGCTTGCCCCGCCGAGCGACTGGCAGGTCAAGATCGGCGACGATCTGATCGACGTTTCGGTCGATTATGACGAGGTGACGGTGAACGGCGAGGTGATCGACCTCGAACTGGCCTACACCCCCGGCGACCGTGTGATCGAAGCCGAAGTGGACGGCGAACCGCTGACCGTACGCATCGCGCGCACCAAGACCGGTTTCCGCCTGACCACGCGCGGCGCGATCCACAATGTCCGTGTTCTGCCTGCGAACCTTGCGTCGCATGCCGGCCACATGATCGAAAAGCTGCCGCCCGATCTTTCCAAGTACCTACTGTGCCCGATGCCGGGCCTGCTCGTCGCGCTGCATGTGAAGGCAGGCGACAAGGTGGAAGCGGGCCAGCCGCTGGCCGTGGTTGAGGCGATGAAGATGGAAAACATCCTCCGCGCCGAAAAGACCGGTGTGGTGAAGTCGGTGTCGGCGGCCGCAGGCGAAAGCCTGGCCGTGGACGCGATTATCCTGGAACTGGAATAAGTTCGGGCACGGCGCTGGAGACGAAATCCAGCGCCACGCTTTCGACGAGTACCGACGCCCGCATCTTCTCTGCGATGATGCGGGCGTTGTGCTGTTCGATGCCCGGCTGAACGATGCTGAGCATCACCAGCCCGAAGCCATCCTCGCGCGCGGCAAGACGCGACGGGATGAGCGCTTGCTGCGCGAAATAGTTGAGGAGGCGCGGGATCGCCTGCGGCTCTGCTGCGGCATGGACGGTGTAATGCGCCTCCATGATCAGGCGGCCTGCATCAGCAGCCGCTTGGGCTGCGCGGCCGAGATGACGGCGCGCGCCATGTCTTCGGCGACGGCATGGGTGCCGGTGCCGCGCAACTGCGCCTCGGCAAAGATCGCGCGCAGCCGTTCGGGGATGGCGCGCAGGCGCGCCTCGGTCTGGCTGCGGCCTTCCTTCAGATGATCGGTGGCGAGATGGATCATCCCGCCCGCATTGGCGACGAGATCGGGCGCATAGAGGATGTCGCGCGCGTGGAGCAGGGCGGCGTCGTCGGCGCTGGCCAGCTGGTTGTTCGCGGCCCCCGCGACGACGCGCGCGCGCAGCCGGGCGATGCTGTTGCGGTTGAGCACGCCGCCCAGCGCACAGGGCGCGAAGACGTCGCAATCGGCCTCGAGGATGGCGGCGGCGGGGAAGACGCGCGCACCGGTTTCGGCGGCGACCGCGCGGGCGCGCGACACGTCCATATCGGCGACGAGGATGGTGGCATCCTCGGCTGCGAGCAGGCGGCACAGTTCGGCGCCGACATTGCCCGCACCCTGCACCGCGACGACAAGCCCATCGAGCGAGCGGCGGCCCATGCGCACGGCGACCGCGGCGCGGATCGATTCGAGCACGCCCCGCGCGGTCCAGAGCGCAGGATTGCTCGCGATGCGGCCGGGGGCGGCGGCCTGCCCCGCGACATGGCGGGTGCGGGTGCGCAGCACGGCCATGTCGTGCGCGTCGCTGCCGACATCGGGGAGGGTGAGATAGGCACCGTCGAGCCGTTCGACATGATCGCCGACAAGGGCGAACAGCGCCGCGCGATCGAAATCGCGCTGGGGGCGCTGGAGCACGGTGACGCCGCCGCCAAAGGGCAGGCCGGCGAGCGCGTTCTTGTAGCTCATCGTACGGGCGAGGCGGAAGGCATCGGCGGTGAGTTCGGCAGGGCTGTCATAATGCCAGAGGCGGCATCCGCCGGCCGCCGGGCCGAGCGCGGTGGAGTGGATGATGGTGGTGCCCGAAAAGCCGCGCTCTTCATCCTCGATCAGATGGACTTGCTCGGGCAATTGGTCCGCACCGACAAAACACTCTTTCGCGTTCATGAGAAACTCCTTCAGAACGGGATTTATCACCGAAGCCGGGAAAATTATTTGCTATTTCGCCTCTCATGGCAGAAATTGTGCATAAATTATGTGAATTATGGCGAAATTGGAGATTTGGTATGTTGGCGCCGCTCGATGAGTTCGACCGGAAGATTCTTGCGGTGATGCAGGAGGACGCCACGCTGTCGACCGGCGACATCGCCGAACGGGTGGGGCTTTCGCAATCGCCGTGCTGGCGGCGCATCCAGCGGCTGCGCGACGAGGGCTTTATCCGCCGCGAGGTGGCGCTGATCGACCGCAAGAAGGTGGGGCTCAACGCGCAGATCTTTGCGCAGGTGAAATTATCGGCGCATGGGCGATCGCACCTCAACGATTTCGTCGAGGCGATCCGGGGCTTTCCAGAGGTGCTCGACTGTTTCGTGCTGATGGGGCCGGTGGATTTTCTGCTGCGTATCGTGGCGCGCGATATTGAGGATTATGAGCGCTTCTTCTTCGAGAAGCTGTCGCGCGTGCCGGGGGTTCAGGAAGTGAATTCGACCGTGGCGCTGTCGGAAATCAAGTCCACCACCGCGCTGCCGCTGCCCAGCAACAAACCAGAAACACTTTGATCCTTGGGAGTTGCGAAGCCCTGTGGCATAGATGGGTGACCCTTAAGGAGTTGAGATGAAGCGTATCAAAACTGGGAATCTGGGTGCACTGGCGCTGGCATTGACGGTGGCCGTGATGCTTTCGGCGCCCGCAGATGCACGGCGTGGCGGCAGCTTTGGCAGCCGCGGCGCCCGCACCCATTCGACCCCGCCCGCAACGGCGGTGGCGCCGAAGCAGACCGCACCGGTCCAGCGTTCGATGACCGAGAACAAGACCCCCGCAGGCACGCCGCAGGCCGGTGCCGCCAATGCGGCAAAGCCGGCGGCAGCCGCAGGCGCGGCGTCGAAGTTCGGCGGAATGAAGGGCCTGGTCGGCGGCTTGCTGATGGGTGGCCTCATTGGCGCACTGCTGGGCGGTGGCCTCGGCGCGCTGGGCGGTGCCGGCGCGTTGATGGCGCTGTTCCAGATCCTGCTGATCGGTGGCCTGATCTTCTTCGCGATCCGCTTTTTCCGGCGCAAGTCGGCGCCCGCACAGGCGCCCTCGCACGCGATGGCAGGCGCAGGCGCAGGCGCGCCCTTTGGCGGTTCGGCGCATCCCTTCCAGGCGCAGCCGAATAATGTCGAACCCATTCGTCCGCAGGGCTTTTCGGGCATGGCGCCCGTCGCCCCGCAGACCGAGGAAATCGGCATCAACGACCAGGACCGCGATGCGTTCGAACGCCTGCTGAGCGAAGTGCAGGACGCGTTCGGCCGCGAGGATTATGCCGCGCTGCGCGAACGCACGACCCCCGAGGTGATGTCGTATTTCGCTGAGGAAATGAGCCAGAACGCAACCAGTGGCCGCCGCAATGCGGTGTCGGGTACCAAGCTGCTCAACGCCGAGGTGGCCGAGGCATGGAATGAAGGGCATATGGATTATGCCACGATCGCCATGCATTATGAGAGCATCGACGTGATGCTCGACCGGAACACCGGCGCGGTGATCGAGGGCGATGCACACCGCCCGACCGATACGACCGAACTGTGGACCTTTGCCCGCGAGGGGCATGGCCCCTGGCGCCTGTCGGCCGTTCAGGCCGCCTGATCGAAGCAACAAGGGCGCTGCCCGGGCACATCGTCCGGGCAGCGTTTTTCTTTACTCTTCCCCGTAATTGCGCGCGATGACCGGGCCGAGCAGCGGGTCCGCCGCGACCGCATCGGCAATTGCCGACAATCTGGGGGCATGGGCGGCGAACCACGCACGGCGCGGGCGCCAGTGCACCATCACCGCGACGAACAGATCGAGCGCGCTGCGCATGGTCCCCAGCACCCAGGGGCCGGTGACCTCCCCCTCCAGCCATTCCCACAGGCGGATGCGATAGGCATCGGTATGGGCGACGAGCGCTTCCGCATCGCGCGGGGCCCAGCGTTCGGGATAATCGCCATAGGTGAAGGTGGGATAGATATTGGCGACGATCCAGACGAGCAGCCGCAGGAAGCGCGCGCGCCGGATCGCCGGGGGCGGGGGCGAGCCCTGCGCCGGGATGTGTTTCCGCGAGGTGGAGCGCGATCGCGGCGCTTTCGGTCATCACCTGCCCGTCCGCCAGCACGAGCACCGGGATCTGCCCGAGCGGGTTGAGCGCGAGGATGCGGTTCCGATTGGGGCCGGGGGCGTCGAACCCCTCGACCGCGACGAAATCAAAGGGCGTCGACGCGGCGACGAGCATGATCTCGGCAAGGGTGGAGCCCCAGCCGGGCAGGCCGTAGAGCGTGGCGCGATCGTGGCTCATGCGAGGGATGGTGCCATAGGCGCGGACGGGGGCCAAGGGGTGGGGTGAGGGCTTGCCGCCCGCCGCAATCGCCCCTAGCGTGGTGCTATGATCATGGCCCGATGTACGATCTGATTGGTGCTCTCGCTCGGCTGAGCTGAAGAGCCGTTGCCGGGCGGCGCTGCTTGCCCGTGCATTTTCCTGCGCATCTTGAATTCGATCGACCGTGCCTGGCGCGGCGATCTTTTATTGGACCCATGATCATGACCAATTTCTTCGAAAGCCCGTTCAAGGGCATCCCGCTCGATCAGCAGGTGACGCATCCCAACATCGTCGTCGGGCGGCACAGCTATTATTCGGGCTATTATCACGGGCACGGTTTTGACGACTGCGCGCGGTATGTGTTGCCCGATGCCGATGCCGACCGGCTGATCATCGGCGCGTTCTGTTCGATCGGCTCGGGCGCGGCGTTCATCATGGCGGGCAATCAGGGGCACCGCCATGAATGGGTGAGCACATTCCCCTTCTTCTATGCGAACGAGAGCTGGCAGCAGGCGCAGGCGGCGGACGGCTATCTGCCCGCCGGAGACACGGTGATCGGCAATGATGTGTGGATCGGCAGCGAGGCGATCATCATGCCCGGCGTGCGCGTGGGCGACGGCGCGATCATCGGCACGCGTGCGCTGGTGACGCGCGATGTCGAGCCCTATGCGATTGTCGGCGGCAACCCGGCACGGGTGCTGCGCAAGCGGTTCGACGAAGACCGGATCGCGCTGCTGCTCGAGATGCGGTGGTGGGACTGGCCCGATGCCGCGATCGAGGCGACGATGCCGCTGATGACGAGCGGCGATATCGAGGGGCTGCACGCCGCCTGGCAGCGCCAGACGCGGCGGTGACGATACGCTAGGCGCGTTCGAGCGCCAGCGTGTCGGCGGGGGCGAGATGGCGGTTCAAAAACGCCGTCGCCTCCGCCAGCACCGGGGCCTTGGCGCGAAAGGCGCGGGCGAGCGCCATGACGATCCCGGCGTGATCGAGCCCCTGATATTCGCGGAGTTCGACCGCCGTACCATGCGCGTGTTGCGCGGCGGCGAGCGCGCGGCTGTTGCGCGGCTTGACCGCGATATCGGCGGTGCCCGTGGCGAGCCAGAGCGGCGGGGCGTGCGGGCCGGCATAATGGATGGGCTGGGTGGCCTGCGGATCGGGCACTGCACCGAAGACACGCTGCGCGATGACATCGGTAAAGGGGTGGAAATCATAGGGGCCGGCGAGCCCGGCGACGCCGCGCAGCGCGGCACGATCGACCCCGGCGCCGTCCAGCCAGCGCGGATCGAGCGCGAGCAGCATCGCGATATGCGCGCCCGCCGAATGGCCCATCAGCACGACGCGGTGGGGATCGCCGCCAAATTCATGCGCATGATCGACGGCCCAGCGTATCGCAGCGGCGGCATCCTCGACAAAGGCGGGAAAGGGCGCGGCGGGATGGAGCCGGTAATCGGGGATGACGGTGGCGAAGCCTTGCGCGGCGAGCGCCTGGCCCGCGAAACGATATCCCTGGCGGTGCCCGCTCGTCCACCCGCCGCCATAGAGGAAGACGAGGATCGGCTGGCGCGCAACTGCTGGGTTGCCTGTGGTGTAAACATCAAGCCGCTGGCGCGGGGCGGGACCGTACGCGGCGCCCGAGACGATGCGCCGGACAGCGCCTTCGCCCGGCGTGAGTGCGTTCACCGCGTTGAACAGCGCAAGCCCGTCGACACCGAAACGCGCGACCGTGCGTTTGCCAAGCGAGGCGATGCGGGCGACGAACTGTTTCATCCCCGCTTGCTGCCACGCCGCCCGCGCGGCAACAAGATGGATTGAAAGGACAGGGGAGCGGAATGATCCGGCTTTTTCACGCAAGCGACCTTCATTTCGGACGCGAGGACGAAGAGGCCGTGCGCTGGTTTGCCGAGCGGGTCAATGACGAGCGTCCCGATGCGGTGGTGATCACCGGCGACCTGACCTACCGCGCGCGCCGCCGCGAATTCGAGGCGGCGGCCGAATGGCTGGGCGGGCTGCACGTGCCCGCGACGATCGAGCCGGGCAATCACGACCTGCCCTATTTCAATCCGCTGGCGCGGTTTTTTGCGCCCTATGACCGGCACCGCTGGCTCGAGCGATCGTTCGAAAGCGCGCTCAATCTGCCCAATGTGTCGTTCATCCCGCTGCGCACCACCTCGCGCGCGCAGTGGCGGCTCAACTGGTCATGGGGCGTGGTGCGGCCGCTAAGTCTGCAACGCGCGCTGAAGAGCCTTGAGGAGGCGCCGGCGCGCAACCTGAAGCTGGTGCTGTGCCACCACCCGCTGGTGGATACCGGGGCGGCCGCGCGCTACGCGCCGACGCATGGTGGGGAGAAGGCGCTCGACGCGCTGGCGCTGGGCGGCGCGGACGCGGTGCTGAGCGGGCATATCCACGACCCGTTCGACGAGAAATACCAATCCGGCCGCCGCGCGATCCGCCTGATCGGCGCGGGCACGCTTTCCGAACGCGTCCGCGCGACGCCGCCATCGTTCAACGAACTGCTGTTCGAGGCGGGGACGCTGCACGTGAAGGTGCGGGAGATGACGGAGAGTGCGGCGGGGTGAGCCCAAAGAAAAAGGGCGGCGCCCGGAGGCACCGCCCTTTTCTGTTCGATTGAACCGACGTTCGATCAGCGCTTCGAGAACTGGAAGCTGCGGCGGGCCTTGGCCTTGCCGTACTTCTTACGTTCAACGACGCGGCTGTCGCGCGTCAGGAAGCCGGCCGACTTCACTGCGCTGCGCAGAGCGGGTTCGAACTTGGAGAGCGCCTGGGCGATGCCGTGCTTCACAGCACCGGCCTGACCCGAGAGACCGCCGCCCTTGACGGTTGCGACGACGTCGTACTGACCTTCACGGTCCGAAACGCCGAAGGGCTGGTTGATCACGAGACGCAGCGTCGGACGTGCGAAATAGACTTCCTGATCGCGGCCATTGACCGTGATCTTGCCGGTGCCGGGCTTGATCCACACGCGAGCAACGGCGTCCTTACGACGGCCGGTGGCGTAGGAACGGCCCTGTGCGTCGACTTCGCGTTCGCGCAGCGGCGCAGCCGGCTGTGCGGGGACGGCGACTTCTGCGGCTTCGGCGGCGGCTTCAACAGCGGCGCCGGCGATGTCCTTCAGGTCGGAAAGCGATTGGCGGTTATCGGACATTATGCGCCCACCTTGTTCTTGCGGTTCATGGCAGCAACGTCGAGCACGGTCGGGTTCAGACCTTCATGCGGATGCTCGGCGCCGGAATAGATGCGCAGGTTGCGCATCTGCTGGCGGCCCAGGGGACCACGCGGGATCATGCGTTCGACAGCCTTTTCGAGCACGCGCTCGGGGAAACGGCCTTCGAGAACCTTGCCAGCGGTGATGCTCTTGATACCGCCTGCATAACCGGTGTGCTTGTAGTACACCTTGTCCTGCAGCTTCTTGCCGGTGAAGCGAACCTTGTCCGCGTTGATGATGATGACATTGTCACCGCAATCAACGTGCGGGGTGAAGCTCGTCTTGGTCTTCCCGCGGAGGATGTTGGCGACGATGGTTGCCAGACGGCCGACCACCAGGCCTTCGGCATCGATCAGATGCCACTTTTTTTCCACCTCGGCCGGTTTGATCGACTTGGTGGTCTTCATCAGCGCCTTCATGGAGCTTGACCTCTTGATTTGAAACGAATGACGCCGCCCGATCGCTCAGGCGGCACCGATGCATGGCGCAATGAAGATCGAGGGGCTGAAAGTCAAGACAAACCGGGGGTTTTGAAACGGGTAAAATAATACCGCCCTGAAAAGCCCCGTCAGCTCTGGGTTTCCGCGCCCACCCAGAATGCATAGCTTTCGGGACTGTGCTCGACCGGCCAGACGGCGATGGCAGGCACGTCGTAACTGTGCATTTCCGCGATTTTTGCGGCGAGCGCGGCGGCGTGATCGGCGCGCGTCTTGAACAGGGCGGGGGTTTCGGTGGCGGTTTCGACCGCGCCCTGCCAGCGATAGATCGAGCGGCAGGGGGCGAGGATGTTGACGCAGGCGGCGTCGCCCGCCTCGATCACCGCGCGCCCGATCCGTTCCGCCTCGTCCGATGAGGCGAAGACGGCATAGACGGTTGCGATGGGGGCGAGGCTGGTCATGGGCGTTCAGGCCGGGCGACGGCCGACGACGTGCATCCCCCAGGCGGCCGAGCCGACGACGAGCGCGCCCACGGCCTGGTGGAGAACGGCGAGCGTGATGTCGATCCCCGTCACCACCGTTGCGATGCCGAGCAGCACCTGCGTGCCGACCGTCGCGCTGATCGCGACCGAGGCACCGCGCGCGCCCAGCGCCTTGGCTTTGCGCGCAAGGACCATCAGCGCGATGAACGCCACCCATGCCCACCAGCGGTGGATGAAATGGATGAGGAAGGGATCATTGCCGAGTGTGGCGAAGAACGAGCCGAGCCATTCGACCCCCTCGGGGAAGATATGGTCGTTCATCAGCGGCCAGGTGCTGGAGACATAGCCCGCGTTGAGCCCGGCGGTAAACGCGCCGTAGAGCAGCTGGAGGAAGAGGATGACCGCGACGCCCCATGAAAGCCGGGTGAAACGCGCCTTGGGGCGGGGATGATCGCGCAGGTCAAGCGCCGTCCAGACCAGCGCGCCGATGATGAGGAGCGCGGTGAGGAGATGGGTGGCGAGGCGGAAATGGCTGACATCGGTGCGTTCGCTGAGCCCCGAGGTGACCATCCACCAGCCGATGAACCCCTGAAGCCCGCCCAGCGCGAGCAGCCCGACCAGGCGCGGGCCATAGCCTTCGGGGATCATCCGGCGCCAAGCATAGACGGCAAGCGGCAGGGCGAAGGCGAGGCCGATGACGCGGCCGAGCAGGCGGTGGATATATTCCCAGAAGAAGATGAACTTGAAATCGGCCAGCGTCATGCCCTTGGCCTTGTTGATTTCCTGATATTCGGGGATCTGCTGATATTTCAGGAATTCTTCCTGCCACTGCGCCTCGGTGAGCGGCGGCAGTGTGCCCGACACCGGCCGCCACTCGGTGATCGACAGGCCGGATTCGGTGAGGCGGGTGATCCCGCCCACGACGACCATCATGAAAACGAGGCTGGCGACAAGAAGCAGCCAGCGGGAGAGCCTTTTCGGCTGCGGATTCGCGGAGGCGGGACGGGCAAGCGACATGATGGCCGGGCTATGCCCGTCCGCGCGCGTGGGGACAAGCGGTGACGACTGGGACGAAATGTCTCAGCCTTCGGGATAGCGTTCGAATTCCGGAAGTTGGTGGGCGTTCTTCATCCAGCCGATACGGTCGGCCACCTGGATCTGCGCCGAGGGCGCGACCACCGCATCGGGATCGTCGAGCGTGGCGGTTTGCAGATCAATGAGGTTCGGGAAGATGACCGCGTTGGTGTAGAAAAGCCCGGTGCCACAATCGGGGCAGAAATGGCGGCGCCCATCGGCGGACGAATGATAGACCTTGGCCGTGCCCTGAACGACCTTGATCGCGGTTTCGGGATAGACCGCCCAGGCGACCAGCGGCGCACCCGCCGATTTTCGACAGTCGGTGCAGTGGCATAGCGCGTGGCGGGGGGCGTCCTCGGAAATTTCATAACGAATTGTGCCGCAGTGGCAGCCGCCGGTGAGCATCGGAGTTTCTCCACGAATCAAGGAGGATAGCTTAGCACCACCCGGGGCAGCCGCCGCGCGCAAAGGAGGGAGTGCGCGGAAAAACGTACATTTTTCTAAAATGATATGTTGTAACTTTGCGCCGGACGTGCCAGATGCATTTCCATCGTCACGGAGATTTCCTTGTCCAGCACCCTTAGCCGTTCTGCCCTGCTCGACCGACTGGCCATTGGCCTGTCCGGTTTGTGCCTGGTGCACTGCGTGGCGAGCGCGGTGCTGGTGGCGGTGCTGGCATCGGCCGGCGGGATTCTTGTCGACCACCGCATCCATGAGGTGGGGCTGATCATCGCGATGGTGCTGGGCGCGGCCGGGCTGGGATCGGGCGTGCTGCGCCACGGTTTCATGATGCCGTCCGCCGTCGGCGCGCTGGGACTGGGCGTGATGGCCGGGGCGCTCACCATGCCGCACGATGCGGGCGAAGTGGTCTATACGATCGTCGGCGTTTTGCTGGTGGCGCTGGGCCACGACCTCAATCGCCGCGCCAACCACTGAGCGATCGCGCCCCAAATTAGCCCGAAAGGCGCGCAAGAGCTTGCCCCCGAGGGTGGGAGCGCCTAGATTTCGGCTATGTCACAGCATCATCATCACGAGCATCAGGGCGTTGCGCTGGCCGATGCGGCCAAGGCAGCGCTTGAGCGTTCGGGCGAGCAATGGACCGCGATGCGCGCGAGCATCTTCGATGTGCTTTCGGGATTCGAGAAGCCGGCTTCGGCCTATGACATTGCCGAGGCGGTTTCGACCGCGCAGGGGCGGCGGGTGGCCGCCAACAGCGTTTACCGCATCCTCGACCTGTTCGTGAACGCGAATCTGGCGCGCCGGGTGGAAAGCGTGAACGCCTATGTCGCCAACAAGCACCCCGATTGCCTGCACGATTGCATCTTTCTGGTATGCGACGCGTGTGGGCAGGCGACGCATATCGACGACGACCATGTGACCGACGGGGTGCGTTCCGCCGCGATCAAGGCGGGGTTTGCGCCCCAGCGCCCGGTGATCGAGGTGCATGGGCGCTGCGCCGATTGCGACTGACCGGCCCGGGCAAGGTCGATAAGTGAAAGCCTGCCCAGCAGGCCGATGATTGAAATCAACACCAATCGCAGCGCCGCACGGAACCCGAAGGCCGCAGGGTCTTTTTAGCGGTTCCGTTCGACAGCGGGATGCCATGCGATTAAAGCAGGGCCTGAAAGGGAGCCTTGATGTCAGAATTACCCGCGACTCCGCTTTTGGATAAAGTCGCATTCCCAGCCGATCTGCGCGCGCTTGCGCCGTCCGACCTGCGCCAGCTGGCGGCCGAACTGCGCGCCGAGACGATTTCGGCGGTGTCGGTTACCGGCGGCCATCTGGGCGCGGGGCTGGGGGTCGTCGAACTGACGGTTGCGCTCCATTATGTGTTCAACACGCCCGACGACCGGTTGATCTGGGACGTCGGCCATCAATGCTATCCGCACAAGATCCTGACCGGGCGGCGCGATCGCATCCGCACGCTGCGCCAGGGCGGGGGGCTTTCGGGCTTCACCAAGCGTTCGGAAAGCGAATATGACCCGTTCGGCGCGGCGCACAGCTCGACCTCGATCTCGGCAGCGCTGGGCTTTGCGGTGGCGAACAAGATTTCGGGCAGCCCGGACAAGGCGATCGCCGTGATCGGCGACGGCGCGATGTCGGCGGGCATGGCCTATGAGGCGATGAACAATGCCGAGCAGGCGGGCAACCGGCTGGTCGTGATCCTCAACGACAACGACATGTCGATCGCGCCGCCGGTGGGCGGGCTTTCGGCCTATCTGTCGCGCATCGTTTCGAGCCGCGAATTTCTGGGCCTGCGCGAACTGGCCAAGCGGCTGGCGCGCAAGCTGCCCCGGCCGCTGCATCAGGCGGCGCGCAAGACCGACGAATTCGCGCGCGGCATGGCGATGGGCGGCACGCTGTTCGAGGAACTGGGCTTTTATTATGTCGGCCCGGTCGACGGGCATAATCTGGACCAGTTGATCCCCGTGCTTGAAAATGTGCGCGATGCGGAACAGGGGCCGATCCTTGTCCATGTCGTGACGCAGAAGGGCAAGGGCTATGGCCCCGCCGAGGCAGCGGCCGACAAATATCACGGCGTCCAGAAGTTCGACGTGATCACCGGCACGCAGGCCAAGGCCCCGCCGGGACCGCCGAGCTATACCAATGTCTTTGCCAAGGCGCTGATCGACGAGGCGACGCGCGACCCCAAGGTGTGCGCGATCACCGCGGCGATGCCTTCGGGCACCGGGCTCGACAAGTTCGCCCAGACCTTCCCCGAGCGCAGCTTCGACGTCGGCATCGCCGAGCAGCATGCGGTGACCTTCGCCGCCGGGCTCGCGGCGCAGGGGATGCGCCCGTTCTGCGCGATCTATTCGACCTTCCTGCAGCGCGCCTATGACCAGGTGGTGCACGACGTCGCGATCCAGAACCTGCCGGTGCGCTTTGCGATCGACCGCGCCGGGCTGGTGGGCGCCGATGGCAGCACCCATGCGGGCGCGTTCGACGTGACCTATCTTGCCAGCCTGCCGAACATGGTGGTGATGGCGGCGGCCGACGAGGCCGAGCTGGTGCACATGGTGCACACCTGCGCGCTGCACGACAGCAGCCCGATTGCGGTGCGCTATCCGCGTGGCAACGGCACCGGCATCGCGCTGCCCGAAACGCCCCGGCAGCTGGAGATCGGCAAGGGCCGCACCATCCGCCAGGGCAAGAAGGTGGCGATCCTGTCGCTCGGTACCCGTCTTGAGGAGGCGCTGAAGGCGGCGGACCAGCTGGACGCGATGGGGCTTTCGACGACGGTGGCCGATCTGCGTTTTGCCAAGCCGCTGGACGAGGAACTGATCCGCAAGCTGCTGACCAGCCATGAGGTGGCGGTGACCATCGAGGAAAATTCGGTGGGTGGGCTCGGCGCGCATGTGCTGACCTATGCCAGCGATGCCGGGCTGATCGACGCCGGGCTGAAGCTGCGCACGCTGCGCCTGCCCGATATCTTCCAGGAGCATGAAAAGCCCGAGAAGCAATATGACGAGGCAGGGCTGAACGCACCGAACATCGTCGAGACCGTGCTGAAGGCGCTGCGCCACAATTCAGCCGGTGTGTCGCACGGGGCGAGCGCCTGATCGCATCATGGCGAAAGTTCGCACAGATCAGCTGCTCGTCGACCGCGGGCTGGCCGAAAGCCGCACGCGCGCGCAGGCGCTGATCCTCGCGGGCCTTGTCTTTTCGGGCGAGCGCAAGATCGAGAAGGCAGGCCATGCGCTGCCCGAGGAGGCGCCCATCGAGGTGCGCGGGCGCGACCATCCCTGGGTGTCGCGCGGCGGGATCAAGCTGGCGCACGGGCTGGAGCATTTCGGCTGGGACATTGCGGGCGCGGTGGCGATGGATGTGGGATCATCGACCGGCGGGTTCACCGACGTGATGCTGACCAAGGGCGCGGTGCGCGTCTATGCCGTCGACAGCGGGACCAACCAGCTGGCGTGGAAATTGCGGCAGGACCCGCGTGTCGTGGTGCACGAAAAGACCAGCGCGCGCATCTTGACCGCCGACCATATCCCCGAGCCGATCGACCTGATCGTGTGCGATGCGAGCTTTATCTCGCTGGCCAAGGTGCTGGCGGTGCCGATGGGCTTTGCCGCGCCCGGTGCGCGGTTGATGGCGCTGATCAAACCGCAGTTCGAAGCGGGGCGCGACGAAGTGGGCAAGGGCGGCGTGGTTCGCGATCCCACGATTCATGCGCGGGTGTGCGGCGAGGTGCGCGGCTGGATCGAAGCATCTGGCTGGACCGTCGAGGGAATTACGGAAAGCCCGATCAAGGGGCCTGAGGGCAACATAGAGTTTCTGATTGCCGCCCATTGCTAAGTTGCGACAATTTGCGACAACTGATGTGCTTGCCAATTACCTAGTTGCGCGATAGCGACATATTATAACATGATAAATCGGCTCATCCTTTTCGCTCCCCTGATGCTGCTTGCTGCGTGCGGCGGCGCGAACGGCAATGAAGGGCGCGCGCGCAGCGCGCCGCTGGTGACGGCGGAGGCGGTGGCGTCGCAACGCTTTGTCGACCGGATCGATGCCGTGGGCACCGCCTTTGCCAATGAGCAGGTGACGCTTTCGGCACCCGTGACCGAACGGATCGTGAGCCTCAATTTCAGCGATGGCGGCTATGTGCGCCAGGGCCAGGTGATCGCCGCGCTCGCACGCGGGCAGGAAAACGCCCAGCTGGCCGAAGCCAATGCGCGCGCGCATGAGGCGCGCCAGCAGCTCGACCGGCTGGAGGCGCTGCGCAACCGCGGCTTTGCCACCAAATCCGCCGTCGACACGCAGGTGGCGCTGGTATCATCGGCCCGCGCGCAGGCGCAGCAGGCCGAAGCCGCGATCGGCGACCGCGTGATCCGCGCGCCATTTTCGGGCTGGGTGTCGCTGCGCAACATTTCGGCGGGCGCGGTGATTACGGCTGGCACCGAGATTGCGACGATCAGCGACCTTTCGCAGATCAAGCTCGACTTCGCGATCCCCGAGACGCTGCTGACCGCGCTGCGCGAAGGCCAGACGATCAAGGCGGTGGCCGCCGCTTATCCCGATCAACGCTTTGCCGGCACCATCCGCACGATCGATCCGGTGGTGAACCCGCAGACGCGCACCGTGCAGGTGCGTGCGATCCTGCCCAATGGCGACCGCAGGCTGAAGCCCGGCATGATGATGACGGTGAGCGTCGAAGCCGCCGAACGCCACGGGCTGGCCGTGCCCGAACTGGCGCTGGTGGGCGAGGGTGACAAGAGCTTCGTCTTCCTGATCGGCAAGGACAAGAAGGTGAAACGCACCCCGGTGCGTACCGGCCTGCGCCAGAGCGGCGTGGTCGAGATCGTCGAGGGGCTGAACCCGGGCGACCGCGTGGTGACCGAGGGTGTGATCAAGCTGAGCGACGGCATGCCCGTGCGGCTGGCCGGCGAAGAGGGCAAGCCCGCAGGCGCGCCGCAAGGTGGCAAGCCCACGCCCAAGCCCGGCCAGGGCTGAGGCCAAGGCCATGCAGCTTTCCGACCTTTCCGTCCGCCGCCCGGTTTTCGCGACGGTCATCGCGATCCTGCTCTGCATTGTCGGGGCGGTCGGCTATTCGAGCCTGTCGGTCCGCGAATATCCCGATACCGACCCGCCGGTCGTGTCGGTCCAGACGACCTATACGGGGGCCGCCGCGAGCGTGGTTGAAGCGCGCGTGACGCAGGTTCTGGAAGAACAGCTTTCGGGGATCGAGGGCATCCAGACCATCACCTCGCGGTCGCGCGACGGTGAATCGAACATCACCATCGAATTTTCACCCGGCCGCGATATCGAATCCGCTGCCAACGACGTGCGCGACCGCATCGGTTCGGCGGCCGAGGACCTGCCCGACGAGGCGCTGGCGCCCGAAGTGCGCAAGGCCGATTCCGATTCCCAGCCGATCATGTTCCTCGTCGTCTCGCGCCCCGGCTGGAGCCGGTTGCAGCTGAGCGATTATGTCGACCGCAACATGGTGGACCGTTTCTCGTCGATCGACGGCGTCGCGCGCGTCTTTATCGGCGGCGAGGCGCGCCCGTCGATGCGGGTCTGGCTGGAACCTGAAAGGCTCACCGCCTTTGGCATGACCCCCGCCGATGTCGAACAGGCGCTGCGCAGCCAGAATGTCGAGCTGCCCGCAGGCCGGCTGGAATCGAAGGACCAGAACGTCACGCTGCGCGTCGAGCGGCCCTTTGGAACGCCTGCCAGCTTTGAACAGCTGATCGTCGGGCGCGGCGACAATGGCTATCTCGTTCGGCTGGGCGATGTCGCCAGGGTCGAGGAAAATGCCGAGAATATCTATCAGAATTTCCGCCTGAACGGGCAGCCTGCGGTGGGGCTTGGCATCGTTCGTCAATCGGGCGCGAACACGCTGGAAGTTGCCGACCGCGCCAAGGCCGAGGCGGAGGCGCTGCGCGCCAACCTGCCTGATGGCATGACGATCACCATCGGTTCGGACGACTCGCTGTTCATCAGCCGCGCGATCGAGCGCGTGTGGCACACGCTGGCCGAGGCCGCGATCCTGGTGGTGCTTGTCATCTTCCTGTTTCTGGGAAGCTGGCGCGCGACACTGATCCCCGCCGTGACGGTGCCCATTTGCCTGCTCTGCGCCTTTGCCGTGCTGTGGCTGTTCGGATATTCGATCAATCTGCTGACGCTATTGGCGCTGGTGCTGGCGATCGGGCTGGTCGTCGATGACGCGATCGTGGTGCTGGAAAATGTCTATCACCGGATCGAGCAGGGCGAGCCCCCGCTGGTGGCGGCGTTCAAGGGCACGCGGCAGGTGGGCTTTGCGGTGATTTCGACCACCGTCGTCGTCTGCGCGGTGTTCGTGCCGGTGATGTTCCTCGCCGGGCAGACCGGGCTGTTGTTCCGCGAACTGGCGGTGGCGATGGTCGCGGCGATCGCCTTTTCGGGTTTCCTTGCGCTCAGCCTTGCGCCGATGCTGTGTTCCAAGATGCTCCGCCGCGAGGAACGCGGCCGGGTGACCGAGTGGCTGGAAGACAAGTTCCTGCGCATCGAAAATGGCTATTCGAACGCGCTTAACCGCGCGCTGACCAAGCCGCTGATCCCCGTGGCCGCGACGCTGGTGTTCGTCGTGGGCGCGGGCGCGCTGTTCACGACGATGAAGTCCGAACTGGTGCCGACCGAGGATGTCGGCATTGTTCAGGTGAACATCAGCGCGCCCGAGGGCACCGGGTTCGCGACGATGGATAATTACGTCACCCAGATCCAGGACAGCTTTCTGGAGCTGATGCGCGACGACGGCGTGATCCGTACCGTGGCCGCGCGCACCCCCGGCGGTTTCGGCGTGAGCGACGATTTCAACACCGGCGGCTACACCGTTTTCCTCAAGAACTGGGAAGACCGCGAGAAGACCACGCAGGACGTGGTGGACCAGATCAACGCCCGGCTGGCCGAAAACCCGGCGGTGCGCGGCAACGCGTCGATCCGCAATTCGCTGGCGCGGGGACGCGGCCAGCCGATCGATTTCGTGATCGCGGGCAACAGCTATGAGGAACTGGCCGTCGCGCGCGACCGTATCCTTGCCGCCGCCGCCGAGAACCCCGGCATCATCAACCTCGATTCCGATTACAAGGAAACCAAGCCGCAGCTGCGCATCGAGGTGGATATCCAGCGCGCGGGCGATCTGGGCGTATCGGTGGCCGATGTTTCGAACGCGCTGCAGAGCCTGCTCGGGTCGCGCCGCGTATCGACCTATCTGGACCGGGGCGAGGAATATCGCGTGATTGTGCAGGCGGGCGCCGAAGGGCGCGTTGCGCTGTCCGACCTTGCCAAGATCAATGTCCGCAGCCGCACCGGCGCGCTGGTGCCGCTGTCGAACCTGGTTACCACCCGCGAAATGGCGGGGCCGCGCGATCTGGGCCGATACAACAAGATGCGCGCGATCACGCTTTCGGGCGGGCTGGCGCCGGGATACACGCTGGGCGAGGCGCTCGATTTCCTCAATGAACAGGCGATCGGCAGCCCCGAGATCACCGCGATCGGTTATCGCGGGCAGAGCCAGGCGCTGAAGGAAACCGGCGGTTCGATCTGGGTGGTCTTTGGCCTCACCATCGTGATTGTCTTCCTTGTCCTCGCCGCGCAGTTCGAAAGCTTTGTCCACCCGTTGGTGATCATCGCGACGGTGCCGCTGGCGGTGGCGGGCGGGGTCGTCGGCCTTGCGCTGACCGGCCAGACGATCAACCTCTACAGCCAGGTTGGGATCGTGATGCTGGTGGGGCTTGCCGCCAAGAACGGCATCCTGATCGTCGAATTTGCCAACCAGCTGCGCGACGAGGGCAGGCAGATCGCCGAGGCGATCCGCATGGCCGCGGTGCGCCGCCTGCGCCCGATCCTGATGACCTCGATCGCGACCGTTGCCGGCGCGGTGCCGCTGGTTGTCGTTGGCGGGGCGGGGGCGGCTTCGCGCACCGCGATCGGCGTCGTTATCGTCTTTGGCGTATCGATTGCGACGTTCATCACGCTTTTCCTCATTCCGATTTTATATGGGCGACTGGCCCGGTATACGGGATCGCCCGAAGCCGTTGGGCGTGAACTGGATGCAGCATTGGCGAGGCCTGCGCCCGCCGAATAAGGAAAGGCAGGGAACGCCATGACCGAGATCGCATCGCAAGGCCAGTTGCGGGAATCTGCGGTGAGATGGGGGCTGGTGACCGTGCCCGCCATCGTGCTTTTGGGGACGCTTTCGGGCCGGCTGTCCAATTCGGGCTATGGCAATCCGTGGTTCGATGCGCTCGACAAGCCCGGTTTCATGCCGCCGGGCTGGGCGTTCGGCGTGGCGTGGACGCTGCTTTACATCCTGATGGGCATCGCCCTTGCGATGATTTTGAACGCGCGCGGTGCGCCGGGGCGGGGGCGCGCGATCGGGCTGTTCGCGGTGCAGCTGGCGCTGAACCTCGGTTGGTCTCCGCTGTTCTTTGCCGCGCATCAGGTGACGCTCGGCTTCTGGCTGATCCTTGTCATCCTTGCGCTGGCGGCGGCGACGACCTTGGCCTTTCGCGCGGTGCGCCCGGTGGCCGCGCTCTTGATGCTGCCCTATCTGGGCTGGCTGATTTTCGCGTCGACGCTGAACTTTGCCATAGACCGGCTGAATCCCGATGCGGAAAGCCTTGTGCAGACCCGCCCGAGCGCCCAGATAGCGCTGTGAGACCCAAAGCCGCTGGAGGCCGTATATAATGCAATCTGAGAACCGGATTTTTGACGATTTCGCGAAGCTGATCAACGGCGCCGCCGGCACGCTGGCCGGGGTTGGCCGCGAAGCCGAAGCCGCCGCGCGCGAACGCGCCAAGGAATGGATCGGCGGGCTGGACTTTGTGAGCCGCGAGGAATTCGAGGCGGTGAAGGCAATGGCAGCCGCCGCGCGCGACGAAGCAGATGCGCTGCGCGCCCGGCTCGATGCGCTGGAAGGCAAGCCCGCGTCCGACGCCGGAAAGCAGGAGAATGTTTCGGAGGGCTAATGAATTCATCCACAGATAATTTCTCAGGCGCTACGATTTGCCTTGTTTTAGGGGCAAACCGGTTGCACCAGTTGCCCGAGATGACAATTCGGGCGGATGGGAATGACTTTGGACGAGTTTGAGGCGGCGCGCGACAGTGGTGTGCCGATCGACATGCTCGAGGCATATTACAGCGCCCATGGATGGAGCCACGAGCGCGTGGGCGACGACGAGATCGTCGCCACGGTCGATGGCAGCTGGACGAAATACGAGCTGCGTGCGGTGTGGCGCGAGGAGGACCGGGTTCTCCAGTTCCTTGCGCTGCCCGACATCAAGACCCCGATCGAGAAACGCGCCGAGGTGTACGAAACGCTGGGGCTGATCAACGAACAGCTGTGGCTGGGCCATTTCGAGCTTTGGTCTTCGAGCGGGATCGTGCTGTTCCGCCATGCGGTGCTTCTGGACGGGCAGGATGAAAGCCTGTTGTCGCTGGAACAGGCCGAACTGCTGGTGGAAACCGCGATCGACGAGTGCGAGCGTTTCTATCCGGTGTTCCAGTTCGTGCTGTGGGGCGGCAAGAACCCCACCGAGGCGATTGCCGCGGCGATGATCGAGACGCGCGGGGAAGCCTGAGGGCCCGAAAGGCTTTAAGCCAAGCGCTGAATATGGTTGAGTTTGCGGATGGGGGAGAATCCGCACCGCTCCGATACGCTGCTCGTCATCGACGAGGGCACGACATCCACCCGCGCGATGCTGTTCGCCGCCGATGGCACCCCCATCGGCCAGGCACAGGCGCCGTTGACCCAGCATTATCCGCAAGCCGGCTATGTCGAGCATGATGCCGAGGAGATCTGGCAACTGACGCTCAACTGCGCGCGCGAGATGGTGGCGCGCGCGGGCGGGGCCGCACATATCCGCGCGATCGGCATCACCAACCAGCGCGAAACGATCGTGTTCTGGGATCGGCGAACGGGAAAGCCGCTGGCCCCCGCGATCGTCTGGCAGGACCGGCGCACCGCCGATATCTGCGCACGGCTGAAGGCCGAGGGGCATGAAAGCCTGGTGCAGGCGAAGACCGGGTTGCTGCTCGACCCCTATTTTTCGGGCAGCAAGATCGGCTGGGCGCTGGCGCATTGGCCGCAACTGCGGCACGCGGGCGAACATCTCGCGGTGGGGACGATCGAGAGCTATCTGGTTTACCGGCTGACGGGCGGCGCGCATGTGACCGACGCGACCAATGCGTCGCGCACCGCCTTGATGGCGATCGGCGCGAGCGGCTGGGATGACGGGTTGCTCGACCTGTTCGACGTGCCGCGCGCGATCTTGCCCGAGATTGTCGACTGCGCAGGCCCGATTGCTATGACCGCGCCCGAATGGTTCGGCGCGCCGATTGCTATCACCGGCATGGCGGGCGACCAGCAGGCCGCGACGATCGGGCAGGGCTGTCTCGACCTCGGCCAGACCAAGGCGACCTATGGCACCGGCGCCTTTGTGCTCACCAGCACGGGGCGCCGGCTGCGCCATTCGCAGAACCGGCTGCTCAGCACGATCTGCTGGCAGATCGGTGGCGAGCGCCATTATGCGCTGGAGGGCGCGGTGTTCGTGGCGGGGAGCCTGATCCAGTGGCTGCGCGACGACATGAGGATGATCGCGCGCGCCGATGAAAGCGAGCCGCTGGCGCGTTCGGTGGCGGACAATGGCGGGGTCTATCTGGTGCCCGCGCTGAGCGGGCTGGGCGCGCCGTGGTGGGCGCCGGGTGCGCGCGCCGCGATCACGGGATTAAGCTTTGCAACCGGGCGCGCGCATGTGATCCGCGCCGCGCTTGAGGCGATGGCGCACCAGACCGCAGACCTGAAGGCGGCCTTTGCCGCTGACGGCGCAGACTGGAATATGCTGCGCGTGGACGGCGGGATGGTGGCCAATGACTGGATCGCGCAGGATCTGGCCGACATGCTCGACATTCCGGTCGAGCGCCCCGGCTTTGTCGAGACGACCGCGATCGGCGCGGCGATGCTCGCGGCGGTGGGGGCAGGCCTTTATCCCGGGCTTGTCGAAGCGGCCGCGATGCGGGGCAAGGTGGAGGGATTCACCCCCGCAATGGCCCCCGAGGCGCGCGCGAAGCGGCTGGCCGGATGGGGGGCTGCGGTGCGGGGGGTGTTGGGCGGCTGAAGCTGTATCGCCGCCCGTCTGGTCTGGTTCAGGCGCCGATCGGCGATTTGGTTTCGTCGACCACGAACATCCGCGTTTTCGAGCGATCGAACACATTTTCCTCGTCATCGGCGATCGCCTGCGCGACTTCGGGCCGGGTCCACACGGCAACGGCGGCGTCATAGGCGGCGCGGTCTTCGAACCAGATTTCGGTCACGCTGTCGAAATTGATTTCGGTGCCGTCGGCGGCTGGGAACGCGCCGTCCCAATCGACGAAATTGCGGTGATAGGCCTTGAGCCCCGGGGTCAGGCTGACGATCAGCGGTGCATGATTATTTTCATAATAATCAATGAATTCCTGCCGGCTCAGACCGTCCTTGCGCTTCAGAAGCGCGATCGATTTGAAGGTCATCTTTTCTCTCCAGTTTGTCTGGCCGATTGAGGCCCGTTCGCACCGGCTCAAACATGAAAGCGGGGCCCGGGCAAGCCCGATTTCCGGCGAATTGCGATGCTTGCTGTCTGTTTGCGACGATCCGGGTTCTTGCTCTCTGTCAGAACGAGAGGAAAGGTGCAGGATCGGCAGATATGCTCCGACAATGCTTCAGAGCGTCGCATTCGAAACGCGGAACCTTATTTCCCCCTAGCGCGTATCTGTGCTGTCTTATGCACCACCTATCTGCCATGGTGGCGGAAATTCCCCGCCTGGAAGTTGATCCCACCGTGTTCGAAAAGAAATCCGCTCGTCGTCGTTCCGTCTGTCTGCTTGTGGCGGCGGCGCTGATCGGCGGGGCGGGGGCTTCTGGGCCGGTGGCGGCGGCCGATCCCGAGGTACGCCGATCGCTGGAGGCGCTCAGCCATCTCGATGCGATGACCGCGCAGGTGGGATACCGGATCGTGACCGCCAACGCCGCGCTGTGCGAACGCCAGATGCCTGCGAGCGGGATGCTCCTTCACGGGATCGAGCAATATGGCGCCGAGTTTCGCGCGACGGCGGCCGAGATGTTTTCGCTGGGCGAGGCGCCGGGCGTAGCGCTGGTGCTGGGCGGATCGCCCGCGGCCAAGGCGGGGGTGCAGCCCGGCGATGCGCTGATCGCGATCAATGGCGAGGCGATGCCAGGGGCGGGGGCCGAGGGCGGCAAGGGCGCAACGCGCGGCGATTTCGACCGGATGGCGGTGGTGTTCGACCAAGTGGAAGCCGCGCTGAAAAAGGGGCCGGTGACGCTGTCGCTGATGCGCAAGGGCGAACCGGTGGAGGTGCGCTTTAGCGGTGCGCCGGCGTGTGAATCGCGCTTTCAGGTGCTGCCCGACACCGCGCTCAATGCGGCCGCCGATGGCCGCTATGTCCAGATCAGCACCGCCTTCATCCCCTATTTCAAGAATGAGGACGAGTTCGCCGCGATCCTGGCGCATGAAGTGGCGCACAATATTTTGCGCCACCGCGACCGGCTGGACGAACAGAAGGTGCCGTCGGGGATATTGCGCAAGTTCGGCAAGAACGCCGCGCGCATCCGCGCGACCGAGATCGAGGCCGATGTTTTCAGCCTCAAGCTGCTCGCCAATGCCGGATACCGGCTGGAGGCCGCGCCCGAATTCTGGCGCCGCTTTGGCCCCGAGCATGGCTATGGCATTTTTTCGGATGCTACCCATTTGCGCTGGAAGAAACGGGTACAGTTGCTGGAAACCGAGATCGCCGAACTGCGCGCGCAGAAGGCAGCGGCGGGAAGTGGTGCTGGCGCTGGTGCGGGCGGGGCGGCCCCAGAGAAAGGACAATGAAGATGGCGGAAGAACTGGCAACGCTGGCAGGCGGCTGTTTCTGGTGCGTCGAGGCGGTGTTCGACGATGTGATCGGCGTGGGCGACGTCGAAAGCGGCTATATTGGCGGGCATGTCGACAACCCGAGCTACAAGCAGGTGTGCGGCGGCGATACGGGCCATGCCGAGGCGGTGCGCATCCGTTTTGATCCCGCGGTCATCAGCTATGACGATGTTCTCGACATCTTCTTTCACATCCATGATCCGACGCAACTGAACCGGCAGGGCAATGACGTGGGCCCGCAATATCGGTCGGCGGTGTTCCCGCATTCGGCCGAACAGGAAGAGGCGGCGCGCGCGGCGATTGCGCGGGTGGGGGCCGAATTGCCCCAGCCGGTGGTAACGACGATCGAGCCGTTGGCGACCTGGTATCCGGCCGAGGATTATCACCAGGAATATTTCGAGCGCGAGGGGAGCCGTAATCCCTATTGCATGGCGGTGGTGGCCCCCAAGCTCCAGAAGTTCCGAAAGAGCTATGCAGCCCGTTTGAAGAACGCTTCGGCGGTAGGCTGATCGGAAGAATTGACTTGGATGCGGCGCTGCACAATGCAGGAGCCGAAACTGAAAAGAGGCTTGTAATGCAGCGTGTTCGCAAGGCAGTTTTTCCCGTTGGCGGTCTGGGCACCCGGTTCCTTCCGGCGACCAAGGCGATGCCGAAGGAGATGCTTCCGGTCGTTGATCGTCCCCTGATCCAATATGCGGTCGACGAAGCCCGCGAGGCCGGGATCGAGCAGATGATCTTCGTTACCGGGCGCGGCAAATCGGCGATCGAGGACCATTTCGACATCGCCTATGAATTGCAGGCGACGATGCTGTCGCGGGGGAAATCGATCGAGATCCTCGAGCCGACGCTGCTGAAGCCGGGCGCCTTTGCCTATGTGCGCCAGCAGGAGCCGATGGGGCTGGGCCATGCGGTGTGGTGCGCGCGCGACATTGTGGGCGACGAACCCTTTGCCGTGCTGCTGGCGGACGACCTCATGGTCGGCCAGCCGGGTTGTCTGAAGCAGATGATCGAGGCCTATGAGCAGGTGGGCGGAAACGTGATCTGCGCGCAGGAAGTGCCCGAGGAACAGGCGCACCAGTACGGCATCATCACGCCGGGCACGCGCGACGGCAAGCTGACCGAGGTGAAGGGGCTGGTCGAAAAGCCCAAGCCCGGCACCGCGCCGTCGAACCTGAGCGTTATCGGCCGTTATATCCTTCAGCCCGAAGTGATGCGCGTGCTGGAAAAGCAGGAAAAGGGCGCGGGCGGCGAGATCCAGCTGACCGACGCGATGGCGACGATGATCGGCAGCCAGCCTTTCCATGGCCTGACCTTTGATGGCCGCCGTTTCGACTGCGGCGATAAGGCCGGCTATATTCAGGCGAACATGGCGCTGGCGCTGGAACGCCCGGACATCGCCCCGGCGGTGAAGGCGTTTGGCGACAAGCTGTTCTGCCAGAGCTGATCGGCATTTGGGGAGGATTGGTATGAAAAAAGCGCTTTTGATCCTCCTTTTGCCCGCAATGCTGGGCGGGTGCCTGGCCAAGGCGGCGGTCGATGTCGTCACGCTGCCGGTGCGCGCGGTGGGCGCGGGCGTGGACGCGGTGACGACGAGCCAGTCCGAAGCCGATGAAAAGCGTGGCCGTGAACTGCGCAAGCAGGAAGAGCGCGAGGGTCGCGAAGCGCGCAAGCGCGAAAAGGAAGCCCGCAAGGCGGCCGAACGCGGCGAGCCCTATCCTTATTGAACGCGAAACGGGCGCCCCCTTGGGAGCGCCCGTTCTTCCTTCCGCCTGCGTGCGGAAACGCTGTTATGTTTTCTGTCCCGCCACCGCGCGGTAGACGATGCCGCCAAGCGCACCGCCCATGAGCGGCGCCACCCAGAAGAGCCAGAGCTGGCTGAGCGCCCAACCGCCGACGACGAGCGCGGGGCCCGTGCTGCGCGCCGGATTGACCGAGGTGTTCGTCACCGGAATGCTGATGAGGTGGATGAGCGTGAGCGCAAGCCCGATGGCGAGCGGCGCGAAACCGGCGGGCGCGCGGCCATCGGTTGCCCCCATGATGATCATCACGAAGAAGAAGGTGAGCAATATCTCGATCATCAGCCCGGCAGCCATCGTGTATTTGCCGGGCGAATGATCGCCAAAGCCGTTGGCGGCGAGGCCGTTGACGGCAAGGTCGTACGTCTCGGTGCCGCTGGCGATGGTGTAGAGCGCGAACGCCGCCGCGATCCCGCCGATCACCTGCGCGATCAGATAGGCGGGGACGTCACCGCCCGAAAAGCGCCCGCCGGCCCACAGGCCCACGGTGACCGCCGGGTTGAAATGGCCGCCTGAAATATGGCCGACCGCATAGGCCATGGTGACGACCGTGAGGCCAAAGGCCAGCGCGACGCCGGCAAAGCCGATACCGAGTTCAGGAAAGGCGGCAGCCAGAACCGCGCTGCCGCACCCGCCAAATACAAGCCAGAATGTTCCGAAGAATTCCGCGATACCGCGTTGAGCTATCGTCATGTCTCGCTCCCCCTTGATGGGACGCCCCCTTGAGGACGGGGGCGGGGCGAGACTGAACCAAAGTTCCGTCTGCGTAAAGAAGCGGTTATGCGCGCGCCATTTCAGGCGGCGGCGCGGGCGAGCCGGTCGTTGATCGCGGCGCCCAGCCCCTGATGCGGGATCGGGGCGATCGCGATCCCCGCGCGCCCGCTGGCATCGGCCTGATGGAGCAGATCGAACAGCCGGGCCGCGGCCTCCGCCAGATCGCCACTGGGGGAGAGGTTGGCATCGCCGTCGACCGCGCCGAAGCCGATCAGCCATTCGCCGGGTTCGGCGCGGTTCGCATTGAGCCGGACGGGGTGCGCGGGAGCGTAATGGCTGGTGAGTTGCCCGGGTGCCTCGATCTTGTCCCCCGTGGCGGCGGCGACGGGCAGGCCGGTGGCGGCCTCGATCGCCTCGGCGGTGACTGGGCCGGGGCGGAGCAGGCGGATCACGCCGTCGCCGGGGGCGACGATGGTCGATTCAATTCCCTGCATCGTCGCGCCGGAATCGAGGATGAGCGGGATGCGGCCATCGAGGCTGGCCTTGACATGTTCGGCGCGCGTGGGGCTGATCCGCCCGCTGGCATTGGCCGAAGGCGCGGCAAGCGGGCGGCCCGAGGCGCGGAGCAGGCCCTGCATCGCGGGATGGGCGGGGCAGCGGATCGCGATCGTATCGAGCCCGGCGGTGACCAGTGAGGCCGCCTTGCAACCCGGCGTGCGCGGCAGGACGAGCGTGAGCGGACCCGGCCAGAAGGTGGCGGCCAACGCCTCTGCCACGGCATCGAACCGCGCGAGCGCGCGCGCGGCATCGAGATCGGGAATGTGGACGATCAACGGGTTGAAACTGGGGCGCCCCTTGGCCGCATAAATGGCGGCGACCGCCTCGGGATTCGTGGCGTCGGCCGCGAGTCCGTAGACCGTTTCGGTGGCGACAGCGACCGGGAAGCCAGCGCGAATAAGCTCCGAGGCATCGGCAATCGCACCGTTTCCGTAAGTGCGGACAACTGTTTCGCAAGGCGGGTTTGAGCCGGTCATATGACGGCGCTATAGCGCAGCCACCCCACAAGCAAGGATCAACTAAAATGAGTTATGTTGCCCCGGTTGCAGAACAGCGCTTTGTCCTCGACCATGTCGTCGGGATCGGCGAGCTTGCCGCGACGGAGAAATATGCCGCGGCCTCGCCCGACATGGTCGATGCGATCCTCGAAGGCGCAGGCCAGTTCGCCGCCGGCCAATATGCCCCGCTGAACCGTCTGGGCGATGAAGTCGGCGCGCAGTGGAAAGACGGCGACGTCATCATGCCCGAAGGTTTCAAGGCGGCGTACAAGGCGTTCGTCGAAGGCGGCTGGGGCACGATCAATGGCCCCGAGGCCTTTGGCGGCCAGGGCCTGCCTTTCTCGCTTGCCAGCGTCATCCTCGAAGACCTTGGCACCGCCAATATGGGCTTTTCGCTTTGTAACATGCTGACGCCCGGCGCGATCGAGGCGCTTATCGCTTATGGCAGCGACGAGCAGAAGGCGGCCTATCTGCCCAAGCTGATCACCGGCGAATGGACCGGCACGATGAACCTGACCGAGCCGCAGGCCGGTTCGGACGTGGGCGCGCTGCGCAGCACCGCGACGCCGGTGGGCGACGGCAGCTTCAAGATCAAGGGCACCAAGATCTTCATCACCTTTGGCGAGCACGACCTGGCGGACAATATCGTCCACCTCGTCCTTGCCCGCACCCCCGGCGCGCCCGCCGGCACGCGCGGCATTTCGCTGTTCCTTGTCCCCAAGTTCCGCCTCAATGCAGACGGCACGCCGGGCGCGCGCAACGACGTGCGCTGCGTGTCGATCGAGCACAAGCTGGGCATCCATGCATCGCCCACCTGCGTGCTGAGCTTTGGCGACAATGACGATTGCATCGGCCATCTGATCGGCGCTGAGTTCGGCGGCATCGCGGCGATGTTCGTGATGATGAACAATGCCCGCCTCAATGTCGGCCTGCAGGGGGTGCAGATCGGCGAACGCGCGACGCAGCAGGCAGTGGCCTATGCCGGCGAGCGTATCCAGTCGGCGCGCGCGGGTGGCCCCTCGCGCGATCCGGTGGCGATCATCAACCACCCCGATGTGCGCCGCATGCTGCTGCGCATGAAGGCGCTGACCCAGGGCGCGCGCGCGCTGATCTATTATGCCGCAGGCCAGGTGGACCGCGCGCATATGGGCGATACGGCTGCGAAGAACCGCCTCGACCTGCTGACCCCGCTGGCCAAGACCTATGGCACCGATGTCGGCTGCGAGGTCGCCTCGCTCGGCGTGCAGGTGCATGGCGGCATGGGCTTTATCGAGGAAACAGGTGCTGCGCAGCATTACCGCGATATCCGCATCGCGCCGATCTATGAGGGCACCAACGGCATCCAGGCCGCCGACCTTGTCGGCCGCAAGCTGAGCCTTGAGGGCGGCGCGGTGTTCGCCAGCCTGATCGCCGACATGCGTGCCGAGGCAGCGGCGCCGCAGTTGCGCGCGTTGATCGACAGCGTCGAAGCGGTGGCCGCCGATCTGGCCGCGCGCAGCGTCGATGACCGTCTGGCCGGAAGCTATCCGTTCCTGACGATGCTGTCGGTTGCGGTTGCGGGCTGGCTGATGGAACGCCAGGGCCGCGCGGCAGCTGCCGTGGCGGACGGTTCGCCCTTCATCGCGATGAAGCAGGCCGCCGTGCGTTACTATATCGACCAGCTCGTGCCTGAGGCCGAAGGCCTGCGTGCATCGGCGCTGGCCGGTGCCGAGCCGCTTTATGCGGTGTCGGACGAAGCCTTCGCCGCCTGATACAGGTGAAGGACAGGCTCCCCCTGCCCAAGGGCGGGGGGAGTTGCCTGTTGGATTTTAGCGAGGAACCGCGATCAGGCGGTTTCGGTTTCGAAAAGCTCTGCCGGGGCGATGCCCAGCCGCTCGATATGGCGGCGGATCTGGGGCCAGTGATCGTTGAGGAACTGCGCGCGCGCATCGATGCGGAGCCGTTCGACCGCGCCCGCGGCCACGAACATGCCGACGCCGCGCCGCACCGTGACATAGCCGTTTTCCTGAAGGCTTTGATACGCCTTGGCGACGGTGAGCGGATTGGCGCCATGCTCGCCCGCAAAGGCGCGCACGGAGGGAAGCTGATCGCCCTCGCCATATTCCCCATCGAGAATCAGGGCCGAGAGCTTGTTCCGAAGCCGCAGATAAATCGGGCTTTCTTCACCGCCAATCGCTGTCATATATCCCTAATACACGATCCGCCCAAAGATGCCAACCGCCTGAGCGGTTGGCGACATAATCGCTCCACAATGATTTACATTCAGGCGCAGGCAAGGCCCGCGCGGCGGCGCTGAAATCCGGCATCCCAGGCGGTGATGCCGAGGAGGAGGAGGCCGCCCAGCGCGAGCAGGCTGCCGACGATTCCGGTCGACGTCCAGCCATAGCCAGCAGCGATCGCCATGCCGCCCAGCCAGGGGCCGAGCGCGTTGGCGACGTTGAACGCGCTGTGGTGGAGCGCGGCGGCGAGCGTCTGCGCATCGCCCGCGACATCCATCAGCCGGGTCTGGAGCACGACGCCGAGCCCCGCACCCAACCCTATGAGGAAGATGTTGACCGTGAACGCCGCCGGGTGCGGCGCGGTGAACGGATAGAGCGCGAGCGAACCGGCGCTGATGACGAGCATGGCGGCGGCGGTGGGCATGAGCGCGCGGTCTGCCGCCCAAGCGGCGCCGAGCGTCCCCAGCGTCATCCCGATGCCGAAGACGGCGAGGATGACGGGTAGCCAGGCACCCGAAATTCCGGTGACGTCGAGCAGCGTGTTCGCGACATAGGTATAGACCGCGAACAGCCCGGCAAAGCCGATCGCGCCGGTGGCGAGCGTCAGCCAGACCTGCCTTTTGCCGAGCGCACCCAGTTCACGTAAGGGGCTGGCGTCTTCGGGCGCCGTGTCTGCGGGGGCGAAGCGGCGGACGAGCAGCGCGGTGACGAGTGCCAGCACCGCGACGATGCCGAAGCCCGCGCGCCAGTGGATCGCCTGCCCCAGCCAGTTGGCGACGGGGACGCCGATGACAGTGGCGATGGTGAGCCCCGCCATGACGCGCGCCACTGCTTGTGTGCGCTTTTCTGGGGGCACGAGGCTGGCGGCGACCAGTGCTGCGACGCCGAAATAGGCGCCGTGCGGCAGGCCGCTTAGAAAGCGAAAGGCGAGCATCCAGTGATAGCTGGGGGCAAAGGCGCTGAGCGCATTGGCGACCGCGAACATCAGCATCAGCCCGATGAGCAGGCTGCGGCGCGACAGCCGCGCGGCGAGCACCGCGATGATCGGCGCACCCACGACGACGCCGAGCGCATAGGCGCTGATGACATGGCCCGCAGTGGGCGCATCGATGCCGAGCGACGGCGCGAAATAGGGAACGAGGCTCATCGCCGCGAATTCGGTCGTCCCGATCGCGAACCCGCCCATGGCGAGCGCGAAGAGGATGAGGCCGGGATGGATGGCGTGGGCGGGCTGGTTCTGGCTGGGAGGCATTGGCCCCGCCTAGCCATGGCGGCGGCGCGGCTCAATCATGGCCAGATGATTTTTGCGGCAGGGCGCTTTCGCGCGCTGCAAGCGGCAGATCAATTCGACCGCCCGAGACATTCCGAAAGGCGCGCTTGCTATAATGATCCACAGATGAGGAGGCGGCCCGACGGCTGGATATGCGCGCTTCCGAAAGACAGTGGAGTTATGCGTTGGCCTTCGAAAACAGTTCTGCCGTGGCCGAGCGTTCGGCAAATGGTGCGGAGATGATCCAGATTGCCGAGCTTCGCATGAAGCAGGAGGGGGTGTCGGCGATCGGCGCGGCCATGGACATGGTGCGCGATATGGAACTGGAAGATGCCGATATTCTTGTTCCGTTGCTGGCGCTTGTCGTCAACAGTCTGACGCAGGCCTTTGAAGAAGATCCATTTTCAGCCGTTGCCTATGGCGGGCTTGAGGCCATTCCGGGCGGGTTGGCGGCGACCATGTTCGACCTGACGGTGCAGGCCGCCTTTGGTGATGGCGGCCATGATGTGGGTGCGCTGCGGCAATCTGCGGTGCTGAGCCTTGCGGGCCTGTTGTCTGCAGCCGACGCGCATGAACAGGCGGCGACCCTGCTGGCGCAGGCGCGGGAAGGCGACCCGACCCCCGCGCTGGCCAAGGCGGCGTGGGTTGCGCGGTGCCGCTGGGCCGGGTGCACGACCGATGCGACGGCGTTCCTGCCCGAAGCGGTTTTCGGATATGACACGCCCGAGGCGGTGCAGACCCGGATCAACACCGAGCCCTTGCACCTTGATGGCCACCGCGCGCGGATGCGGATTGCGCTGGCCGCAGCGGATTTCGAAGCGGCGCTGGCGGCGATCGCGACCGCGCTGGCCCTGCCGATGGGCGATAGCGACAAGGCGCCGCTTGTGGACGATCTGGCGACGCTGGCCGGCGTGGTGGGCGCAGCGGGTGCATCTGCGATGCTGGGCGCCGATCGGGTGCGCTGGGCGCTGGCGGTTGCGCCCGCCGTGACCCGGGCCGCCGCCTCGGCGCTGGAACACCGGTTTCGCAGTGGCGCGCTGCCCTTTCTGGACGAGGCGGAAGCGCTGGATGCGGCAGCCGCGCTGCGCACCGCCATTCCGGAGCAGGGGCGTACGATCTCGGCATTTCCGATGCGTGACGGCAAGCCGCATGTCGATATCGTGTGGCTGGAGATCACCAATCACTGCAACCAGAAATGCACTTTCTGCCCGGACATGTTCCGCGAGGATGCCCGGACCTGGCTTCCGCTGGAGCAGGTGAAACAGCTGATCGACCAGCTGGCCGATACGATCAGCGTCGGATCGATGCAGCTCAATGCCTATGGCGAACCGTTGCTGCACCCCAATATCGACGAAATTCTGGCATATATCCGGGAACGCCAGCTGCCCTGGCCGACCTTTTTCACGACCCATGGGATGACGCTGGTCGACAAGAAGCTGAAGCAGCTTTCGGGCAACTATCCGGCGGGAATTGCGATCTCGCTGCACAATGACAGCCAGGAATCCTATGACAAGACCCGCAGCTACAAGATCGGCGACTATGACACGCTGGTGAGCCGGGTGGCGGCGCTGATGCGCCAGATGGCGTTCGAGCGCGCGCCGACCCATTTGCGGCTGTATCAGATGATATCCAACGCCTATGCCGATGCACGCGTGGACCCGATGACCCGGAGCGCGTTTCCCGACAGCGTTGAACGGATGCGCGCGCATGTGCGCAAATGGGAGGCGATTGCCGAACAGATCGCAGCAGACGCGCCGGCTGGCACTTTGGCCCGCGCGCAACGCAATAGCGACGAGCGAATCCATGCGGCGTTCACCGATTCATACAAGGGAGACAGTCTGCAACTGCCGCTGCTGAGCTGGCTCGATCAGGCCGGCCATCGCCAGACCGCGTTCATGTCCGCCCGCCCGGTCAACACCTATGCCAATCTGCTGCTTGAATATGATCCGCGCTGGTCGGTGGAGCGCAGGCTGGTGAGCAACCGGACATGCGGGTTCACCAACAAGCCGTCGCTTGCGATCTATGCGACCGGCAAGCTTGGCATTTGCTGCATCGATCTGCACAGCACGGCGACGTTCGGCGCGCTATCCGATTTCGACACGTTGCACGATGCGCTGACGAGCCCGCAGGCGCTTCGGATGTTCGCGCAGTTGGCCAATGGCGTTACGACAAGCCCCGGATGCCAGATCTGCCTCGGCGACACCGCGCCGCATTGCGCGAGCGGGAAGCCGAGCCTGCCGACACGCCCCGAAGGGCATTTCAGGCCCGGTATCTGATCGCGGACGACCAGCCGGTCAGCCGCGCCAGTGGGAGACGATCTCTTCCATTTCGGGGCGGGGGCGTTCTTCGAGCGGCTTGCCGGGGGTGCCGATATAGATGAAGCCCGCGACGCGTTCGTCTGCGCTGCCAAAGGCGTTGCGGACATCGGCGTTGAAGGCGGGCCAGCCGGTGATCCAGCCGGCGGCAAAGCCCATGGCGTGCGCGGCGTGGAGGAGGTTCATGCAGACCGCGCCGGCCGATAGTTCCTGTTCCCAGAGCGGGATCTTGCTCGACGCGCGCGGCGAGGAGAGCACGACGACGAGCGTCGGCGCGAAGCCCGCGAAATTTTCCATCGCCTCGATCTCGAGCCGGCCGGCCTCGGGCTTTTCCGCGCGGTAGGCGGCGACGAGCATGTCGGCGAGCGCCGGGCGGCTTTCGCGGTCGACGATCACGAAGCGCCAGGGCGCGAGCTTGCCATGATCGGGGGTGCGCGCCGCGATCTCGAGCATCTGCGCCAACTCGCCCGAATTCGGGCCGGGCGCGACCATTTCGCGGGGTTTGCCCGAACGGCGCGTGGCGAGGAGCGAAAGCGGAGACGTGAGATCGTTGAACATGGTATAACCCCTAACAGCACCGATGCTGCGCAACAATCTTCTTCACACGCGCAATTTCGACGCTAGTCTGCGCGCCAACAGCGCCGGGCCGACATTGCGGCCGGAGGCGTGCACAAATATCACGGGAGCATCACGCTCAATGGCTAGCACCTATCAGGGCCAGGCGGTGGAGGAGAAAACATTCCTCGGCCATCCGCGCGGCCTTTTCGTTCTGTTTTTCGCCGAGATGTGGGAGCGCTTTTCCTATTACGGGATGCGCGCCCTCCTGATCTTTTACCTTGTCCAGCACTGGATGTTTTCCGACGAGCAGGCGTCGGTCATCTACGGCGCCTATACCGCGCTCGTTTACATCACGCCGGTGATCGGCGGTTATCTGGCCGATCGCTATCTGGGGCAGCGCAAGGCGGTGCTGTTCGGCGCCGTGCTCTTGACCTTCGGCCATTTCCTGATGGCGTTCGAGGGTGACGGTGGCCAGGGGGCGGCCGAGATCAACATCTTCTGGCTGGCGCTGGCGTTCATCATCGTCGGGTCGGGCTTTTTGAAGGCCAATATCTCGGTGATCGTCGGCCAGCTTTATCCGCGCACCGATGCGCGCCGCGACCCGGCCTATACCATCTTCTATATGGGCATTAACCTGGGGGCCGCGCTCGGCTCGCTGATCGCGGGCTATCTGGGCCAGACCTATGGCTGGTCGTATGGCTTTGGCGCGGCGGGCGTGGGCATGCTGCTCGGCCTCATCGTCTTCGTCTGGGGTAAGCCGCTGTTGATGGGCAAGGGCGAATCCCCCGATCCGGCGCGGCTGGCCAAGCCCGTGGCGGGCATCAAGTTCGAATGGCTGCTCTACATCATCAGCTTCCTTTCGGTGGGCGTGATCTGGACGCTGATCCAGTATCAGGCGCTGGTCGGCGGGCTGCTGATGGTCGCCGGTGCGATCCTTGTCGGCTATGTGCTGTTCACCGCGGTCTTCAAGCTGCCCGCGCAGGACCGCGACCGCATTCTGGCGGCGATGTTCCTGATCATCGGCTCGATCCTGTTCTGGGCGCTGTTCGAACAGGCGGGCTCGTCGCTCAACCTCTATACCGACCGCCAGGTCGACCGCGTGATCTTTGGCTGGGACGTACCGTCGTCGATGTTCCAGTCGATCAACGCGATCTATATCGTGCTGCTCGGCCCGGTATTCGCGTCGCTCTGGCTGTTCCTTGCCAAGCGCGGGCTTGAACCCTCGACCCCGGCCAAGTTCGGGCTGGCGCTCGTTCAGCTGGGTCTGGGCTTCCTTGTCCTCGTCGCGGGCGCCGCCGCTGCGGGCTCGGGCAACCTGACCCCGGTGATCTTCATCTTCCTCATCTATCTGCTCCACACCATGGGCGAGCTTTGCCTGTCGCCGGTGGGTCTGTCGGCGATGAACCGGCTGGCGCCCGCGCACATGGCGAGCCTGATCATGGGCACCTGGTTCTTCGCATCGGCCACCGGCAACTTCGCCGCCGGCCTGATCGCGGCGGCAACCGGTGCGGAAGGGGCGGGCCCCGAGCGCGTGACCGAGGTCTATTCGACCGTTGGCTGGACCGCCGTTGTCGTCGGTGTCGCGGTGTTCGTCATTTCCCCGCTGATCAAGCGGCTGATGCACCTCGACACGCTGAAGGACAATGAACTGGCGGGTCAGACGGAACTGGCCGAAAACCAGGCCGCCGGCCTCAATCTGGCGCAGGAGGAGCGTTCGTGAAATTAGCGTCTGTGGTCGCTCTGGCAGCGGGCCTTTCGCTCGCTGCCTGTGCCCAGGGGGGGACAGAGCCCAAAACAGCCTCTTCGGAAAAGCCGCCCGCGGCCCCCGAAAACCCCTATCCATCCACCTATAAGCCCTATCCGGGTGTGGCGACCGCGATCCGCGGCGCCACCATCTTCGACGGCGAGGGTGGCCGGATCGAGAATGGCGTGGTCTTCATGTCGGGCGGCAAGATCACCGCGGTGGGCGGACCGGACACGCCGATCCCCGCCGATATCGCGGTGTTCGACGGCACCGGCAAATGGGTGACGCCGGGTATCATCGATATCCACAGCCATCTGGGCGATTATCCGTCGCCCGGCGTGCAGGCGCATTCGGACGGCAATGAGGCGACCTCGCCCGCGACCCCCGATGTCTGGGCGGAACACAGCGTGTGGCCGCAAGACCCCGGGTTCAGCCGCGCGCTGGCCAATGGCGGCGTGACCACGCTGCAGATCCTGCCGGGATCGGCCAATCTGTTCGGCGGCCGTTCGGTGACGCTGAAGAACGTGCCCGCGCGCACGATGCAGGGGATGAAATTCCCCGATGCGCCTTACGGCCTGAAGATGGCGTGCGGCGAGAACCCCAAACGCGTTTACGGCGGGCGCAACCAGAAGCCATCAACCCGAATGGGCAATGTGGCGGTGAACCGCCAGGTCTGGACGCGCGCGGCCGAATATAAGCGCAAGCGCGATGCCGGCAAGGATCAGGCGCGCGACCTGGGCATGGAAACGCTGGCCGATGTGCTGTCGGGCAAGGTGAAGGTACACAACCATTGCTACCGCGCCGACGAGATGGCCATCGTGATCGATATGGCCAAGGAATTCGGCTATAAGGTCGCGAGTTTCCAGCACGCGGTGGAAGGTTACAAGATCGCCGACCTGCTGCGCGAGAACGATATCTGCGCGGCGATGTGGTCCGACTGGTATGGCTTCAAGATGGAAAGCTATGACGCGGTGAACGAGAATATTCCGCTCGTCCACAATGCGGGGGCGTGCGCGATCGTCCATTCCGACGACCCCAACGGCATCCAGCGCCTGAACCAGGAAGCTGCCAAGGCGCTGGCCGATGGCCGCCGCATGGGCATCGACATTTCCGACGCGGTGGCGTGGACCTGGCTGAGCTACAACCCCGCCAAGTCGATGGGTATCGCCGACAGGACCGGCAGCCTGAAGGCCGGCAAGATGGCCGATGTGGTGCTGTGGAACGGCAATCCGTTCAGCGTTTACACCCGCCCCGAAAAAGTGTGGGTGGACGGTGCGTTGCTGTATGACGCGCAGGACCCCAAGCGCCGCCCGGTGAGCGATTTCGAGCTGGGCCAGCCCGGTGAAGGAGACGTCAAATGAAGCGCCTCCTGACCGGAACCGCGATGCTGATCGCATCGCTCGCCAGCCTGCCCGCGCACGCCGAAACCATCGCGATTACCGGTGGCACCGTGGCGCTGGGCGATGGCAGCGCGCCAATCGAGAACGGCACTGTGGTGCTGCGCGACGGCCGCATCGTGGCGGCGGGACGCGGCGTGGCCGTGCCCGCGGGCGCCGCGACTGTCGACGCCAGCGGCAAATGGGTGACGCCCGGCATCGTCGCCGGCTTTTCGCGCCTCGCCATCGTCGAGGTGGAGGGCGTGGCGCAGACCAACGATGCCTCCGCGCGCAACACGCTCTGGTCCGCCGCGCTCGACGTGGCGCCGGCGGTGAACCCGAGCGCGACGCCCATCGCGATCAACCGCACGGCGGGCGTGACGCGCGCCATCGTTTCGCCCGGTGTGGGCACGACGATGTTCGCGGGACAGGGCGCCGTCATCGATCTCGGCAACGACATGGATGCGCTGACCAAGCGGCAGGCGTTCCAGTTCGTCGAGTTCGGCGAGGCGGGCGCGCGTGCGGCGGGGGGCAGCCGCCCCGCGGCGTTCCTGCAGTTCCGCAGCTCGCTCCAGAATGCCGAGCGCTATGCGCGCAATCCGGCCGGTTATGACGGCAACAGCAAGGATGCGATCCTCTCTACCGCCGATGCCGCGGCCCTGGTGCCGGTGGTGAAGGGGCAGATGCCGCTTCTCGTCCATGTCGAACGCGGCGTCGATATCCTCAACGTGCTCGACCTGCGCCGCGAATTTCCGGCGCTGAAGCTGGTGCTGGTGGGCGCGAGCGAGGGCTGGACCGTGGCGCCGCAGATCGCGGCTTCGGGCGTTCCGGTGATCGCCTCGGCGCTCAACGACCTGCCCGGCAGCTTCGAGGCGCTGGCAGCCACCCAGTCGAACATCGGCCGGATGAAGGCGGCGGGGGTCAAGGTCTCGATCGGGATGATCAACGACAATGACGCCAACCAGGCGCGCCAGTCGCCGCAATATGCGGGTAATCTGGTGGCGTTGCAGAAGGTGCCCGGCGCGACGGGGCTGGATTGGGGCGCGGCCTTTGCGGCGATCACTTCCGGCCCGGCCGAGGCGATCGGGCTGGGCGGCGAGATCGGTTCGCTGAAGGCGGGCCGCCGCGCAGACGTGGTGTTGTGGGACGGCGATCCGCTCGAATTGGCCAGCGCGGCCGAGCGGGTGTGGATCGACGGGATCGAACAACCGCTCGACAACCGCCAGACCAAGCTGCGCGACCGGTACCGGACGGCGACCGACGGCGATCTGCCCAAGGCCTATGACCGCTAAGGCCGCCAATCAGGCATGAACCCGGTGGCTCCCCCGAAACCCGCATCAGCCGGTTTCGCGGGGAGCCATTTTTATTTGGGGGCAGGCGGCGGGGGAGGCCGGCGATGCTGCTGATCGCGCTGTTGCTGCAGGCGGGGCTGGACAGCGGTGCGTCGCCCGCGAGTTTCGATCTCGGGAAATTGCCGCCACGACGAAGCGGATGTGGCGCGGATGGCACGGGCGGCGAGATCGTCGTGTGCGCCAAGGCCGGGCAGGGCGACCGGCTGGAGCCGGTGGCCGAAATCGACGAAGGGCCGCCAAAGGCCGAGGCGGGGCTGTTCGGCAAGGTGCGCGGCGGGGTTGCGGCCGAGGGCGGGAATGTCGGCGGGTTCCAGAGCAACCGCGTGATGGTGAAGGTGAAGGTGCCGCTTTAGCATCGCGGGCGATTGACGGGAGACACCGCCTTCGGCCAAGCAGGTGAAATGACGGTGTATTTCAAGGCGTGGCGCGCATTGCCGCGCGGGCAGCGGTGGCTGCTGATCCTATTGGGACTGGCGGTGGCGATCGCCAATGTCGGGCAGCCCTATCCCGATGTCGCGCCGTTGCACCATGTGCCGACCGTGCTGCTTGTGCTGGCCGGGCCGCTTGTGCTTCGCCGCTGGCCGCTTTCGACCGGATCGCTGGGCGCGCTGGTTGCGTTCTTCCTGCTCCACACGCTGGCCGGACGATATACCTATTCCAACGTGCCTTATGACGCCTGGGCGATCGCGCTGACCGGGCATGACGTGACGGGCAGCTTTGGCCTCGAGCGCAACGGGTTCGACCGGCTGGTGCATCTGGCGTTCGGGCTGTTGTGGACGCTGCCCTTTGCCGAAATCATCCAGCGGCACGGCGGGCTGGGGCGGGCGGCGAGCCTGTGGATGGCGTTTCTGTTCGTCGGCGCGGGGAGCGCCGCCTATGAGGTGTTCGAATGGCTGCTGACCATGGTCGTCGCCCCCGGCATGGCGGAAAGCTATAACGGGCAACAGGGCGATATGTGGGATGCGCAAAAGGACATGGCGCTGGCGATGGGCGGATCGCTGGCCGCGTGCTTCTGGCCGCGCAAGCGCCGGTAGCGAGCCTACCGGCGCCTCATCGTCAGGGGCGTTTGCCGGTCAGAGGCGGACCATCGACAGCGCGTTTTGCTGGTAGCGCGGACCATGGGTGCCGCCGCGCGGGGCGGCTGCGTCGAGGCGGGCGAGATCGTCGGCGTCGAGCGTGACATCGGCGGCGGCCATGCTGTCTTCCAATGTCGCGCGGCGTTTGGAGCCGGGAATGGGGACGATATCGTTGCCCTGCGCGAGCAGCCAGGCGAGCGCGATCTGCGCCGGGCTGACGCCGTGGCGGCCCGCGATCGATTTGACGACGTCGACGACCGCGAAATTGGCGGCGAAATTTTCTTCGGAATAGCGCGGATCGCCGAGACGGTAATCGCCCTCGGGAATATCGGTGCGGCTGGCGAACTGGCCGGTGAGAAAACCGCGGCCGAGGGGGCTATAGGGGACGAAGCCGATGCCGAGTTCGCGGCAGGTGGGCAGGATTTCGGCCTCGATATCGCGTTCCCAGAGCGAATATTCGGACTGGAGCGCCGAGATCGGATGGATGGCAGCGGCGCGGCGGATGGTGGCGGGGGCGGCTTCGGACAGGCCGAGATGGCGGACCTTTCCTTCCTTCACCAGATCGGCCATCGCGCCGATCGTATCCTCGATCGGAACAGCGGGGTCGACGCGGTGCTGATAATAGAGATCGATCACGTCGATGTTCAGCCGCTTGAGCGAGGCTTCGCATGCGCGGCGGACATTTTCGGGGCGCGAATCCACGCCCGTCATCCGGCCATTTTCGATCCGGAAACCGAATTTTGTGGCGATTACCAGCCCGTCGCGGCGGCCCGCGATCGCCCGACCGACGAGTTCCTCATTGGCATGGGGGCCGTAGACTTCGGCGGTGTCGAAAAAGGTGACGCCGAGATCGATCGCGCGGTGGATGGTGGCGATCGATTCATCCTCGGTCGCGACGCCGTACATATGCGCGCCGACGCCCGCCATCGGCATGCAGCCGAGGCCGAGTGCGGATGTTTTCAGCCCATGGCCCAATTCGCGATAATGCATTGTTCGTCTCCCCAAATTCGTTCCGTCCCAAAAGGCTCGCCCCTCGCGATGCATCGCGCTATCAGATCGGCAAGCCTGCACAGTCGGGCGAGTAATAGCATGGGGCAATGACAGAATGGCGCGGAGATTTTTCGGAACCGACGGAATTCGTGGGCGGACCAACGCTTTTCCGATGACGGCCGAAATCGCGATGAAGGTGGGGATGGCCGCAGGTGCGCACTTCATGCGCGGCGACCACAAGCACCGCGTGGTGATCGGCAAGGATACGCGCGTTTCGGGCTATATGATGGAATCGGCGCTGGTGGCGGGGTTTACCAGCGTAGGGATGGACGTGGTGCTGCTCGGCCCGATGCCGACGCCCGCGGTGGCGATGCTGACCCATTCGATGCGCGCCGATCTGGGCGTGATGATTTCGGCCAGCCACAACCCGTTTCACGACAATGGCATCAAGCTGTTCGGCCCCGATGGGTACAAGCTGTCCGACGCCGACGAGGTGGAGATCGAGACGCGGATCGATGCCGAGGCGCAACTGGCGCCGTCCGAGCAGATCGGCCGGGCCCGCCGCGTCGAGGATGCGCGTGGACGCTATATCCACTTCGCCAAATCGACCTTTCCCAACGACCTGCGGCTCGACGGGCTGAAGGTGGTGATCGATTGCGCCAATGGCGCGGCCTATAATGTCGCCCCGGCGGCTTTGTGGGAACTGGGTGCCGAGGTGATTTCGATCGGGATTGAGCCCAACGGCCTAAACATCAACGACAAGTGCGGATCGACCGCGCCGCAGGCGTTGCAGGAAACCGTGGTGGCATCGGGCGCGCATATCGGCATCGCGCTGGACGGCGACGCCGACCGGCTGATCGTGGTCGATGAAAAGGGCCGGATCGTCGACGGTGATCAGCTGATGGCGCTGATCGGCACGACGATGGCCGAAGATGGCCGGCTGGTTGGCGGCGGGCTGGTGGCGACGGTGATGTCGAACCTGGGGCTTGAGCGCTATCTGGGCGGGCGTGGCCTGACGCTGGAACGCGCCAAGGTGGGCGACCGCTATGTGCTCGAGACGATGCGCGCCAAGGGCTATAACCTAGGTGGCGAGCAATCGGGGCATATCATCCTGAGCGATTATGCGACGACCGGCGACGGGCTCGTGGCGGCGCTACAGATCCTGGCCGCGCTGGTGCGCAGCGGCAAGCCGGCGAGCGAGCTGCTCCACCTGTTCGATCCCGTGCCGCAGCTGTTGAAGAATGTGCGTTTCAGCGGTGGCAAGCCGCTGGAGGACCAGAAGGTGATCAGCGTCATTGCCCAGTCCGAAGCCGAGTTGGCGGGCAAGGGACGGCTGGTGATCCGCCCTTCGGGCACCGAGCCGCTGATCCGCGTGATGGCCGAGGGCGACGATGCCGGGCAGGTGGAACAGCTGGTCGACCGGATCTGCGCCGCCGTGGCCGAGGCGACCTGATGCAGGAATGCCGGCACCACCCATGACGAAGACAGCACGCATATTGGTGATCGCCGGATCCGATTCCGGCGGCGGCGCGGGGATTCAGGCCGATATCAAGGCGATCACCATGCTGGGCGGCCATGCCATGACCGCAATCACCGCGATCACCGCGCAGAACACGCTGGGCGTGACGGGGGTGCATCCGATCCCGCGCGATATGGTGCTGGCGCAGATCGACGCGGTGGTGGGCGATATCGGCGTCGACGCGGTGAAGATCGGGATGATCGGATCGGCCGAGATTGCGCATGCCGTGGCCGACCGGCTGGAAGCGATGCCCGGCGTGGCGGTGGTGTTCGACCCCGTGATGATTGCGACGAGCGGTGCGGTTCTGGCCGATGCCGACACGATCGCGGCCTTTGGGCGGCTGATGCGCCGCGCGACGGTGACGACCCCCAATCTGCCCGAACTGGACGCGCTGGGCGGTGAGTCGGCGGTGACGGGCATGGGCGCGGTGCTGCTGGCCAAGGGCGGCCATGCCGAGGGGGCTGAGGTGATCGACCGGCTGATCGGCGCGGCCGGCGAGATTGCGCGCTGGCAGGACAAGCGGATCGAGACGCGCCACAGCCATGGCACGGGCTGCACGCTGGCGAGCGGGATTGCCTGTGGGCTGGGCCAGGGACTGGCGCTGGCCGACGCGATTGCGCGGGCGCGCGCCTTTGTGCGCGTGGCGCTGAAGGAAGCGCCGGGGCTGGGCGCGGGCCATGGGCCGATGGGGCATCAGGCGGTGCGCCTCGACACCCCGGGCGACGGCCCGATGCTCAATCAGGTGACGCTGGGCTGTGGCGATTACGCCGCGTCAGTGGCGTTTTACCGCATGCTGGGGCTGCGCCAGATCGTCGACAGCCCGCCGCGTTATGCGCGGTTCGAGACGGGGGGCGGGGCGACGCTGTCGATCCATGCGAGCGACGCGGGCGTGAGTGCGGCGACGCAGGTCTATTTCGAGCAGCGCGATCTGGACGCTGAGGTGGCGCGGCTGAAGGCGCTGGGTGCGGTGTTCCTCCACGATCCCATCGATCAGGACTGGCAGTGGCGCGAGGCGCGGCTGGCGGACCCGTTCGGCAATAGCATCTGCCTCTATCAGGCGGGTGAGATCCGCCGTTTTCCCGACTGGCGGATCGATGCCTGATTTCGCGCTGGAGGCCGCACTGGCGGGGCCAGTGGCGGGGGTGGATGAGGCCGGGCGCGGGCCGCTGGCGGGGCCGGTGGTGGCCGCGGCAGTGATCCTTGACCCCGCGCGCGTGCCCGAGGGGATCAACGATTCCAAGAAGCTGAGCGCCGCGCGCCGCGCCGCGCTGTGCGCCGAGATACAAGCGTGCGCCGTGTTCGGCGTCGGGATTGTCGCGGTCGAGGAGATCGACCGGATCAACATCTTGCAGGCGACGATGGTGGCGATGACCCGCGCGGTCGAGGCGCTGGGCGTGGCGGTGGGCCATGTGCTGGTGGACGGCAACCGCCTGCCCAAATGGGACTGGCAGGCAACCGCGGTGGTGGGCGGCGATGCGCGTTCGCTGTCGATTGCGGCGGCGTCGATCATCGCCAAGGAAACGCGCGACCGGATCATGATCGAGGCCGATGCGCTGCATCCCGGATATGGTTGGGCGAGCAACAAGGGATATGGATCGGCGGTGCACATGGAAGCGCTTCGCCGACTGGGGCCGACGCCGCTTCATCGCCGTTCCTTTGCCCCGGTTGCGCAGTTGAGCCTGCTCTGAAAAAATATTTTTGTGCCGGTGCGAAAGGGGTGAGTCTTTCGCGCCACACCACAAGGGGTTGAGTCTGCGATTCCCCGACTGACTCAATATGTCGTGTGGGACTCGTTTCGTTCCGCCCGGGAACAGAACGGAATCGCAGCGACTCGCCGGATTCCGGGCACTTGACGGGAAGACTCCGAGGACTCAGGGTCCGCGCTCAAACTACAGGGGCGTAAAAATGGGTGTTATGGAACGGGTCTCGACGCGGAAGAAGGCGGCTGCCGATGTGCGCGCCAAGCTGCCGCTCGATCAGATCCTGATGGACGATTGCGTGGCCGCGATGGCATCGCTGCCCGACAAGTCCGTCGACATGATCTTCGCCGACCCGCCCTATAACCTCCAACTGGGCGGCGACCTGTACCGCCCCGATGGCAGCCAGGTGGACGCCGTCGACGACGAGTGGGACAAGTTCGACACCTTTGCCACCTATGACAAGTTCACCAAGGCCTGGCTGAAGGAAGCGCGCCGCATCCTGAAGGACGATGGCACGATCTGGGTGATCGGCAGCTATCACAATATCTTCCGCGTGGGTGCTGCGATCCAGGATGAAGGCTATTGGATCCTGAACGACATCGTGTGGCGCAAGTCGAACCCGATGCCGAACTTCAAGGGTACGCGCTTCACCAACGCGCACGAGACGCTGATCTGGGCGTCGAAGAGCGAAAAGGCGCGCTACACCTTCAACTACCGCGCGATGAAGACGCTCAACGACGAGCTGCAGATGCGTTCGGACTGGACCATTCCGATCTGCAACGGTTCGGAACGCCTGAAGCGAAACGGCGTGAAGGCGCACCCGACGCAGAAGCCCGAGGCGCTGCTCTATCGCATCCTGCTCGCCTGCACCAAGCCGGGCGACGTCGTGCTCGACCCGTTCTTTGGCACCGGCACCACGGGCGCGGTGGCCCGCCGCCTGAAGCGCCGCTGGATCGGCATCGAACGCGAAGCCGATTATATCGAGGTGGCGAAGGAACGCATCGCCGCCGCGCTGCCGCTCGACGAATCCGCCGTCATCACGATGCAGTCCCCCAAGGCCGCGCCCAAGGTGCCGTTCGGCACGATCGTCGAGAACGGCATGCTGAAGCCCGGCACCGTGCTGATGGATGCCAAGCGCCGCTGGGAAGCGGTGGTGCGCGTCGACGGATCGCTGCAGGCGGGCGAGGCGACCGGATCGATCCACAAGGTGGGCGCCACGCTGCAGGGTGCGCCGTCGTGCAATGGCTGGACATTCTGGCATTTCGAGGAGAAGGGCGCGCTGAAGGCGATCGATACGCTGCGCCAGACCTATATCCTTGCGACGGAGCCGTGATTTGAAAACGATAGATGCCGGTGCGCAGATCTACCTGCGCCCGGTTATGCCGGTCGACAGCCCGGTCTGTTTCGATGGGCAGGTGGCCCGTCTGGCAAGCGGGCTGAACTGGTTTGGCGGCTATGAGCTGTTTGCCGTCCAGAACGGCCGCCGGACGGCGGCGTGGATGCTGCCCATCGACCGGTTCGACGAGGCATTGGAGCGGCTTTCGAGCGAACAGGCTGAGCGCGCGCAGTTGCTGCGCCAGCGGATCGAGGCACCGCGTGCACCGATACAGGCGGGCGAGCGCGTGCTGCGCTTCGACCAGCCCATCGTGACCAGCATATTGAACGTGACGCCCGACAGTTTTTCGGACGGCGGCAGCAATTATGGCGACCCGGCGGCGGCCGCAGCCACCGGCGTGGCGCAGGCCGAGGCGGGCGCGGGGCTGATCGACCTGGGCGGGGAATCGACGCGGCCGGGCTCGACCACCGTGTGGGAAGGCGACGAGATCGCGCGGATCGTGCCGGTGATCGAGAAACTGAAGCCCACGGGCGTCGCGATTTCGGTCGACACGCGCAAGGCCGCAGTGATGGAAGCCGCGCTGGCCGCGGGCGCGCATATCGTGAACGATGTCGCGGCGCTGCTCTATGACGAGCGCGCGCTTGAGGTGGTGGTGAAGGCGGGATGCCCCGTCATCCTGATGCATTCGCCCGATCCGAAGACCGGTGGGCACCGCGAGGAGCGCCATCTGGAGGTGCTGGCCGAGGTTTATGACTGGCTGGAGGCGCGCGTGGCGGCGGTGGAGGCCGCTGGCGTGGCGCGCGAGAATATCCTTGTCGATCCGGGTATCGGCTTTGGCAAGACGCTGCAGGACAATCTGCGCCTGATCAACGGGCTGACGCTGTTCCACGGGCTGGGCTGTGCGATGATGCTGGGCGTGAGCCGCAAGCGACTGATCGGCGCGCTTTCCAACGAGGCATCGGCCGATGAGCGGCTGGGCGGATCGGTGATGCTGGCGGTGAAGGGGGCCGAAATGGGCGCGCAGCTGCTGCGCGTGCACGACGTGGCGGAAACCGCGCAGGCGATCCGCGTGTGGCGGGGCCTGCGCGATACGGCGATGCTGCCCCCCGGGCTGGGAATCTGATCCGGAATGAAAGGGATGCGTGGATGATGGGGCATCGCGCCTTGCTTGCTGGCATGAGCCTTATGCTTTGCGTGCCAGCGGGGGCGGCGGATATGCCCGATTGGCCGATTGCCCGAGCGCAGGACATCATTCATGCGGTAAGCGAATGCAGCGCGACTTCGGGCGATGCGGAGCGCCTGGCGCAATGGGGCTGGGCAGTGGATGGTGCCGACCCCATTACGGGTGCGGGCATGACGCAGTTTCGTCGACCGGGCCTGAATGCGCGACTGGGATTGCCCGATTTGGCAGGCAGCCGGACGCGTTGCTGGGTGCTTGCGCAAACGCGCGACCATGAGGACGGCTTGATCGCGGCGCTCAGCGCGGCATGGGGCGCGCCGATGCACCGGGGTAGGCGTCAGGCGCTTTGGCGCCGCGATGGACAGGTGCTGGTGCTTGACTGGTTAGCCCAGAACAGCGCCCCCGTCGCTCTGCGGGTCGAAGTGGTGGCGGACAGCGGGGCGGGCAGCACTAACCCATGATGACCGCCGTCGCCGCGCGGGCGACAGCGGCGAGGACGGCATCGTCCTCGGGCCGGGGCGGATCATTGGCGGCGGCGGCCTCGAAATAGGCGGTGAGCATCCAGCGCGTGCCCGAGGGAGCGACGATCATCGCGACATCATTGTGCTTGGTGCCCAGATCGGGATAGGCGGCGGTGCCGGTCTTGTCGCCGACCGCCCAGTCGGTGGGCAGGCCGCCGCGCAAGCGACGCAGCCCGGTTTGCGTTTCGCGCATCCATTGCCAGAGCAGCGCGGTGCTGGCGGGGGACAGCCAGTTGCCCAGAAGGATCGCCTGCATCGTCTTTGCCATGGCGGCGGGCGTCGTCGTGTCACGCGCATCGCCGGGAAGGACGTGGTTGAGATCGGGTTCGGTGCGGTCGAGCCGCGTCAGATCGTCACCCAGCGCGCGCAGGCGCCGGGTATAGGCTGCCGGGCCGCCGAGCTGGCGCAGGATGAGGTTGGCGGCGACATTGTCGCTTTCCACCTGCGCGGCGCGCGCGAGCGCAGTGATCGGGGCGCGGCCTGTGGCGAGATAACGCGTGGAAACGGGGGCATAGGGCACCATGTCCGCCTCGCTGATCGGCAGTTGCAGATCGGCGGCGATCACCCCGTCATCGATATCCTTGAGCACCATCGCCGCGAGCGCGAGCTTGAAGGTGGAGCAGAGCGCAAAGCGCTCGGACGCGCGGTGGCCCATGGCTTCGCCGGTCGCGGTATTGCGCAGGCAGACGCCCAGCCGCCCGCCCGAGGCGCGTTCGAGCGCGGTGAGTTCGGCCTCGAAGCTCTGCGCGCCCGCAAGGCTGGATGCTCCGCGCGTGGCGCAGGCCGCGAGCGGGAGGAGGGCGATGCCGGTGATGATCTGCCGTCGTGTCGATTTCATGCGGTGGGTGGGCCTGCGAACGAGGAAGGGATTGTGCGTCTTAATGCCTGAAACAGGCGGAAGATCCGACCGTCAATTGCCGGGGGCAAGGCTGTGGAGCGTGGCGTCGGCGCTGGCCTCTGTGAGCGGGGAGATTTTGTCCTTTGCAATGCGTATTCGCGCGGTGGCGCCGCCATGGGGTGTCGCCAGAACGCGCGCGCGGATGATGTCCCCCGCAGCATTGCGCCCGACCAGACGGTAGTCGCCCGGATGGCTGGAGCTTGCAGTGACCGTTTCGACCGAACGGCGGAGCGCCGTGACCGCGCCGTCGAAGTCGGATGAATGACCAAGCGACAGTATCGCGCCCGTGGCGGGATCTCGGAAAGCAATGCCGGGGGCTTCGGGCGCCGCATTCCAGCCCGGTGGCAGCGCGATCGAGAAGCGGCCCTGCGGATCGGCATAGACCGCAAGTGGCTCGTCGGGCGCGGATTCGAGCCGTTCGGGGCCTACGGCCTCGGCAAAGGGGATGGCGGCGGCATTTTCTTCGATAGTCGTCGGGCGGCCGCAACCGGCTGGAAAGGCGGCAACTATTGCCCCCAGCACGACATATCCGGTAACAAGCCGTATTGGCGTACGCATGCGACACGCTGTGCCATGATGGACGGAGCGGGGTAAAGCAGGACTAGTCCGAACCGAGGATTTAATGTGGCCTCAACACCCCCAAAAACGGGTTGAGGCTAACCAAATTGCTGTTAAGCCACGTTCCAGTTTCGAAAACTTAGTCGTAAACCTGTGAGGGGAACAACAAAATGGCCGATACGGGCGATTTCAAGATGCACGACGACACCTATCAGGGTTTCATTTCCCTGATGAAGTGGGGTGGGCTGGCCACGATCGTGGTGACCGCTCTCGTCATCGTTCTGATCGCGAACTGATAGCGCGACGATGAAGATCGCGGTGTTGGGGGAAGGCGCCGAGGGCGAGCGCCGGGTTTCGGCTACGCCTGAAACCGTCAAGAAATTCAAAGCATTGGGTGCTGAACTTGCCGTCGAACGGGGCGCAGGTGCGCATGCGACGATTGACGACAAGGCTTATGAGGAAGCCGGCGCCGTGGTGGGCGACCGGGCTTCGGTCATTGCCGGTGCGGACATTCTGCTGGGCGTACAGGGGCCGGATCCGGCAAGCCTGAACGGCGTGAAGCCGGGCGCATGGATCGTCGCGGGCCTGAACCCGTTTGGCGAACGCGCGCGCGTTGACGCCTATGCCGGGCTTGGCGTCGAGGCGCTGGCGATGGAGTTCATGCCGCGCATCACGCGTGCGCAGTCGATGGATATCCTGTCGAGCCAGTCGAACCTTTCGGGCTACAAGGCCGTTCTGGATGCCGCAGCCGAATATGGCCGGGCATTCCCGATGATGATGACGGCGGCGGGCACGGTTTCGGCCGCGCGCGTCTTCATCATGGGCGTCGGCGTGGCCGGGCTGCAGGCGATCGCCACCGCGCGCCGCCTGGGCGCGCAGGTGTCGGCCACCGACGTGCGTTCGGCGACCAAGGAACAGATTGAATCGCTGGGCGCCAAGGCCATTTTCGTCGAGAATGTGGCGGGTATCGAGGGCGAAGGTTCGGGCGGCTATGCCACCGAAATGTCCGACGAATACAAGAAGGCGCAGGCCGATCTGGTGTCGAGCCACATCGCCAAGCAGGACATCGTCATCACCACCGCGCTGATTCCGGGACGCCCGGCACCGCGGCTGATTTCGGATGCACAGCTGGCGTCGATGAAGCCGGGTTCGGTGATCATCGACCTTGCCGTCGAACAGGGCGGCAATGTCGAAGGCGCGGTCGCCGGCCAGGTGGTGGAACGCCACGGCGTGAAGATCGTCGGGCACAAGAATGTGCCGTCGCGGCTTGCCGCCGACGCATCGGCGCTGTTCTCGCGCAACCTCTACAACTTCCTGTCCGCCTATTGGGACAAGGACGCCGGGCGCCCCGTGCTGCCCGACGAGGACGAGGTGACGCAGGCCATCCGCCTGACCCAGGGAGGCAAGGTGGTCAGCGAGCGTCTGCTCGGCTGAACAATCTGTACCCGGCGGTGACGGCTCTGGATGCCGCAGCCGCCGGGATTGCGCCGCACGCGACAGCACGCCCGGATACCGGGCGGCCGCGGACGGCGAACGGGGAGTGAATTATGGATTTCATATCAATCCTGTCGATATTCGTGCTGGCGTGCTTCGTCGGCTATTATGTCGTCTGGTCGGTGACACCGGCCCTGCATACGCCGCTGATGGCGGTGACCAACGCGATCTCGTCCGTCATCATCGTCGGCGCGCTGATCGCATCGGCCGCCGAAGGATCGGCCAGCGCCAAGTGGCTGGGCCTGATCGCCGTTGTACTCGCCAGCGTGAACATCTTTGGCGGCTTTGCCGTCACGGAACGCATGCTCGCCATGTACAAGAAAAAAGAAAAGAAGGGCTGAGGGGATAAGCCATGCATGAAGTTGCACCCGTCAACCCTTGGGTTGCGCTCGCCTATCTGATCGCGGGCGTCTGTTTCATCATCGCGCTGCGCGGGCTTTCGAGCCCGGCGAGCAGCCGTCGCGGCAACCGTTTCGGCATGGCCGGGATGGCGCTGGCCGTCGGCACCACGCTCGTCACCCATGAGGTCGCAAGCATCGCCGAAATCATCGGCGCGATCGCCATCGGCGGCGCCATCGGGTTCATCATCGCGCGCAAGATCGCGATGACCGACATGCCGCAGCTCGTTGCGGCGTTCCACTCGCTCGTCGGCATGGCCGCGGTGCTGGTGGCAGCGGCCGCCTATCTCAATCCCGGCGCGTTCGGCATTCTCGGCGACAATGGCGAGATCCTGGGCGTCAGCCGTGTTGAAATGGGCCTTGGCATCGCGATCGGCGCCATCACCTTCTCGGGTTCGGTGATCGCGTTCCTCAAGCTCAACGGCAACATGTCGGGCAAGCCGATCATGCTGCCCGCGCGCCATGTCATCAACCTCGGCACGCTGGCGGCGATCATCGGTCTGGTCGGCTATTTCCTGACCGACCAGAGCCCCTGGGTGTTCTGGACGATCACCGCGCTTTCGTTCCTGATCGGCTTCCTGCTGATCATCCCGATCGGCGGCGCGGACATGCCGGTCGTCGTCTCGATGCTCAACTCCTATTCGGGCTGGGCGGCTGCGGCGATGGGCTTCACGCTCTCCAACACCGCGATGATCATCACCGGCGCGCTTGTCGGTTCGTCAGGTGCGATCCTGTCGTACATCATGTGCAAGGCGATGAACCGCAGCTTCATCAGCGTGATCGCGGGTGGCTTTGGTTCGGAAGCCGATGCGGGCTCGGGCGGCGCGGCGCAGACCGACCGTCCGTGGAAGCGCGGCTCGGCCGACGACGCGGCGTTCCTGATGAAGCAGGCCGAAAGCGTCATCATCGTTCCCGGTTACGGCATGGCCGTTGCCCAGGCGCAGCACGCGCTGCGCGAAATGGGCGACCTGCTGAAGGAAGCCGGCGTGAAGGTGAAATACGCCATCCACCCCGTGGCTGGCCGTATGCCCGGGCACATGAACGTGCTGCTCGCCGAAGCGAACGTGCCCTATGACGAAGTGTTCGAGCTGGAGGACATCAACTCCGACTTTGCACAGGCCGACGTGGCCTTCGTCATCGGCGCGAACGACGTGACCAACCCGGCGGCGAAGACCGACAAATCCTCGCCGATCTATGGCATGCCGATCCTCGACGTCGAAAAGGCGAAGACCGTGCTGTTCGTGAAGCGTTCGATGGGCGGTGTCGGCTATGCCGGCGTCGACAACGACGTGTTCTACATGGACAACACCATGATGCTTCTCGCCGACGCGAAGAAGATGGTAGAGGATATCGTCAAGGGTCTCTGACCCGCAGGCGACCATCCGAAGCGACAGAAAGCGGCCCGCTTTCCCACAGGGGAAGGCGGGCCGTTTCGCTTCTGGCGCCAATGCCTCCATTACGGTGGCATCGCCGCTTTATCTGCGCCCGCGCGGTTGCGACACAGGCGCGCAGACGGGGAGAGACGATGGACGGAAGCGGGAATGGCTGGCGCGTGGAGGCGCCCGTGGTGATGGTGATCGCCGACCACCCCGGCGCGCAGGCCGTGGCGACCGCGACGCTGGGGGCGCTGGGGATCGCCCCGACCGCCGCATGCGGCCTTGCCGAGGCGCTGGCACGGCTAAACGGTGACGCGCAGCCCGATGGGATATATCTTGAGCTGACGGACGATGCCGGGCCGGTGCTGGATGCGCTGTTGCCCTGCATCGATGCGCTGGTGCGCGACGGGCGGTGCCGGGCGGCGATCGCGCTGCCGGTGATGCTGATCGACAGGGTGATGGCGCGGATCACCGAGACAGGAGTGCAGATGCTGTGCGATCCCGATACGCTCGAACGCTCGGCGGCGCTGGGGCTGATCGCGGCGGGGCGGCGCACGGGGCTGCGCGATACCGACCTGGCGGGCGAGGCGCAGCGGCTGCACCAGCTGGGCGAGGAGGTGGCGCGGATCGCGCGTGCACTGGCGAAAATCTCGGAGGAGGGGCTGGACGGCGGCGGCGTGAGCGACCGTGCCTTCGGCTATGCGGCGGGCCCGCGCACGGCCGCGCCGGTGACTGCCGAGCGGATTCGCGCGCTCATCCGCGCCAGGCGGCTGCGCGACCGTTATTTTTCGCCCGAGCTTTTCGCCGATCCGGCATGGGACATGCTGCTCGACCTGATGGCCGCGCGGCTGGAACGGCGCGCGGTTGCGGTGTCGAGCCTGTGCATCGCCGCCGCCGTGCCGCCGACCACCGCGCTGCGCTGGATACGCACGATGACCGAGGCCGGGTTGTTCGTGCGCGAGGACGATCAGGATGATGGCCGGCGCGTGTACGTTGTGCTTTCCGACCGCGCGGCGGAAGGCCTGAACGACTATTTCGCGGCGATCCAGAAGGTGGGCCAGAAGGCGGGCCTGATGGCGGGCCTGATGGCGGTGTAAGCGGGGCTTTACGAAAAATTGGCAAAAAGCGCGGAATCGCTTGACCGGCGCGGGAAATCCCCTAATTGAGCGCTTCTCCGCAAGGGGGCGCTTAGCTCAGTTGGTAGAGCATCTCGTTTACACCGAGAGGGTCGGCGGTTCGAGCCCGTCAGCGCCCACCATATTTCCCAAATACTTAGCGCAAAGCCCGAGAGGCTCTAGTGGTTCAGATGTACCACTACCAGTGTCGTGCCGCGCTCACATCCTCCATGAAGTTTGGACTGCACCGGGCGTAAACGCGCCCCGCGATGCGCTGGAACACATGCGCCGAGCAAGCCACGCCGGATTGGTGCGCAACTTTGCCATTGGCGCTGACGGCAGACAGATGTGAGGGAAGGGGAAGGCGGCCGCGCCTCCGAAGTACGGCGTAAGGCAAAAGAGGCGCTGCTTCGCATTATCCTGAAGGGGCTGCAGCGCCTCACGTTGCTCCGAGGCTGCCCATCGCATCCGGCGTCGCCAGAGTTGGGTGGACGACGTGTTCACTCAAGGCATTTGCACAAATTTGCGAGTTTGTAGCTGGCGGAGAGGCCGCTCGTAAACCAACCGCCTCTCCGGCAATCGTCAGTTGCCCGGAATGATCGGCGGAATAACCCCCTTCTCGTCGGCATAGGAATTCCATGCCCTGATTAGCTTGCCGACGATTTCGGGGTTCTTAGGGGCGAGGTCGGTGGTTTCGCCGGGATCGGCCTCGATATCGAATAGTTCCCAGCGGCCGTTTCCGGTTGGGGGAGGGATGTGGACTGCCTTCCACTGCCCTTCGCGGACGTAGCGCCGGCCGAACATTTCTCCTGCGGCGAAGGCCGGGGAGATGTTTGGGGGCGGTGCGCCAGGGAGGATTCGCTGGGCGAAGGAAATGCCCTGAGGGGCGATCACTGCCTTGCCCTTATATTGTGCCGGGTTGTCGAGTTTCACATGCGCCAGATCGAGCAAGGTGGGCAGCACGTCGCGTACTGAGATATAGCTAGTTTCGATGCCGGTGCGCGCGTGTTTCGGATAACTTAGAAAGGAGACGACGCGCGTGCCGCCTTCGGTGGGGAAGGATTTCGAAAGCCGGAACGGGGCCGAACCCGCTTCCGCCCAGTTCGATTTGTACCAAGTATAGGAGTGCGCGGTGCCGATCGAGCCGAGACTGTTGTCGGCCGAGGCAAGCATCGCCTTTCCAGCTTCGGGGATGATGAAGGACTTGTCGAGTTCATGTCCCTCCGGCCCGTTGTCGGAGAAGAAGAGGATCACGGTATTGTCGTAGACGCCGCGTTTCTTCAACTCGCTGACGAGCTTGCCCATATTCTGGTCTATCCGGTCGACCATGGCGGCATAAGCCTCCATCGTGCGAGATTCGATGCGTTTATCGGCATCGTTCAGACTGTCCCACCGCACCGACGACGTCTGCGCATGGGCAGTAATTGTGCCGGGGATAAGCTTCAGTTCCTTTAGGCGCGTCAGCCTTTGTTCGCGCAGTGCATCATAGCCGGCGTCATATTTCCCCGCATAGCGCTGGATGTCTTTCGCAGGTGCATGGATTGGATAATGAGGTGCAGTGAGCGCCAGATATCCGAAAAAGGGGCGTTTGTCCCCGCGCTCTGGGAGGAAGGAAATCAACTGATTTGTGAAATAGTCGGTTGAGTAGAAGTTATCGGGGATCGAGACCTCTTTGCCGTCGAGGGTGTAGATCAGTCCCACATTGGGCATGTTGGGACGGGGGCGGCCCTTGTCGGTACCGAAATGATTGTGGCCGCCGCCCAGCATGGTGAAGGAGCGTTCGAACCCCCGTGCCGCCGGGTTGGCGCGCAGATCATAACCGACATGCCATTTTCCCGAATGGATCGTCTTGTATCCCGCATCCCGAAGCCGTTCGGCAATGGTAACCACCCGGTCGTTCAGATACCCCTCATATCCGGGTCGATCGATCTGGTTGTCTTGACGCAGTTCAGGAAAGTTGCCGAGCCCCGTCTGATGATGGTCCACCCCGGTCAGAAACTCCGCCCGCGTCGGTGCACACACCGGCGTGGTGTGGAAGTTGTTGAACTTCACCCCCTTGTTGGCCAGCGTATCGAGATTGGGCGTCCGGATCTCACCGCCAAAGGCACCAAGATCGGAAAAGCCCATATCGTCGACCATGACCACAATGATGTTTGGGCGGGTGTCGGACGTCTTTTCGGCATGCGCGGGCGCAAGGGCGGTCAGCGCGGTCGCCGACAACATGATACGCAGCATCTTCATCGAAAGGCTCTCCATCCGTCGGGGATTACAATTTGGTGCGGAACGTCAGACCATAAGTGCGCGGATCGCCGGGGCCGCCGCTATACTGGCCGGTGTTAAAGGCGCCTGGGCCCTTGCTGTTGAAATATTCGACGTCGAACAGGTTGCGTGCGTAAAGCGACACATCCCATCGACCATCGGGTTCGCGCACGCCGATATTGAGGTTGGTGATGCCATATCCGCGGACCACCGCGTCGGCGGCGAGGTTGTAGGTGCCGTTAAATTTTGATCGATAGCTGTAGTTCGAGTTCAGATAGACCTCTGCGCCTGGGTTGATCTCGGTTGAATAATCGATGCCAAGTGACGCGGAATATTTGGAAACCCCCGGCAAGTTTCGTCCGCTCAGGTCACATACGGTTTGCAATCCGAGATATTCAACCGGGCAGGGCGCGTTTCGAAAATCCTGATAGACCGCATCGACATAGCTGCCTGATGCAAACAAGTTTAGATGGCGAACCGGGCGCAAAGTAATGTCGGCTTCAACCCCGCGTGACCGAACGCGGCCGACATTGGCGATATAGGCGGTGAGTGCGCCGGTAATGTCGATCTGCTGGCTTTGATAGTTGCGGATGCGGGTGCTGAAGGCGGACAGGTTGACGGTCAGTAGACGATCGAACAATGTCGATTTCAGGCCGGCTTCGACATTTTCGACCTTTTCGGGATCCACCACGGGTGGTGCGCCGGTTGCGTTAAGGTTGAGGCCGCCAGACTTGTAGCCCCGGGCATAAGTTGCATAAAGCATCACGTCCCGCGTCGGCTTGTATGACGCGGTGATCAGACCCGATATATTGTCTTCCTTGGTTTCTGCAGTGTAGCGCGGGATCGCCCGGCCGAAGGCGTTGCGGATTGCCTGAGCGCCCAACGCGATCTGCGCGGGCGTCAGCACCGGTCCGAGCTGGACCTGTTCGAAGAAGCCGTCCTTCTTTTCATTGGTGTAACGTAGTCCAGCCGTCAGATCGAAGCTGTCGGTGAGATGCCAGGTTAGCTGGCCGAACGCGGCATAGCTTTTGGTGTCCGCACGCGCGGTGCCGCTGACATAAAAGCCGTTGAGTGCGGCTTGCCCGCCGGCCGATGCTGAACTGCTTCCGGGCGCGGGGCCGAGGACCCAGAGCGCGGCATCGGACCCGTATTTGGTGAAGATGTCGTTGTCGATCCGCTGCGAGAAATAATAGATCCCAGCTACGTAATCGATCGTGTTGCGGCCATTCGAGGCAAGGCGCAGTTCCTGACTAAACTGTTCCTGCTTCTCGTTGATGCCGGCATCCTGAAAAATATCGAGGCCGATGGTGTCGCCATCGATTGCGGGGCGATATTCCAGCGAGCGCCAGCCAGTCACCGAGGTTAGCGTTGCCGGCCCCAGATCATAATTGGCGATCGCGGAGACACCGCGCGTGTCGATTTTCAGCCAGAGCGGCCGGTCAATATCGATCTTGCGCGCAAAGGGATCAATGGGCAGCGGGGTATAGTCGAACCGCGCGATACGGTCGTAGAAATTATTGGGCAGTGCGCTTCCGTCAACACGCGTGGTGCGTACATCCGTCAGCGTACCGATGCAGCAATCCTGCTGCATGTCACTGTAATCGCCGATAAGACGTAGCGAGAAATCGTCGTTTGGCTTGAACAACAGCTGCCCACGAACGGAAAAGCTGTGAAGATCCGACTTGCGCGACCCGTCGTGAACGTTCGTGATGAAGCCCTTATCGCGGGTGGTGTTGGTCACCGTCAAGCGTGCCGCCAGCGTGTCGGTAATCGGTGCCGAGCCGGTAGCGCGGACCTGGAACGACCGGTAGTTGCCGAAGCTCATTTCACCACGAAATTCAGGCTCGAAGCTAGGCGCCTGCGAGGTGATGTGGATGGCGCCTGCGGTGGTGTTCTTGCCAAACAATGTTCCCTGCGGCCCACGAAGCACTTCCACGCGCTCAAGGTCATACAGATCGAACGCAGTCTGCGCGGGGCGGCTGTAATATATCTCGTCGACATAGATGCCGACGCCATATTCAAGGCCAAGGCTGGCAAATGCTGGTGTCGCCCCCAATCCACGGATGTTGATGTTGGTCTGCCTCGCATTCGTGGCGGTAATCTGGAGGCTTGGCGCCAACTGCGCGACCTGTGTCAGGCCGACCGTTCCGGGCACCGCGATCTGTTCATTGCTCAGCGCCGTCAGCGCGATCGGCACATCCTGCGCGCTTTCCGCGCGCCGGCGCGCGGTCACCAGAATTGTGTCGCTATCGTCGGGCCGGGCGACGACGGATTCTGGCATATTGGACTGAGCATATGCGCCAGGTGCGCAGACAAGCGCGCCCCCGGCGCTGCCAATCAGCAACGCGGCGACCTTTCGAGAGATCATCCCCAAAACCTTTCTGTTTCTCTTATGGAAAGCCGAAATTTCGCCGCTGGACTGTAAACCCATGTGACGCGGCGCGGATCGCAGGATCTATTATCGAAACAGCGCAAGGTTTTCGATTTTGAATCGTGATATTGTCTTTCGTCGCTTGTTTACGCCGGCAGCGTTGTGAGCTTGCAGTTTTCTGAGACGTGGGAACGCAACCATTCGCTATATGGACTATTTCACGCAGTTACATGTCGTCGAACTTTGACGTATCTGCCTTTGCGTATGGCCCGGTAGCGCACGTTGCAGGCATCGGATCTGCGCGCGAATTGACCCTTCATTCCCGATGTGATTGACCGCATGATCCGGGGTATGACCGAGATCGTCGCCACCCGGTCAAACCAAAAACAAGCAACGGCCAGATCAACTGGATTTTAGGAGGGGGTAATCTTATGCCCGAGTGCATGTTGCGGATTTTAGTCGCGTCCGACTGTCTAGTGCTTACTCCTTTAACAATAATCGTGCATTGATGCGCCTTTCCCTTTCCGATCTTCTGCAATCCCTCCGCATTGCTCGGATTGATGCGGCGTTCCTCGATATCGCGGACAATTCAGGGGCGCACCTGCGGGCTAATCGACGGGCGTTCATTCACCTTTGTCTGGAAGGAGCTGCCTGGATTGAGGGCGATAGTGCCGCAGGCTCTATCCGCTTGGCCAAGGGCGACTATTATATTCAGCTTGGAAACGAGACGCCGCGTATCCGCGCCGAGCAAAATGCATCGCTGCGACAAAGTGATTTCTTTCGCGAATCCCATGCGCTCGATACCCCGCCCGTGCTGCGCTTTGGGACGGGACCGCGTGTTCTCCGGCTGCTCACAGGGGCCTTTCACCTTACCACCGTCAATCCGATCATTCGCGCGCTTCCTCGTAGCATCGTGGTGCGCCAGGCTGACTTGGCTGGGGCGGAATATCTCGTGATCGACGCCGACAATATCGCGCAGGCGGCGATGGGGCCAGGGGCGGCCACCTTCATGACATCGACCTTTGACATATTGTTCATGCAAGCGGCACGTGCGCAGATCACGGGCCTTTTGCGCAGTGGTCTGGACGTCGCATCGGCCGTCGACCGGTTTCGCATTCCGATCGCGCTCACGCTTGTCCACTCCTATCCGGATCGGGATTGGACGCTCGAGAAGCTGGCTGCGGAACTCGGCATATCCCGCTCGACCTTCGCTGCTGAATTTCACAAGGTCGCCGGGTTACCCTTTTTGCAGTATATCACCCGCCTGCGCATGACCCGTGCGGGAGACATGCTCCGATGGCAGCCGGTTTCGGTCGCTGATGCCGCCTATTATGCGGGGTATAAGTCGGTTGCCGCGTTCACCCGCGCCTTTCGCAATTTTTACGGGATGACGCCGGCCGCCTATCAGCGTGCCCAGGCCCCCTTTCTCGACAACAGCGTGGGCGGGCACATGCATTGGTCGCCCTTTCTTGGCGCGAACTGATCTGGACGATCTGCAAACTCTTCTGGACGATTGGATATAGTCGCTCGCCCGACTTTGACCGCATAACCGTGTCGACAATGATCGATGCAACGATGCCGAGACATCGGGAAGAGAGGATAAGCCATGGCCCTGTTCGACAACCCTATTCTGGAAACCATCGCCCAGACCAAAGATGTAGCCATATCCAATACACTTCCGGATAAGCTGATCTCGGCGGACTCGCACGTCACCGAACCTCCGCACTGCTATGTCGACCGGATCGATCCCGCATATCGCGATCGTGCGCCGCGCGTGAGCACTGACCTTGATGGCGGCGACTCCTTTGTGATCGACGGCATGCCGGGCGCGGTGCCCATGGGTATCGTCGCGGCGGCCGGCAAGAACCCCAAGGACATGAAAAAGGGCGAAACGCTCTTCAAGGATCTCCATCGTGGCGGGTGGGACGGCAAGGCCCGCCTCGGCGATCAGGACCGCGAAGGCATAATCGCCGAAGCCATCTACCCGTCGGTTGGCATGGTGCTCTGCAACCACCCCGACGCGGACTATAAACAAGCCTGTATGTGGGCGTATAATCGCTGGCTCCATGAGGAATTCTGCGCCGCAGATCCCAACCGCCTGCTCGGCATGGGGCAGACGGCGGTCCGCTCGGTAGCCGAGGCAATCGAGGATTTTCGCCAGTTCAAGGAAATGGGCTTTCGCGGGGTGATGATGCCCGGCAATCCCGCGACCGAGGAAGATTATGATCACCCGAACTTCGATCCGCTGTGGCGCGCCGCGGTTGAACTGAGCCTTCCCATCAGCTTCCACATCCTCACCAGTCGACAGGATGGTCCGAATGCGGTGGGCTCCGCCGGGCAAAAGGCCGTCGTATCGAGCCATCGTGGGCCGCCGCAGAACGCCACGCAAAGCCTGCTCAAGTCCATTCAGGACATTATCGGCGTCTTCATCTGGGGCCGAGTTTTCGAACGCCACCCGGATCTGAAGCTGGTCTGTGTTGAAGCCGATGCGGGTTGGGCACCGCACTTCGCTTATCGCATGGACCATGGTTACAAGCGCCACCGCTTCTGGATGAAAATGGGAGATATGGGCCAGCTTCCCAGTGAATATTTCCGCAACAATGTCTATCTGACGTTCCAGGACGATTGGGTCGCTTTCAAGATGACCCATCTGATGAACCCGCGCCGACTGCTCTGGGCCAATGATTTCCCGCACAGCGATTCGACCTGGCCGTGGAGCCGCGAACTGTTGCTTGGGCAGACCGCGCACCTTTCCGAAGAGGAAAAGAACTGGATCCTCTATGAAAACGCCGCCGAACTATACGGTGTCGGTCGCTGATCCGGCGGGAGGGGAGGCCATGACCGTATCAGTAGACCTTCTGATCCGTGGTGGATCGGTTGCCGATGGATCGGGCGCACCGATCCGCGAAATGGACGTGGCGATCAAGGATGGGCGCATCGCAGCGATGGGCCCATCGCTATCCTGCCGCGCCGATGAGGAAATCGATGCGCGGGGCTTGCTGGTCACACCCGGCTTTGTCGATATCCACACCCATTATGACGGCCAGGTAACCTGGGAAAACTCGGTCCGACCATCGAGCGTGCACGGTGTTACGACCGTCCTCATGGGCAATTGCGGTGTCGGCTTTGCCCCCTGCCGCCCCGGTGACCGGGATCGGCTTGTTCGGCTGATGGAAGGCGTCGAAGACCTTCCGGAAATCGTTCTCACAACCGGTCTGCCCTGGAATTGGGAGACATTTCCCGATTACATGAATGCGCTTTCGGGGCGACGGTTTGATGCCGATGTGGCGACCCAGATCCCGCATGCCGCGCTGCGTGTGTTCGTCATGGGGCAGCGCGCGGCCTACCGGGAAGAGGCCACCGAGGCCGATTGCGCCGCAATGGCGCGCCTTGCCGGGGAAGCCATCGATGCCGGGGCGCTCGGCTTCGGTACGTCGCGCACGCTCAACCACCGCGCCAGCGATGGATCGCTGATCCCGACGCTGACCGCTGCCGAGAATGAACTCAAGGCGATTGCAGGCGCGCTCCGCGCCAAGGGAAGCGGTGTGTTGCAGGCGGTGTCCGACTTTGCTGATGTTGATACCGAACTCGCGTTGTTCCGCCGCGTGATGGAGCAGAGCGGCCGTCCGCTCTCGCTCTCGGTGATGCAGTGGCACACCGCGCCTGAAAAATGGCGGACGATTGTCGACTGGATGGATCAATGCACCGCCGATGGGCTCGAGGTACGCGCGCAGGTGAGCGGTCGACCGGTCGGCATGATGCTGGGTTTCGATCTCAGTTATCACCCGTTCGTCTTTACCCCCACCTTCAAGAAACTCGCCGCCCTGCCACGCGAGCAGCGTCTGGGGGCGCTGCGCTCGGCGGATGTCCGGGCGCAGATCCTCTCCGAGGAATTCGATCCCAACGACTTCATGGGGGCGGGGCTTCTCCGCCTGTGGGATGCGATGTACCCGCTAGGCGAGCAGCCGGATTACGAACCCGCGCCCAACAGCCATGTTGCCGGGCGCGCGGCCGCCATGGGCGTCGATCCGGCATCGCTCGCCTATGATCTGATGCTGGAGCAGGACGGCCAGGCGGTGCTGATGCTGCCCTCGGTCAATTATGCCTTCGGATCGCTCGACGTTGCGGGCGAAATGCTTCGTCATCCGCGCAGCGTCTATGGGCTGGGGGATGGCGGCGCGCATCTCGGCTTTCTGTGCGATGCCAGCCTGCCGACCTTCATGCTCGAATATTGGGCGCGCGACCGTAAGGCCAGCCGCCTCAGCGTCGAAGATGTTGTCCGTGGCCTGAGCCACGAGACAGCGCGCGCGATCGGCCTGAACGACCGCGGCCTGCTCCGTTCTGGCTACAAGGCCGATATCAACGTCATCGATTTTGATCGCCTGAAGCTGGGGCCGCCCCGCGTAACCAATGATCTGCCCGCCGGGGGGCGGCGTATGGTGCAGCAAGCCAGCGGGTACCGCGCCACGATTTTGAATGGGCAGATCGTCGCCCGCGATGACACCGCCACTGGAGCTTTGCCCGGACGCCTGGTGCGCGGGGCCAAGGCCGCCTGAGGCCATTCGCTCAATCAGCCAGTAACGACAAGAAAACGGCCGAAAAAACAGGCCGAAAGTCTAGAGGGGATTGTCATGAAGAAGCTGCTAACCTGCCTGCTCGGTTCTGCCGGGCTGGCCGGGCTCATGCCCGCTATTGCCCATGCCCAGTCGGATGATGCGTCCGTTGGGATCAGCGACATTGTCGTTACTGCCCAAAAAAAGGCGGAGAATCTTCAATCGACGCCCATCGCGATCACCGCCTTCACCGGAGAAGCCCTGACCTCTCTCGGCATCAATTCGGTGGCTGATGTCGCCTCGGTTACGCCCAGCCTCTATTCCGCCCCCTATCCGAACTCACCCACCACGATTCAGCTCTATATGCGCGGGCAGGGGGTCAATAACCCGCTTCAGATGACCAAGGACGGCGCCGTCGGCATGTATCTCGACGGCTTTTACCTTTCCCGCCCGCAAAGCGCGACGATGGATATGGCGGATATCGAGCGGATCGAGGTCCTGCGCGGCCCGCAAGGCACGCTTTATGGCCGCAACACGACGGGCGGTGCGGTCAACATCATCACGCGCAAGCCCACGGGCGAAGCTGGGCTGCGTCAATCGCTGACGCTGGGCAATCGCGATCATGTCCGCACGCTCACCAATATCGACGCGCCCGCCTTGGGGCCGCTCGCGCTCAAGGGCACCTTCCTTCACAGTCGTATCGATGGCTGGACGAAAAATGATGGCGGCGAAGATTTCGGCATGCGGCAGCAAACCGCAGGTCAGATTGCGGCGCGGCTCACCCCCTCCGACAGCCTCACGGTCGATTACAATTTCGACATCGGCCGCGTTTACAGCACCCCGCTCTATTTCGTGAATTCGGATCTTGTCGGCTTCATCCCCGGCTATACGGTCGATCGCAAGCACACCCATCGCGGTATCAACATCGACAAGAGCCGGATGGATTTCAACGGCCATGCGCTCACCCTTGAATGGCAGGCAAGCGATGCGCTCACCTTGCGTTCGCTTTCGGGGTATCGCCGTGTCAGCGCCGAGATGACCCAATATTATCTCGATGTGTTCAGTGCGCCGGCAACGGGCCAGGTCATCAATATCCGGCCCTTCGATGATATCGTCACGCGCCAATATTCACAGGAATTCCAGGCGGTAGGCAATCTCGGCGATCGTCTCGATTTCGTTGGCGGCCTTTATTATTTCCGTGAAAAAGGACGCCATTTCCAGGATACGATCACTGCGTTGTCAGTGGTTTCGGGGGCCTCCACGGGAACCGTCCGGACCGAACGGTTCGTTGATATGGTGGCAGAATCCAGGGCGGCCTTTGCGCAGTTCACCTATACGCCGGCGATCCTCGATGATCGGCTCGATATCACCCTTGGGCTCCGTTACACCGAAGACAAGCGTCGCGCTTCACGCGATCTGAAATCGATCTTTACCATGCCGAGCGGGGGCAGTTTTCCCACCCGCCCGATCGAGGTGGATGTCACCAACCGGCAGAAATTCTCGAAGCTGAACCCGGCCGCGACCATCAACTTCCGCGCCAGTTCGGACCTGACGATCTACGCCAAATATGCCAGCGGCTATCGCGCCGGCGGATCGGACGAAAGCGCGCTGTTCTTCAAGGAAACCTTTGCGCCGGAAACGGTGTCCAATTTCGAAATCGGGTTGAAATCGGACTGGTTCGACCGGCGCCTTCGTCTGAACCTCGCGGCGTTCCTGATGGATTATCGTGACATCCAGCTCGATATGCCGCTTCGTAGGAACGATCCCACCATCAACCAGACGATCAATGCCGGCAAGGCCCGGATCGGCGGGGTCGAGGCAGATCTCACGATTGCCCCGAGCAAGGATCTGCTGCTGACTGCCAGCTACGCCTATCTGGATAGCAAGATTAAGGAAATTTCGGCGCGCGCCGGCACTGTCCTTGATCCTGCGGTCAATCCCGATTCCGGCTTTACGATCGGCGAGAATGTCGCGTCGCGCTTTACCATGGCCTATGCGCCCCGCCACGCTTTTTCCGCGTCGGCGGACTACACCTTTTTGCGGATCGGCGATGCCAAGGCCGTCGCACACGCCAATTATCAGTGGAAGGACGATGCCTTTGCCAGCAGCCCGGCCGGCCCGGCGATTATCGGCCGACAATTCTGGGCGATACCCGCTTTTGGAACGCTCGACACCCGCCTGACCTTCAGCTGGGATCTCGCGAGCGGCTCAGAGGCGGCCATCGCGCTCTGGGGGCGCAATGTCACCGACAAGAAATACAAGGCGACGGTCGCTGCGGCCGGATCACCCGCTACCGGCTTCAACGGACAAAGCTTCGCTTATGGCGAACCGGCAACCTATGGCATTGAATTAAGCTATAAATTCTAATTTCATCAATTAGGTGCACTGCCCGTCGGTGATTCTGATCGACGGGCAGTGTCCGTCGATGGCCAGCCGGATAGTTTCTGGCGTTCAACCGGGGGGCGTGGTTTGCGACTTCCCGAATGTCGGCTTCAAAGTTTGCCGCCTTGGCGTGATCGGCTGTTTGCGTCCTCGCGCCGCTTGGTCAGCGGATAGTGAGCCGGGGCGAGGCGCGGCTTGGCCAACGCATTGAACATGCTTGATGGCGGAAGAAGCCCGGCCGGAGCCGGGCTTCGATCGCTTAGAACGCCAGCGAGAAGGTTGCGCGGGCGCTGTGGTTTTCGACGCGCTTGGCGACGTCGCCGGTATAGCCGACATCGAGACGCGCGCGCTTCGAGAGGGCGAGGCCGAGGCCGATATCCGCCGAGAGTGCGTCCTTGGCTATGGCCGTGCCGCCGATGCTGAACGGATCGCCATTGATGAAGGCGAGCCGTGCCTCGGGGGTGCGATCGCCAAAGGCGTGACGCCAGCCTGCGGCGGTGCGCAGATCGGCCTGCATTCCGCCCAGCTTGAACGACTGGCCGATGCGCGCACCGAGCGTGGTGAAGCTGGTGTTCATCGCCCTGTGGTCGATGCGGAGTGCGGCGGCATCGCCACGCTCGCGCACCGCCTCGGCGTCGAGCGCGACATGCGCGATATTGGCGAAGGGTTCGATCGCGGCGCCCGCGAGATCGAGGCGATAGCCGATTTCGGCAAAGCCCTGTGCGGTCGACGCACGCCGGCTGGTCTCGGCGGTTTCGCTGAAGCCGGCGAAGCTGATCCGGCGGGTGATGTCGGCATCATGCCAGCCAAAGGCGAAGCCCGTCCGGAGGCTGAACCGGCCGGTATCGGCGCCGGCGTAAAGCCCGAGATGATAGCTGTCGATATCGGCTTCCGATCCAAGCGTGCGGACCGCCGCATCGCCCTTTTGCCATCCGCCGAAGAGGCCGAACTGGAGTTTTTCGGCGGCAATCGCATCGACGCCCATCAGCATGCCGGCAGCATCATGCTTGATCCGGTGTGCATTGGCATTGCCATCGAGGCGGCCCCAATGGCCGATGCCCTGCATCCACCAGGCGACGCCGCGCTCGCTATCCGTCGCAGCGCCGGCAAGCCGCATGCGATCGAGCGCGGCCGAACGGATGAAGCGGCTTTCTTCAACGAAGACCGACTGGAGCGAGGCGTGGATTTCGCCCGACAGGCTGTCGAACGCGGTGCGCGCCTGATCGGCCCCGAGCATGACGACGGCCTCGAACAGCGGATTGCCCGAATCGAGCGCTTGCACCGCGCTTGCGACGGCCCTTTGGTTCGGGTTGCGGCCGATGGTTGCGAAGTCGATATCGTTGCGCTGCAGCGTCAAGGTGACAGCATTGGCCGAATAGCCGAGCAGTGCATCGAGGAACGCATAATCAGACGTGACGCCCGCAAACTGGCCCGTGACGCCGCCATCGGCGGTCAGGATTGTATAGCTCGCATTCTGTCGATAATTGCCGTCGAACCCTATATGCGTGACGATGCCGCCATTCAGGATCGCGCGGCCGGTGACGGTGATGCGGTCGCTGGCATCGCCCGTCGCATCGACCTCGACCGTATAGGCGGAGCCCGCCTCGAAGGTGAGATCGCCGTTGATGGTGAGCGTGCCGATCGAGTTGCCGGGCGAGGCGATCCCGCCTGCGCCCACGATCATGTGGCCGAACGTGCCATTGCCGCCGACAAAGCCGCCATTGCCGATGCGGGTGGTGCCGCCGAGCGCGCCATTGGCAACCAGCTTGCCGCTGCGTACGTCGAACAGCCCGGTGAAGGCTGCGTTGTTGCCCGTCAGCTCGACCCGGTGGCCGCCGTCGATGGCGAGCGTGCCAGCGCCGCTGAGGCTGCCGGCATAGCTGCCCGCAGCCGTCTGGTTGAAGAGCAGCGTGGCGCCCGCCGCGATCATCGCATCGCCGGTGAAGGCCTGCGTGCTGGTGATGAGCGATCCTTCCTTGATCGACCAGCCGAGCGAGGAGGGGCCGGTGAGCGTGAGGTTGCCTGCGCCGCGCTTGATCATGCTGCCGTCGACGCCGCCTGATCCGGCGATGCTGCCGGCAAAGCTGGCATTGCCCGCCTGATCGAAGATGACCGTGCCCGCATTGGCGATGTTGCCGCGGATGGCGGCGGCATTGCCGATGAGCGTGCCGCCTTCGACGATGGTGTTGCCGGTATAGCTGTTGATGCCGGTGAGCGTCAGCGTGCCGCGATCGGCCTTGACCAGATCGCTGGTGCCGGTGAGTGCCGAGGCGATCGTTGCGGTGATGCCCGCACCGGTGGCCGAACCATCGCCCACGCGGATCACGGTGCGCCCGCCGCTGCCCGCCAGCGCGAGCGTATCCCCGACAAGGCTGTAGCCGCTCGCCGCGAATTGCATGCCGGTGACGCCCAGCGCGCCGGCGCTGGCATCGAGCGTGACGGTGCCGCCTGCGCCCTGGAAGACCGCAAAGCCCGGATTGGGGCGCATCGCGCCGTTGGCCACGCCGTCGGTGCCCGTCCAGGTGCGGCCTGTGGCGGTCCAGATACCGGCGCCGCCATTGACCGCGCCATTGTCGTGGAGCGCGGCGTTCGAGCCGTCCCAGAACAGGAGGTCGGTGCCCGCCGAGGAGACGAGATTGACCTGGCCTGTCACGGCGGTCTGGATAAGAAGGTCGTCTGCGGCGATGCCCGCAGGCGCTGTATCCAGTTCCAGCCCGTTATCGGTGAGCGTACCGCCATAATCGAAGAGGCGATAGACGCCCGCGCCGAAGCCGCCCGCATCGTTGATGCTGAGCCTGCCGTCGAGCACCAGATCGCCACTCACGTCGAACAATGCACTGGCAGAAGGCGTGCCGAGCAGCGCCACGACATTGGCATCGCTGCTGAGCGCAAGGCTGTCCATGCCGAGCGTATCGCCCGCGCGCCCGATCAGCGCGCCGAACCCGGTGACCGTCACGGCGCCGACATGGCCCGCGCCTTCGAGCGATGCGCCGGTGCCCAGCGCGAGGCTGCCGCCGAGCGCGCCGTCGACACGCAGCGTGCCGGCCTGCACGGTGGTGGCACCGGTAAAGCCCGCGCTGTTGCCGGTCAGCGTGAGATGCGCCGAGCCATATTGACGGAGCGCGCCATTGCCCGAAAGCACGCCGTCGAACGTGGCCGCGCCGGCACGGTGGAAGGCCAGCGTACCGTTGTTGGTGACATTGCCCGTGAGCGTGCCCGTGGTTCCGCCATCGCCGATCTGCAGCGCGCCGCCGGTGATGACGGTGCCGCCGGTATAGCTGTTGGCGCCGGTGAGGATCGTCCAGCCGTCGAGCTGATGGACGCTGCCGGTCCCCGTGATCGGGGTGGCGAAGATATGGCCGCTGCTGAGATGGTTGAAGTTGATCCGGCTGTTGGCGCCGTTCGCCAGATTGATTGAGGCGGCCGAAACCGTACCCGCGACAGTGGCGAGTTCACCGGCCGCCGCGCCGATATTGAGCGTGCCCGCCCCCAGATTGCCGATGGTGAGGACGCCGCTGTTCGTCCATGCAGCGTCCGTGCCCATGACGGTTACGGTGCCCGACGCGGTGGCCGCGTTGCCGAGGATGGTGGAGGCGGTGTTGACGGTGCCGCCCCACGAAATGTTGAGCGCGCCGGTGCCCGCTTCACCGACATAGAGCAGGTTGTCGACGTGCCAGCTGGAAGCGGCGCCGTTGACGATCACCGAGCCGTTGCTGCCGTTCGAGACGCCGATCGAGGCGGTATCGCCGACCGTGACCGTGCCGCCATTGGAAATGGTGAGCGCGCCCTGATCGCCCCGACCGATCTGGAGACCGAAGGTGTTGGTCCAGGTTGATCCCGCGCCGCTGACGAATGCTGCGGCGCTGTCGGAATAGAAATTATCGATATTGGCGCGGTAATTGGTGAAGGTGCCGCCATCGGTGATCATCAGCGAGCCGCGGCGGACGACGGTGGCGCCGTCAATCGCGCTGTGGCCTGTGAAAATCGTGTCCCCGCTGCCCATCAGGGTGAGCGCGCCGGTGCCCGTCATGGCACCGTCATAGGTGAACATGCCGGCACGATTGATCAGGATATCGGCATTGTTGACGATGCTGCCCGAGATGCTGCCGTTCGTTCCGCCGTTGCCGATTACCAGAATACCGTCGTTGACGGTGGTGCCCCCGCCATGGGTGGCGCTGCCCGTCAGGGTAAGTGAGCCCGAGCCCGATTTCACGAGCGCGCCGGTGCCCGTGAGGGATCCGCCATAGAAGATCGAGGTGGAGCGATTGAAGGCGAGGGTGGCGTTGTTGACGATGTCGCCAGCGATGGTGCCCGTTGTGCCGCCATCGCCGATTTGCAGCGTGCCGCCAGAGATGGTGGTGCCGCCGGTATAGTTGTTCGCGCCGGTGAGGATCAGCGTGCCGCTGCCCGTCTTGGTAAGCGCGGTGCCGCGGGTGCCGTCGCTCAGCTGGGAGGCGATGGTTGCGGAAATGCCGGTATCGACCTGGATCGTCGCGGCGCTGCCCGTGGCCGGATCGAAACGCAGTGCATCGCCGGTCAGTTGGTAACCGTTGGTGGAGAATTGGAGCGTATCGAACGATTGTGCGCCCTGAACGGTGACAGTGCCACCCGTCGCGCCGCCGAAGATGCCGACCGATCCACCCCAGCGGGTGTTGATCCCTGCCTGACCCGGCTGACCGGTCCAGTTGGAGCCGGTGCCGCTCCAGATGCCCGCGCCGCCATTGACGGCGCCGTTGCCGGTGGTGTCCGTGCCGTCCCAGAACTGCATGGTCTGGCCCGCGCCGAGGACGGCGAGGTTCACCTGGCCGGGAATGAACGTCTCAACCCGCGCCTGATCGACCGTGAAGGCGCTTGCGCTGGTATCAACCGTGCCAAAGCTGCCCGTAAGCGCACCGCCATAGTTGAACAGGCGGTAATAGCCCGCCGCCGCTGCCTGGGCATTCAGCGTGCCGCCCAGCGTGAGATTGCCCGTGACGTTGACGAGATCGTTCCCGCCGACGCCCGTGCCGCCGACCACGCCCGGCGTATTGAGTTCGAAGGTCGAATTCGCCCCCGCACCCAGGGTGAGCGACGCGACAGTGAGCGTGCCGGGGCTGTTGCCCGCCGACAGCGTGCCGCCGCTCAGGACGGTGACTGCGCCGCCGATGCTGCCCGACCCGCCGAGCGTGGCGCCGTTATTGACCGTGACTGCGCCGCTGCCCAGCGACCCGTTGACGCGCAGCGTACCGCCATTGACGGTCGTGGCGCCGGTATAGCTGTTCGCACCGGTGAGGGTGAGCGTGCCGGTGCCAGCCTTTGTAAGGCCGCCCGCCATGCCGCTTATTTCGCGGATGACGCCGGAATAGGTGGTGCTGGTGTTGTTCCCGCCCACGGTAAGCGTCTGGTTTGCGGTATCGATCCTAACGGTTCCGGCGCCTGCGAGCGAGCCGATTGTTTCCGATGCCCCGATCTCCAACTGACCCGCATTGATCGTTACGGCGACGTCGTCATTCAACGCTGATCCACCGAGCAGACCAACTGACCCGGCGTTGATCGTCAATGGGCCGGTGAGGGTGCTTGCACTGCCCGCCCTCAATTCTACGAAGCCGTCCCCTTGCTTGATCAGGCCAGCGGCGTTGGAGATGCCGGTATTGACGTAGATGGCCTCGCCAGCGGCGACCCCCAGGGTAAGGTTGTGGCCATCGCCATTGATGGTCCCCAGCACCATGGTCTGATCCGCGATGATGCTGGAATCGGATGCGAGGGTGATGGCACCGCGATAGGCGGCGCCATCGGTCAGATTGCGCAGAGCGCCGGCATTGCCCACGCCGAAGCCGTTGATCGTCAACGCCTCGAGAATATCACCTGCGGCCCGCACTTCCAGCGCGGCGCCGTTCTGCACCACCGTGCCGCCTGCGGTTGTGCCGAGCGCGGCGTTGTTGCCAATGCTGAGCGTGCCGCTGGCGACGGTGACGCCGCCCTGGAAGGTGCTGGCTCCGTTGAGCGCGAGCGTGCCGGTGCCGTTGAACGTCAGGCCGCCAGTGCCGCCGATCAAGCTGCCCAGCGTGATATTGTTGGTGCCGTCGATGGTGAGGCCCGCGTTCAGCGTTATCGCATTGCCGAGATTTATGCCGGTATTTGCATTGAGCGTTGACGCACCGCTGACGGTGAGCAGGCTCGCCCCAAGCGCGGTGTTGTTGCCCAGCGTCAGGCTGCCGCCTTGCAGATTGAACCCGCCGGTAAAGCTATTTGCGGCGTTCAGGGTCAGATTGCCTGTGCCAGCCTTGGTCAGCGTGCCACTGCCGGAAATCGCATTGGTGACCGTTATATCATTGGAACGGTTAAAGATAAGGCTGGCATTATTGACGATATTGCCCGTGCCGAGCGTACCCGTCGTGCCGCCATCGCCGATCTGCAGCGTGCCCGCATTGATCGTCGTGCCGCCGGTATAGGCGTTCGCGCCGGTAAGGATGAGGGTGCCCGTGCCATTCTGGATGAGCGCGCCGGTGCCCGAGATGGCGCCGCTTTGGGTGACATTGTTCGACCGGTTGAAGGTCAATATCGCATTGTTGACGATGCTGCCCGTGCCGAGCGTGCCGGTTGTGCCGCCATTGCCGATTTGCAGCGCGCCGGCGTTGATCGTCGTGATGCCGGCATAGGCGTTGGTGCCGGTGAGGGTGAGGGTGCCCAAGCCATTTTTGGTCAGCGCGCCGGCGCCGGAGATCGCGTTGGCAATGGCAGACGTGCCAGCGTTGTTGAAAGCGAGCGTTGCGGCGGTGTTGATCGAGACGGCGCCGCTGCCCAGCGCGCCGTCATTGACCGCCAAGGTGCCGCCCGTGATGGTTGTCGTGCCCGAATAGTTATTGGTGCCGGTAAGGGTGAGCGTACCCGAATGGAGCTTGCTCAGCGCGCCGGTGCCGGAGATATTACCCCCAAAGCTTGACATGGCGCCGCTGTTGAAGACGAGCGTACCATTATTGGTGACGTTGCCGGTGATCGACCCTGTCGCGCCGCCCTCGCCAATCTGGAGGGCGCCGGAGTTGATCGTCGTGCCGCCGCTATATGTGTTCGCGCCAGCGAGGACCAGCGTGCCATTAAGAGCCAAGCTGCCGGTGCCGGAGATAACTCCGCCATAAACAAGGGTGCCCCCGCGGTTGAAAGCGAGCGTGGCATTGTTGGTGATGTTACCGGCAATGCTTCCGCTCATGCCGCCATTGCCGATCTGCAGCGTACCCGCGCTGATCGTCGTGCCGCCGGTATAGCTGTTGTCACCGGTGAGGATCAGCGTGTTTGCGCCGTTCTTGATCAGCGCGCCCGTGCCGCTGACCGCGTTGGCGAATGTCAGCGCATCGGAGCGGTTAAAGATCAGGCTGGCATTGTTGACGACGCTGCCCGTGCCGAGCGAGCCCGTCGTGCCGCCATTGCCGATTTGCAGCGTGCCCGCGCTGATCGTCGTGCCGCCGTTATAGGCGTTGCTACCGGTCAGGGTGAGCGTGCCTGTGCCCGACTTGGTCAGGTCACCCGTGCCGGTGATGGCATTGGCCAGCGTAAAGTCAGTGCTTTGGAACAGGTCAAGCGAGCCGGTTACGGCGATGTTGCCCGTCAGCGTAGCGCCGTTGTCGAGCGAAAGCGTGTTCGCACCACCGGTGAAACGGATGGCATCTGCCCCGCTGCCGCCGGCCACCGAACCGGTGGACCCGATCGTGACCGAAAGGTTCTCGCCAACAAGCCCGGCGCCTCCGGCGCCAGCGCTGGGAACGCCCCAAAAGGTATCGCCAGCACCGACCGCGCCGCCGGTGCCCCCCTGCACCTGGCCCGCAAGGGTGAGGCTGACACCGTCGGCCGCATTGATCCACAGACCCACGCCGCCGCTGCCGCCGCTGCCGCCGGCGAAAACCGAGCCATTGCCGCCGTTGCCGCCATTGCCGCCCGTCACACTGGCGCTGAGCGTGCCGAGCGCCCCCGAGCCGGTGAGGACCGCGCCATAGCCGCCCGCCCCGCCAGCGCCGCCAAAGTGGCTTGCGCTTGCGCCCGCCTGCCCGTCGGTGCCGGTCGCCGGGCTGGAGGGCAGCGCGTTGCTGACAAAACCATGGGATCCACCTGCGCCGCCGCCTCCACTAAGGCCGAATGCTGGACCACCGGCACCACCCGTTGTGCCTGCGCCGCCGCCGCTCCCGCCGTAGGTGTCACTTGCCCCGGCGCCGCCCGGACCGGTTGGGTTGTCCGCACCGCCCGGGATATCGCCTCTGGCGTTCGCGCCGCCATCGGCCTGTGCATCCTGAATCGCGACCGTGAGCGCGAGCGCCGAGGCCATCGCCAGCAGCGCGCCGCTGCGGAAGGCGCGTGCGCGGGTGATGGCAGGCGCGGCAACGCTGGGTGAAACCAGCGCGAACGCGGTGGAGTGGAGCCGCGTCGTCGCGGATGTGCGGGCAGCGTGATTGCGACGAAGACGAAGATGCGTCACCGGTAATTCCCCTCAATTCCGTATGGCGCCCCGCGATCCGGATCGCCTGGTCATGCTTCATTTTGCAGGCGGGCGCCTGTGTCCCTTCACTTATAGAAAGCGCGCAAAGGGATATGCGTGTGCGGGCAGTAAGCAGTGTTGATTTACAAGCTACTAACAACATGGCGTGTTTTGCCGCCGTGATCTGGATCACGGGGCGCGTGCAGGACGCGAAAAACCCAATCTGCTAATGCAAGTGCGTCGCAACAACGGATTCAGATGCTATGAGCGGCCCCGAATTGATCGCAAGGGGGCTTTGATGACGTCGACTAAGGCTGTGCTGGCGCTGACGATTGCGGGTGCGCCGTTCCTGTGGAGCACAGCGCAGGCGCAAGGGGTGGCCGCGCTTCCCGAAGTGGTGGCGCAGGGCGAGACGATCCAGCCCCCCGCACGGCTGGGCACAGGGGTGGAAACCGGCACTACGACGATCGAGCGGCAGGATATCGAACTGCGCGCGCCGGGATCCGGCGATGTGAACCAGCTGCTCAAGATTGCGCCCTCGGTCCAGTTCAAGCGTGCCGAAGGGTTGGCATCGCGCGACAATATTCAGGATCTGCGCCCATCCAACCTCTCCATTTCGGGCGGGATGTTCTATGACAACCGCTTTACGCTGGACGGCATTGCGATCAGTTCGCGCGTCGATGTGACGAACACCAATCCGCAAAATGGCAGCGAGCTGGCGGGGGCCACGTCGCAGGCGCTGTGGCTGGATGCCGAGCTGATCGGCAAGATCACGCTGCGCGATTCCAATGTGAGCGCCGAGCATGGCAGCTTTACCGGCGGTGCGCTGGCTATCGAGACGCGCGATCCGCGCCGCAGCTTTGGCGTGACGGGGACGCTCAGCTATACCGAGGACGGGCTGACCAAGATGCGGCTTTCCGAGGCGAGCCGCGACGCGCTGGACGGCCAACCGGTGCCGTTGAAGCCGATATTCGACAAATGGCGCATCGGCAGCACGGTCGATCTGCCGCTGGGGGACCGGGCGGCGCTGTTGATCGGATATAATCGCAGCCAAGCGACCGTGACGCATTATGCCAATTCGCGGTACGGCAATGCCGAGCGCCGGTTCACGAGCAGCAGCGACAATCTACTGGTGCGCGGGATTTATGACATCGATCCGGCGACCAAGCTGACGGGGCAGTTTTCCTATACGCCCTATAGCAGCGAATCCTCGACCGATGCGGCGATCGACGCGGTGGTGCATTCGAAGAGCGGGGGCTATTCGGGGAAGGTTGAGCTGGATCACCAGGGTGATTTCGCGTGGAAGCTGGCGGCCACCTATTCGCGCGTCGATACCGGGCGCACGGCGCCGCAGCAAATGTACAATATCCCATCCTCGGTAGCGAATGGCAGTTTTTGCAGCAGCAGCACCTGTACGCTTGGGGGCATTGGCCGGCTGGACCAGACCGAGGAGAGTTTCGGGCTGAACGGCCGGATCGAGACCGAGATCGGCGCCGTGCGGTTGCGTGCAGGGGGCAGCTATGAGCATGTCGGCGTGGTGAAGCAGCGGCCCGACGCGGTGCGTTCCTATAGCCGGGGCGTGACCGGGGCGAACATCGTCTGCGCCGATGGCGATGATCTGGATTGCGCGGCGGGCGAATATGCGCTGGGCCAGTATAATCTTTCCGCAGCGTACCGTGCGACCGTGGACCTGGACGCCATTGGTGCCTGGGCCGAGCTGGAAGGCGAGATCGGCCGGCTGACGGTGCGCGGGGGCGTGCGTTATGACTATGAAAGCTATCTCGGCAATCATGTTTTTGCGCCGCGCCTGGCGCTGGCCTATGCTCTGCCCTGGGATGGCTGGGAGCTGAGCTTTGGCGCCAACCGCTATTACGGCATGAGCATGGTGGGTTATGCGCTGCGCGAGCAATATCCGAGCGCCGAGATATATGTCCGCACCCCCGTGATTTCGAACGGGAACCGCGTCTATTCGGACAATGACTGGGTCTTGAGTTCGATCAGCAATGCGACGACCTACAACACGTCAACGCTCGAAACGCCCTATTCGGACGAACTGACCGCAGCGGTGAGCGGGCAGGTGCTGGAAGGCGTTTTGCGCGTGAAGGGCATTTACCGCGATGGTCGCAATGCCTTTGTCCGATCGCCGATGCAGACCTATGTCGATACCAGCGGGGGCACGGCGGTGACGCGGCGCTTTTTTGAAATGACCAATGACGGCAAGAGCAGCTACCGTGCGCTTTCGGCCGAATGGCAGCGCAGCTTTGGCGATCATGCGGTTGGCCTGAGCGTGAATTATTCGCGCACCAGAACGCTCTATCTGCCCTATTTCGAAAGCTCCGATGACGAGCTGTTCGACGCGGTGCCCGTCATCTTCGAAGGCGAGATCGTGACGATCTCGGATGTTTTCGCCCGCAATCGCCGCGCGGATTATGCCTCGCCGCTGACGGCATCGGCGACTTGGAGCGCGCGCTGGCTGGACGGGCGGGTTCGTACCAATCTGAGCGGCAATTTCCGTGACGGATTCCGCCGGATCGAGGATACGCTAGCGAACGAGACGATCGATGGCGTGCGCTATGACGTTTATGCGTGGAAGAAATATTCGGCGAGCTTTGATATCGACCTGAATGTTCAGGCCGATATCGTCCGTTCGCGTTATGGCACGCTGACGGTGGATGCGCGGATCAGCAACCTGCTGAATGCGGTGCCGATGCGCGATTATTCGGCCACCGAGGACGGCTGGCAATATGGCCGCGCCGCATGGTTCGGCATCAAGTTCAGCTACTGATCGCCCAATGCTGCGCGTCTTTCGCCTTTCCTGCCTGATCGGGGCTGCCGCCATGCTGATGGGGGCGGTGGCCCTGCGTGATGACAATCCCCCTCCGGACGCCTTGCGCCAGCTTTATGCCGGGGCGCCCGCCAGCTGGCCGCGCCCCATGCTGCACGACGGCGCGGTGTTCGAGGAGTTTGGCGCGCTGGCGCCGCGCCCGAAGCTGGAGGGCAGGGAGGCCGCGCTTGCCGCGTTGGGCGAAAAGCTGTTCAACGAACCCGGCCTGTCGGGATCGGGGCAGATCGCCTGCGCATCGTGCCATAATCGCGAGCTTGGCTTTGGCGATGGGTTGCGCACATCGTTCGGCCATGATCGCAAGCGCGGAACGCGCAACGCCCAGCCGCTGTTCACCGCGGCGTGGATGCACGAGCTGTTCTGGGACGGACGTGCGCCAAGCCTTGAGGCGCAGTCGCATCTGCCGATCGAGAACCCCGTCGAGATGGCGGGGGAGATTGCCGCCGCCGAACGCTGGGTGAATCGGCAGCCCGGCTACCGCGCCGAATTCGAGGCGGTGTTCGGCCCGGGGCGGATCGATATCGATCATGTCGCATCGGCGCTGGGCGCGTTCCAGCGCACGCTGCGCCCACCACGCAGCAAATGGGACAGGATGCTGGAGGCGGGGCCACAGGCGTTTAGCGATCAGGAGCTTTTGGGGCTGCACCTGTTCCGCACCAAGGCGGGGTGCGCCAATTGCCATAACGGCCCGCTCTTCAGCGACCAGCGTTATCACAATCTGCAGATCAGCTTTTACGGGCGGCGTCTGGAGGATCTGGGGCGGTACACGGTGACCAAGGACCCGGTTGATGTCGGCCGGTTCCGTACGCCCAGCCTGCGCGCGGTGCGCCGCACCGGGCCGTTCATGCATAACGGGATTTTCCCGACGCTGGTGGGCGTGGTGAACATGTATAATGGTGGCGGCGGACGCGACCGGCAGACCCCATCCGAAATCAGCCCCGGCGTGCCCGTGCCGCAGCCCGATCCGCTGTTGAAGCGGCTGGACCTGACGGGTGAGGAACGCGCCGCGCTGGTTGCCTTTCTGGAAACGCTCTAGGCGGTTAGCCGATGGCCCGGTAGGTCATCGGCACGCTGAAGGCGCGTAGCCGCCAGCCGGCATCGTGGGGGGCGCGGGGGAAGGGAACCGCACCCGCAAGCTGGCTTGTCGCCAGCGTATCGAGTGCCGCGTGCCCGCTGCTCCGTTCGATGCGCAGATGGTGGAGCCGGCCGCGCCGGTCCAACTCGAACGCGACGATCACGGTGCCGTGAATGCCGCGGCTGGCAAGCTGCGCAGGAAAAGCCTTGTGCCGCTCGATCCAGCGATGGACCGCGCTTTCGAAGGCGTCGGATGCGCTTCCGGCCGGGCTGGCAGCCGCGTGCGGCGCGGCAGCACCATTGGCGGCAGGCGGAACCGCAGGTCCCATACCCGATCCGCTGGCGTTGGTCGGGGGCAGCGCGGGAAGCGGCGCCCCGATCGCGAGGCCGGAGGCAGACGGTAACAGGATCTGCGGCGTCGGTGCGGTGAGCAGCGCAGGCGCTGTGGGCGTGCGCGCCGGATCGCGCGGTACGGCCGGTTGCGCCGCGCTTGGCGCGGGCGCGGGCATTGCCATTGCGGGCATGGCGGCGGGGATGCTCGTGACATTGAACGTCGCCAGCGACGTGCCGTTGGACAGCTTCTTCACGTTGGCTGGCCACGCCGCCAGCGCGGCAACCAGAACCGCGCCGTGGAGGAGGGTGGTGAACGAAGCCGATGCCAGTCTGCTGTGCATGGCCGGCTATTAATGCAAGTGACTATCAGGTGCAATGCGCATGCGGTAATTGATCTGGTGATCACCCCATGCGCATTGCCATGTCCGCCTATAGGCGGGGTGCTTTAGTGACCGGGATCAGACGCCAAAGCCGCCCGCGACCGAGATGGTCTGGCCGGTGACATAATTGGCATCGTTGGAGGCGAGGAATACCGCCGCCTTGCCGATATCGGCCGCTTTGCCCCAGCGCTTGATCGGGAGGAGTTTCTTCACCTCGCGTTCCCAATTCTCGTCGAAATAGCCTTCCTTCTGGCCAATGTTGAACTGGCCGGCATCGATCACGCCGATCAGCACTGAATTGGCGCGGATTTCGTTGATGCCTTCTTCCTTGGCGATCCCCTTGATGAGGGATTCGTTGCACGCCTTGGGCGCGACCGAGAGGCCGTCGAGATGCGGCCACCAGTCGTGCCCGCCCGATCCCAAATGGACGAAGGAACCACCGCCCTGCGCGCGGAAATGCGGAATGGCGATGCGGGCCGCATAATAGAAGCCAAAGGCCTCGATCTCCATCGATGCACGGAACTGTTCGAGCGACCAATCGGCGATCCCCACCTGCGCGACGATCGGCCCGGCGCCCCAGACGATGCTGTGCACGCGGCCATGGGTGGAAACGGCCTCGCCAAGGGCGGTTTCGAGTTCTTCGTAATTGCGGGCATCGGCCTGATGGATGCTCGCCTTGCGGCCGAGCGCGCGGACTTCGTCTGCAAGCGCTTCTGCCACGTCCTTTTTCGAACGGTAGAAGATCGCGACATCGGTGCCGGCCTTGGCGAATTCGAGCGCCACACCCCGGCCAATCCCGCCGCTCGCGCCGAAGACCGCAGCTGCACCTTCCGGAAAATCCCTCTCCATTATCGTTCCTTCGCTTTGTTTTTACGCCAGATTATTCACTGACCTTGTAGGCGGTCGGAAAAATTTTAGAAGGGCGGGAACCCATTTTAGCCATGGCTCGTTAACATGGTTACAGCGCGGTTGCGCCATTCACTCTCCCAATATTCACCTTGCCCCGCCATTGTGCGGGGCAGTTTTTATGATCTTGTGGTTTGAATTCATTTATCTTGAAATGATGTGGCGATGTTTTCCTGTTTATTTCAATAATGAAATAAGATGCGTTTTAACTTAATTTGGATTCTGTTTTGAACATATCCTGCGGTCAGCCCGTTATCATGGCTTGATATGCTGGAGGCGGATCATGGAAACACGTTTGTTGGTGGCGTATAGTTTGATCGTGTTTTTGATCGTCGCAACATTGGCGATTGTGCTTTATTTGCGCAGGATCGGGCGCGAGCGTCGCCGCCGGCACTGGTGAGCAATTGATGCGTCCCGCCACGTTAACCCTATAATAAGTTAACCCCATAAAAACGGCCACGCCCGAAAATGGGGCGCGGCCGCACCGATCCGCGTGGGTTCGGACCGCTTCTCGAAAAATCAGATATCGTCGCCGAGCGCGCCCTTCACCTTGCCCACAAATTGTTGGGCCTTGCCCTTGCCTTGCTGGACGACGCCTTCGGATTCGAGCTTTTCATTGCCCTGATGTTTTCCGATCGCTTCCTTGGCCTTGCCGATTGCTTCATTGGCATTGCCTTTGATCTTGTCGACGAGTTCACCCATGGCTTCGGTTCTCCTGTCAGGGACGGCTGAAAACGCGGCCGTCTTCACCCCAAACCAACCGGTGATGGCAGGTAATGGTTCCGGCAGATCGGGTGCTGCGAGCGCGCCGTGCGGCGAACCGGAGGCGGAAATCAGAGCGCGCGGACGAGGCGGACGGCGTGCGCCATCCAGGGCGGATCCTTCACCACCTGCTGGCGCGCACCCGCGCCGGGGGGAAGGATGCGCAGCATGCCGCCCTCGCGTTCGATCAGGCGGCCGAACACGAAGCGCCCCGCCGGGCGCGGGACGAGCACGTCGCGGTTGAGCGCGCGGCTGAAATCCTGCGGGGCAAGGCGCGCGCACCAGATTTCGTCGCCGGCGCGATATTCGCCCATGCCGGTTTCGACGAGGAGCGCGACGAGTTCGGGCGCAGCCCGCGGCGGCAGGACGACGGCGGCGCTGCGCGGCGCCTCTGCGCCATCGGCGCCGAGGATGGCGGCGACAGGAAGGTCGACACGGTCGGGCAGGCGGACGAGATCGGCGGCGGTGACGCCCAGCGCGGCGGCGATGCGGTTGAGCCAGGCGACCGAAACGGTGCGCGTGCCCGTTTCGAGGCGGCCGATGGTTTGCGCGGTGGTGGGCGGATTGCAGCGGCGGGCGACATCTTCCAGCGTCAGATTGCGCGCGCGGCGCACCTCGCGAATGGCAGTGATCATCGGGGCTGTTTCTCCGCGTGTCTCGTGAACCGATCTGGTTTCTTTTCTTTCCTACAGTTGCGCCCCAATGGCAATACCGCCCCCTGAACGGCAGAAGGAGGGCAAGATGGGACAGATATTGGCCGAACGCGCGCTGAACACGGGCGAGGGGCAGGCGCCGGGGCGAGGGCGTCGTGCGGCGCGCAGCGTGACGGTGAATCTGGCGGAATCGCCGCTGTGCTGGCTGAAGGCGCGGGGGATGATCACGGCGCGGCAATTTGACGCGGGCGAGCGGCTGCGCATGGATTACGAGACCGCGGCGCTGGGGCCGCGCGTGACGATGCGCTGGGAGCCATCGGTGCCGGGGCGCGGAGCACGCCATGCGCCCGAGGGGCTGGACCCGACATTGGCGCAGATCGCGGCGAAGCGCCGCTTCGATGAGGCGCTGGCGGTGGTGGGGAGTGGGCTTAGCGACATAGCGTGGCGCGTGGTGTGCGCGGGCGAGGGGCTGGCGCAGGCGGAAAAGGGACTGGGCTGGCCCAGCCGCGCGGGCAAGCTGGTGCTGATGTTGGCGCTCGACCGGCTGGCGACGCATTATCGCATCGCCTGAGCGCGGGGGCTGCGATATACGTGTCTGATCGAAACTGATTTTTCGAAAGGCCGGATCGATGAAACTCTTTGGCGCTTCCCTGTCCCCCTATGTTCGCAAGGTGCTGGCCTATGCTGCCGAAAAGGGGATCGAACTGGAGCTGGTTCCGGGCGGTATGGGGCAGGGCGGCGCCGAGTTCGAGGAACTGAGCCCGTTCGGCAAGATGCCGGCTTTTCGCGACGGCGATTACGGGCTGTGCGATTCCAGCGCGATCATCGCCTATCTGGAGGCCAAGCACCCCGAGCCGCCGCTGATCCCCGCCGATCCCAAAGCGCGCGGCAAGACGATCTGGTATGACGAGTTCGGCGACACGATCGTGATGGGGGCGGGCGCCAAGATCTTTTTCAACCGGCTGGTGGCGCCGCGCATCCTGAAGATCGAGGGCGACATGGCGGCGGCGGACGCGGCCGAGCGCACCGAACTGCCGCGTATCTATGATTATCTGGAGCGCGTGATCCCGGCATCGGGCTTTCTGGTGGAGGACCGGCTGACGCTGGCGGATCTGGCGGTGGCGAGCCCCTTTGCGAATCTGGGGCATTTGGGGCTGATGGTGGACACCGCACGCTGGCCGCGCACCGCTGCCTATGTCGACGCGATCCTGGCGCGGCCGAGCTTTGCGGGATGGGTAGAGCGCGAGCGCAAGTGGATCAGCAAGGGGTGATAACTTAACCGTATTGGATAAAATAGCTTGACATCGTCACGCTGATATGGCACAAATAACCCACGCTGAATAATTGCGAGTCGGGCCCCGAGATCGGGGCTTAAGACGGGCTGGAACCTCCCTTGCCGTGTGAAGGGGTGGGTTCCGGCCCGTTTCCGTTTGGAGTGAAAATCCATGGCAGGGCAGGGAGATGAGGCGTTTCGGCACAGCGTTTGCCGGGACGATGCAGAGGCGCGCGGCGGAGAAGCTGGCGGGCAGCATGCGCCAAGCGCGGGCGAAGCCGAGAACGGGACGGTGGCCGAAGGGGGCACTGCCAACCGGGCGCAGCGCCATGACGGCTGGAGCGCGGCGCGGCAGGACCGGTTTTTCGAGCATCTGGCGATGACATCCAATGTGAAGGCGGCGGCGCAGGCGGCGGGGCTGACCCGATCGAGCGCGTACCGGCTGCGCGACCGCGATGCCGACTTCGCGCGGCGCTGGGACGCGGCGCTGGCCGAGGGCTATGCCCAGCTGGAAATGGAGATGCTGCATTATGCGCGGTTCGGCAGCGAACGCGTGATCATCGAGGTCGATGGCAAGGGCGAGGTGCTGCGCAAGATCATCTCGCGCGCGATCAATGGCGGCGACGGGATGCGGCTGCTTCACCACAACAAGCGCAACGCGCTGGCGCAGGAACGCGCGCTGGAGGCGCAACTGGTGGGGCAGCAGGACATGGCGGTGGAGGAAGCGACGCGCAAAGGCTTGGCGGCGCTGCGCAAATTGCTGAGCGAGCGTGGCGGCGGACCGGCCGGCGATGCGGGATGACCCTCGATCGCTGGCCGAACGGGTGCAGGCGGACGGGAACGGCGCGGTGCTGCTCGACCGGGCGGGGCTGGCGGCGGCGGGGCTGGAGCGATGCTGGGATTTCTGGGCGCGGCCCGCGCAGACGGCACCCGAGGGCGACTGGCGGATCTGGCTGATCCTGGCGGGGCGCGGTTTCGGCAAGACGCGCGCGGGCGCCGAATGGGTGCGGCGCAAGGCGCGCGAGCATCCCGGATGCCGGATCGCGCTGATCGGCGCGACGATGGCCGAGGCGCGGCAGGTGATGGTGGAGGGGGTGAGCGGCTTGCTCGCGATATCGGCGCCCGCCGAAAAGCTGCTCTGGGTGCCCTCGCTCGGGCGATTGCGCTGGGGCAATGGCACGCAGGCGCGGCTGTTTTCCGCCGCCGAGCCCGAGGGGCTGCGCGGCCCCGAACATCATTTCGCCTGGGCGGACGAGGTGGCCAAATGGACTGATGCCGAAAAGCCATGGGACAATCTGATGATGACATTGCGGCTGGGGGTGAAGCCGCAGACGCTGGCGACGACGACGCCGCGCCCGGTGCCGCTGATCCGCCGCCTGCTGAAGGAAAAGGGCGTGACGCTGAGCCGGGGGCGCACCGACGACAACCGCGCCAACCTGTCCCAATCCTATCTGGCGGGGATGGCGGCGCTGTACGGCGGCACGCGGCTGGGGCGGCAGGAGCTGGACGGCGAATTGATCGACGATATGCCCGGCGCGCTGTGGAGCCGTGCGCTGATCGAACGGCAGCGATGCGCGGGGGATGACAATCAGTGGACGCGCGTGGTGGTGGGCGTGGACCCGCCGGCGGGACGCTGCGCGCAAGATGCGGGCGGCGGCGATGCCTGCGGGATCGTCGCGGTGGCGTTGGACGGCGCGGGGTGCGGCCATGTGATCGAGGATGGGAGCGTGGCGGCGACGAGCCCTGAAGGCTGGGCGCGCGCGGTGGCCGAATGCGCCCAGCGCCACGGGGCGGACCGCGTGGTTGCGGAGGCGAATAATGGCGGGGCGATGGTGCGTTCGGTGCTGCTGGCAGCGGGCAGCGGCCTGCCGGTGAAGCTGGTGCATGCAAGCCGGGGCAAGAGCGCGCGCGCCGAACCGGTGGCGGCGCTTTATGAGGCGGGCCGCGCCTTTCATGACGGCGCGTTTCCCGCGCTGGAGGACCAGATGTGCGGGCTGGTGCTGGGCGGCGGTTATGAAGGGCCGGGGCGATCCCCCGACCGCGCCGACGCGCTTGTCTGGGCGTTCAGCGAACTGATGCTGGGCGCACAGCGCGTGCCACGGGTGCGGGGGCTTTAGAGCGAGGTGCCGGGATCAGCGGTCGCACTGGCTCCAGTCGCCGCCGCGGCAGGCGGCGACGCGGCGGCGCCAGGCATTGTGCGCGGCGCGGTATTCGGCCTGCGCCCGGGCATTGGCGGCATCGCGCCGCTGGACATTGGCGCGGTCGCGCCGCGCGGTGGCATTGGCCTGGGCCGAGTTCAGTTCGGCCACCTTCTTGCGATCGGCGAGCTTGGCTTCGCGGTAGGGATCGTCGGGCGCAGGATCGGGCGTGCGCGAAACCTGCGCGGCGGCGGGGGCAATCGGCAGCGCGGCCGGGGAAATGACAAGGGCGGCGAGCAGCATGGCGGCGCGCAGTGTTCTGGACATGGATGACCCCGATGAAAATGCTGTTTCTTATCGATCCGCCATGCGACCGGAGGGCGGAAAAGAACAAGCCGGCGCGCACGGCGGATAGACGAAGCGTCGCTTTCGAGCGGCCAAATGAAAGGCGAATAGTCAGGGTCAGGCCATGGATCTCAGGTGAACGAGCAATGGTAAAAATCACCCCAGAGCGAATGGCAGGATACGAGATCTCCGCCAAAAAGTTTGGTGACCCGTTCGGGCGCATAAAACGCACCCGTGACCGGGTGAAAGCCCTTTGCGGACATAACGATGCCGGTGGGATCGAAGATGATACCTGACCAATTGTCGAGAAGCCCATCGGGGTTGAAGGCAACGCGCACAGGCGGACCGTTATCGACAATGTAGTGGATGCCATTCTCGGAGGTGTGATAGATACCCGGTTCCAGCGTGCCAGTACGGGCTTCGGCAATGATCTGTCGATAGCTGGCCAAGTTGATCAGCAACCGGACATGAGTTCCCAGGACCGATCCGCCGTACAAGGCAGGCCAGGCCAGCATTATGCTGATGGCCAGCAGGACCGGTGTCGTTCCGAATTTGATCAGGCGATCGCGCAACGATTGCTTTGTCAGCCCGATTTCTATGCCCTTGGACGAGCAGGACCAGAGTGCAGGTACCAACGACGAGCAGCATCACGGGGGTTGCGAGAATCATCAGCGGTAATGAGATGGCCATCGACCATGCGCCGATGAAACTGACAAGCGCGATTGTCAGCAGGGCAGCCGCGAACAGTTGCAGATTTCGTCGCAGGTGAAGATCCATAGTTGATGGTCGCACCATCCGACCAAGTTGTTCAATGATTTTGTGACCTTGCCCGGCCAATCGCGCGGGCGGCAGATAAGGACATCGCAGATGAAATGGTTCGGCAGGAAGGCGGTCGGGCGCGGGGGCGCTCGGCCGGGGTTGGCGCGTGGCTGGGGTTTTCCGGGTGGCGTCGGCGGTGAGGTGGGCGGTTGGGCGCGGTCTTATGAGGGGCAGGTGCGCGCGGCCTATCTGGGCAATGCGGTGGCGCAGCGCGCGGTGCGGATGGTGGCCGAAAGCGTGGGCGAGGCGCCGCTTGCGGCATCGGATTCCGAGGTGCGCGCGCTGATTGCCGCGCGGATCGGCGGGCAGACGCTGATGGAGACGGTGGCCGCGCAGGTGCTGCTCCACGGCAATGGCTATATCCAGATCATCGCCGACAGCCTGGGCCGCCCGCGCGAGCTGTTCGCGCTGCGCCCCGAACGGGTGCGCGTGGAGGTGGACGCGCGCGGCTGGCCCACCGCCTATTGCTATAGCGTTGGCGCGGAGACGAGCCGGATGCCCGCGCGCGACGAGGCGGGGCGGACCGCGATCGTCCATGTCAAAAGCTATCACCCCGCCGACGACCATTATGGGCTGGGCTGCCTTGAGGCGGCGTCGGGCGCGGTGGCGATCCACAATGTGGCGACGCGCTGGAACATGGCGCTGCTCGACAATGCGGCGCGGCCTTCGGGGGCGCTGGTGTTCGATCCCGGCGACGGGGCGGCGCTTTCGGGCGAGCAGTTCGACCGGTTGCGCAGCGAAATGGAGGCGCATTTTCAGGGCGCTGCCAATGCCGGGCGGCCGATGCTGCTGGAAGGCGGGCTGAGGTGGCAGGCGATGAGCCTTTCGCCCGCCGAGATGGATTTTGTCGGGTTGAAGGCGGCGGCGGCGCGCGAGATTGCGCTGGCCTTTGGCGTGCCGCCCATGCTGCTCGGCCTGCCGGGCGACAATACCTATGCCAATTACCGCGAGGCGGTGCGCGCTTTGTGGCGGCTGGCGGTGCTGCCGCTTTCTTACCGCATATTGGGCGCGCTGGGCGAGGCGCTGCGCCCCTGGTGGCCCGAACTGACGCTGGGCATCGACCTCGACCGCGTGACCGCGCTGTCCGAGGACCGCGAGCGGCAATGGGCGCAGGTGGCGGCGGCCGATTTCCTGAGCGCGGAGGAAAAACGCGCGGTGCTGGGGCTGGAACCCGCACCGCGCACGGGAGAGGGGCGATGAACGAGGCGATACTGGCCGAGATGATGGCGCAGGCCGAGGCGCGCGGCGCCGACATGGTGACGATCCGCGCGATTGCGGAGGAAGCGAGCGCGCTGGGCGCCGATCGCGCGCTGACGCGGCTGGGGCTGGAGGATGCGGCGGCGCGCGCGGACATCGGCGCGCTGCGCGAGCTGCTGTCGGCCTGGCGCGACGCGAAACGGACGGCAAGGAACGAGGTGGTGGGATGGATGGTGCGGATCGTGCTGGCGCTGCTTTTGTTGGGGCTGGCGGTGCGGCTGGGGCTGGTGGCGCTGATCAGGGCGTGAGGTTTTCGGGCTATGCCGCGGTGTTCGACCGGGTGGACCGGGGCGGCGATGTGGTGCGGCGCGGGGCGTTTTCCAAGGCGCTGGGCAAGCCGGTGCCCTTATTGTGGCAGCACGCGCCCGACCGGGTGATCGGGCGGATCGAGCATCTGGCCGAGGATGCGCACGGGCTGCGCGTGACGGGCCGGATTTCGGCCGCGACGCAGGCGGGGCGCGAGGCCGGGGCGCTGCTGCGCGAGGGCGCGCTGGACGGGCTTTCCTTTGGATATCGGGTGCGCGGGCAGAAGCGGCTGGCAACGGCGCGCGAGCTGACCGCGCTGGAGCTGGTGGAAATCAGCCTGGTGACCTTTCCGATGCAGCCGCTGGCGCGGGTGCATGGGCTGGTGGTGTGCGGCGAATGAGCGGGGAGACGGCGATGTACGAAGTGAAGACCGAGATGGTGGACGGCGATCTGGACGCGGCGCTGGATATGGCGGCGGCCAATGCCGCGATTGCGGATCTGGGTGCGCAGATGGGCGCGCTTGAGGCGAAGCTGGACGCGGCCGTTGTGGCGGGCGGGCGGCCCGCGCTGGCCGGGGTGAAGGGCGCGGGTGAGGAGCCGGCGCGCAAGGCCTTTGTCGATGGCTATTTGCGACAAGGGCATGTGGGCGCCGAGGTGAAGAGCCTGAACGGTGCTGCCGGAACCGAGGGCGGATATGCGGTGCCGCGCGAGATTGACGGGGTGATCGACGCGACGCTGAAAAGCAGTTCGCCGATCCGCACGATCGCCAATGTCGTGCGCGTGGGCAGTGCCGGCTATCGCAAGCTGGTGAGCCATGGCGGAACGCCGTCGGGCTGGGTAGCCGAAGTGGCGGGGCGCCCCGAAACCGATACGCCCGATTTTGCCGAGGTGGCGCCGCCGATGGGCGAGCTTTACGCCAATCCGGCGGCCAGCCAGGCGATGCTGGACGATGCGGCGTTCGACGTCGAGCAATGGCTGGCGGGCGAGATTGTGCAGGAATTCGCACGCGCCGAGGGCGCGGCGTTCGTTTCGGGCAACGGTGTGAACAAGCCCAAGGGCTTTCTGGCGGGCACGGTGACCGACGAACCCGACGGTGCGCGGGCATTCGGCACCATCCAGTATCTGGCGAGCGGGGCGGCGGGCGGCTTTGCCGCGCAGAACCCGGCGGATCGGCTGATCGACCTGATTCAGGCGCTCCGCGCCCCGTATCGGCAGGGGGCGGCGTTCGTCATGAATTCGGCGACGCTGTCGGCGATCCGCAAGTTCAAGGCATCGAACGGCGCGTTCCTGTGGCAGCCGGGGCTGGCCGAGGGGCGGGCGGACACGCTGCTTGGCTATCCGGTGGTGGAGGCCGAGGACATGCCCGACATCGCTGCGAACAGCCTGTCGATCGCGTTCGGCAACTTCAAGGCGGGCTATCTGATCGCTGAACGCATGGCGACGCAGATCCTGCGCGATCCCTATTCGAACAAGCCCTTCGTCCATTTCTACGCCACGCGCCGCGTTGGCGGGGCGGTGACGAACAGCGAGGCGATCAAGCTGATGAAGTTCGCGGCGAGCTGAACCGCGCCTTTGGGCGGGTTGCGCGCAAGGGGCGTCTCCATCGCGGGGGCGCCCCTTTTTTCATGATTTTTGCGGGTGGGGGCGATGGGGCAATATCAGAAGGAGCCGCAGGCGCGGATCGGTTATGCGATCGACTGGAGCCCGCGGCTGGCGCGCGGCGCGACGATTGCGGAAAGCCGGTGGCGGGTAAGCCCCAATGAGCCGGGCGGGATGACCGCGCAGGCGGCCGAGGCCGAACCGGGGCAGACCGCCGCATCGATTTCGGGCGGCCGGGTGGGCCAGACCTATCGCATCGTCAACCGGGTGACCTTCAGCGACGGGCGTGTTGCTGAACGCATGGTGGCGCTGAACACGGGGGCACGCCGATGAGCGCGGTGGCACCCGAAGCGCTGGCGGCGGCCAGGGCCTATCTGCGGATCGAAACAGCCGACGAGGATGCCGCGCTGAGCGAGATGATCGGCGCGGCGATGGCGATGGGCGAGCGCTTTACCGGGCAGGTTTTGCTGACGCGCACGCTGACCGAGATCGTACCCGTGCGGCGTGAATGGACGCGGCTGGCGGCAACCCCGGTGCGCGCGGTGACCGGGGTGGAGGGGCTGCCCGCCGAAGGGGCGGCCTTTGCGTTGCCGGTGGGCGCCTATGCCATCGACATCGACGCGGGCGGTGACGGCTGGGTGCGGGTGCCGCAGCCGGGGGCGGCCGGGCGCGTGCGGGTGACGCTGAGCGCCGGGATGGCGAGCGAGTGGGGCACGCTGCCCGAGCCGATCCGCCACGGGATATTGCGGCTGAGCGCGCATCTGTTCGACGCGCGGGGGCGTGCGGCGCAGAGCGCGAATGATCGGGGCGATGGCGGCGTTCCGGCGGCGGTGACCGCGCTGTGGCGGCCATGGCGGCGGATGCGGCTGGGATGAGGGGAGGGAATATGTTCGAACGGCTCGAAGCGCGCGCGCGCGACATCGCGCTGCGCGGGGCGGAGACGACGCGCAGGCGGCTGGCAGCGGCGGCCCGCCAGGCCTTTCCCGACCTTGAGATCGGCGAGGACACGCGGGGCGTGCGGATTGCGGGCCGGGCGCTCTGGCGCCGGATGCGCGACGACCCGCGCCTGCGCTGGATTGCGGGACTGATCCGATGAACGCGCACGCGGCCGTCGAGGCGGCGGTGATCGATGCGCTCAACGCCCATGCGCCGTTTCGCGAGGGCGTGAACGGCGTGCACCTGATGCGCCCGGTGCGCGCGACGCCGCCCTATGCGCTGATCGGCGAAAGCCTGTCGGGCGACTGGGGCACCAAGGATGCCGACGGGCGCGAGGTGCGGATTGCGCTCAGCGTGCGGGATGCGGCCGATGGCCCGGCGCGGCTCTATCGGTTGATGGCGGCAGCCGAGGAGGCGCTGGCCGGGCTGGGGCGCCAGCTGGACGGATGGCGGGTGGCGAGCATCGCCTTTCTGCGCAGCCGGATTACGCGCGAGGGCGATCGCAGCTGGACCGGGATGATCGAATATCGCGTGCGCGTGCTGGCCAGCGGGTGATGGCCGGCGCGGGGCCGATCAATCGGGCTTGGTGCCGGTTTCGAGATATTGGGCGTACATCGCCTTCACATTGGTTTGCAGATCGCTGATCTCGTCATTGATGTATTTTTCGGCCTCGGGCCGGGCGACCCCGTCCTGCACATCGTAATTGACCGACGCCTGACGCAGCGCGTTTTCGGCAGCCGCACAGGCCGGGGCAAGCCCCTTGTCGAACGACGAGGCCGGCATTTTGGCGTCGAGGCTCTTGCGCACGAACTTGTCCATGCACTGCGAGAATTCCTTGCGGGGCGCGTCGGTGGGGTTGGCGCCGGCAGCCAGCGCGAGGGCGATGAGGACAGCGGAAAACATAGCGAATTCCAATCCTTTTATCCTGATGTTGGGAGAGTGATACATGGCCGCGGAAAAGGGAAGCGCCTTTCTTTTGAAGATTGGGAATGGCGGAAATCCGATCGTCTATGCGACCGTTGCCGGGCTGCGGACGACGCAGATGTCGGTGAACGGCGAGGCGGTTCAGATCACCTCGAAAGACTCAGGCGGGTGGCGCGAGCTTTTGTCGGGCGCGGGGGTGCGTTCGGTTTCGGTATCGGGTGCGGGGATTTTTACTGGATCGGCGGCCGAACAGCGGCTGAAGGCGAACGCGCTGGCCGGGGTGATCGACGATTATGCGCTGAACTTTGAAAGCGGCGAGCAGATGGCGGGGCGCTTTCTGGTGACGCGGCTCGATTATGCCGGGGATTATAATGGCGAGCGCAGCTACACGCTCAGCCTGGAAAGCTCTGGCCCGGTGACGGGCGCATGAGCGCGAACCCGGTACGCGGCGAGGCATCGTTGCGCGTACGCGGCGAGACGCTGGTGCTGCGCCCGAGCTTTGCCGCGCTGGTGGCGGCGGAGGGGGAACTGGGGCCGTTGTTTGCGCTTGTCGAACGCGCGGCGGCGGGCGGGCTTTCGCTGTCCGAAATGGTGGGGCTGTTCTGGCACTGCATCATGGCCCGCCCCGAATGGTTGACCCGTGATATTTTGGGCGAGGCGGTGACGGCGGCGGGGCTGGCGGCGGCAAGCCCCGTTCTGCGTCAGATGCTGCACCAGATATTGCAGGGGCGATGAGCGCGACGCTGGCCGAGAGCGCGGCGCGGCTGGCGGGGCTGGCCGGCGCGTTGCTGGGCTGGCGGCCGGACGAGTTCTGGCGCGCCACGCCCGCCGAACTGGCGGTGGTGCTGGAGGCGCTGGCGGGCGGTGGGGACACGGCGGGGACGCCGCCCGATGCGCAGACGATCACCCAATTGATGGAGATGTTTCCCGATGGATGAGGAAATCGAACGGCTGATCGTCAGCGTGCGCGGCGACACCCAGGGGTTTCAGCGCGACGTGGCGGACATGCGCGCGCAATTGGACGGGCCGCTGGCGCAGGGTGCCGATGCGGCCGGGCAGCGGATCGAAGGCGCGCTGCTCCGTGCGCTGCGCACCGGCAAGCTGGGGTTCGACGATCTGCGCCGGGTGGCGCTGGTGGTGATGAACGACATTGCGGCGGGCGCGATCCGCGGCGGGATCGGCGCGATCCTGGGCGGCGGTGGGCAAAACGGCGGGCTGGCATCGCTTGGCGCATCGATCATCGGCGCGCTGACGGGCGCGCCGGGGCGGGCGACCGGCGGGCCGGTATCGCCGGGACGCGCCTACCGTGTGGGGGAACGCGGGCCTGAGATTTTCGTGCCAACGGCCAGCGGGCGGGTGGAAGCCGGGGTGGGCGGCGCAGCACGCGATGTGCGCGTGGCGATCACCGTCAACGCAGGGAGCGGGGCGGACGCACCGCAGGCGCTGGCGCGATCGGCCCGGCAGGTGGCGCGGGCGGTGCGCGGCGCGCTGATGGAGGCGTGAGCCATGGGATATTGGCTGGCCAACAAGCGTACCGTTCAGGAAAGCGGGTGGATCAAACGGTTCGACCCGCGCTTCTGGACCGTCAACTTCCCCCGCCCGATGATGGCTTCGGTGGTGACCACGGCGCATGATGCACTGCGCGTCGATGCCGTATTTTACCGCAAGAACGATCTGGCGGGGCTGATCTGGGCGGCGGAGGACCGCGAGGACCATCCGCTGCTGGCCTATGAGACGGCGCGCGACTTCAGGGGCTGTACGCTTTCCTTTCGCTGGCGTTCGCACGGGCTGCGCACGCTGGATGCGGTGGGCGGGCCGACGCTGACCATCGAGGGGCGCGATGCGGCGGGGTATCCGCGCGCCTGGTATGTCCGGCTGTGGAACTATGCCGAAGGGGCGCCCGACGATGCGCGGATTACGCTCGACTTCCGGACGCTTGCGGGCGGCTTTGCGCTGCCGGGGGAGGCAGACCCGCTATGGGCGGGCGATATCGACCGGATGTTTATTTCGATCGTGGGGCCCGGCTATGTCGATGCGCTGACTGATGCGCCGCTGGCCGCTGCGCAGACCGGCTGGGTGGAACTGAGCGAGATGCGCTGCGACGGCGCGGGATCGGTGCTGGCGATCGGCGAGGCGATGGTGCCCGAGCATGGCCTGTCGATCGCGACCGGATATGACGACAGCTATCACCTGACGCCCGCGCGGATGCTGCGCAATGCGCTGCATCTGGGGTATCGCGGGGCGATCAACCATTATGTCGGGATGAGCCATTATTTCCGGCTCGAGGCGCTTTATGGCGGCTATTATGTCAGCCTGATGGGCGGCGCGCTGAATGTGCCGTGCGCGGCGTGGCACCGCGACCTTGCGATCCGCGCCAAGGCGCTGGGGTTTGGCCTGATCCTGTCGCTTTCCTATGAGCTGTTCGACGCGCATTGCTGGAACGACTGGAAACAGCGCGCCGAGGATGGAGCCCCCGCGCTGACCGGCTGGGAGCCGCCATCGACCTTGCTGTCGCCTGCACAGGGCGGGGCGATGGGCTATTTGCAGGCGGTGGCGCGCGCCTTTGTCGCGATTGCGCGCTATGCGGGGCAGGCGGTGCGCTTTCAGGTGGGTGAGCCCTGGTGGTGGGTGATGCCCGATGGGCGCATCTGCCTGTACGACGACGCGGCGCGGGCGGCATTCGGCGCGGAACTGGTGTCGATTGGCGATGTGGGCGCGGCCATGAATGCAGCGCAGACGGCGATGCTCGACCGCGCGGGTGCGGTGCTGGCGGCGTCGACCGCCGCGCTGGCGGCGGCGGCGCGCGATGAGGCAGGGCCGGCGGGGGCAGAGACATTGTTGCTCGTCTATCTGCCCAGCGTGCTCGATGCGCGCGCGCCCGAGGTGAAGCGCGCCAATGTGCCTATGGGCTGGGCGCGGCCGGCCTTCGATGTGCTGCAGCTCGAAGATTATGATTGGGTGACCGAGGGCAACCGGGCGGGCACCGCGCGCGGCGTGGCGGTGGCAACGGCGCGGCTGGGCTATCCGATCGCCGAGCAGCATTATTTTTCGGGCTTTGTGCTGCGCGCGGATCAGGCGGCGCAGTGGCGCCATATCGACGCGGCCGCCGATGCCGCACGCAGGCGGGGAACGGCGGAGACCTTCATCTGGGCGCTGCCGCAGGTGATCCGTGACGGATTTACCCATTTCGACGAGGCGGAGCGAGGGGTGCAGCCATTTGACGATGTCGATTTTCCGCTGGCGCTGGGGCGCGAGGCGAGCGTTTCGCCCGGCTTTTCGACCGCGATCGTGACGATGGCGTCGGGCCATGAGCAGCGCAATGCCGATTGGGCAAACGCGCGGATGCAGTTCGATGCGGGGCCGGGCGTGCGATCCGAGGCCGATATGGGCGAACTCATCGTCTTTTTCCGCGCCCGCCGAGGGGCGGCGCGCGGGTTTCGCTTTCGCGATCCGTTCGATTACAGCTCGTCCGGCATGAACGGGGTGCCGGGGCCGCTCGACCAGCGGATCGGCATGGGCGATGGGCGCACCGCCGAATTTCCGCTGGTGAAACATTATGGCGAAGGCGACGAGCCGCAATTGCGCGACATTACCCGGCCGGTGGCGGGCAGCGTGATCGTGGCGGTGGACGGTGCGGTGGCTGCGGGCTGGACTCTGCAGGGCGGGACATTGGTGTTCGATACGCCGCCCGCCGAAGGCGCGCTGGTGACGGCGGGATATCTGTTCGATGTGCCGGTTCGCTTTGCCGAGGACCGGCTGGAGGTGACCCGCGCGACGTTTCTGGCGGGCGAGGTGGTGTCGGTGCCGTTGATCGAGATCCGCGAGGACGGGCGGTGAGCCGCTTTTTCGAAGGGACGGTGACGACATTGGCCTTTTGCTGGCGGCTCGACCGGCGCGACGGAGTGACGCTGGGTTTTACCAGCCATGACCGCGATCTGATGATCGGCGGCATCAGCTACCGCGCGGCGCCGGGCATGCTGCCATCCGCGATCCATCGAAGCGCGGGGTTCGACGCCGACAGCATGGATGTGCGCGGCGCGCTGGCCGATGACGCGATCAGCGAGGCCGATCTATCGGCAGGACGCTGGGACGGAGCGGCGTTGCGGCTGTTCGCGGTCGATTGGACGGCGCCGGACGAGATGGTGCCGCTGGCGCGCGGCGAGCTTGGTACGGTGGAATTGTCGGACGATGCGTTTTCGGCCGAGCTGCGCGGGCCGACCGCGACATTGGAGCGTGCGGTGGTGGAACTGACCGCGCCCGAATGTCGCGCCGAATTGGGCGGGCCTCGGTGTCGGATCGATCTGGCGGGGCGGCGGCGGTTCGCAAGGCTGGTCGCGGCGGAGGAGGAGCGGCTGGTGCTCGATACCGCCGAGCCATCCGCCAATGCCTATGGCGGCGGCGTGTTGCGCTGGGTGCGCGGGCGCAATAGCGGGCTTACGGGCGCGATCATGGCATCGGCGGGGGCTGAGATCTGGTTGCGTGATCCGCCCGCCTTTGCGCCCGCTGCCGGGGACCGGGTGGAGATTGTCGAAGGCTGCGACAAGCGCTTTGCCACCTGCACCGGGCGCTTTGGCAATGGCGTGAATTTTCGCGGCGAGCCGCATCTGCCGGGCAACGACCTGCTGACGCGTTATCCCGGTGGCTGACGTGGCGGCCGCGGCGCGCGCTCTGATCGGCTGTCGTTTCCGATTGCATGGACGTGATCCGGCGACGGGGCTCGATTGTGTGGGGTTGGCGCTGGCGGCGCATGGGCGGCGCGATGGGGCCCCGCACGGCTATGCGATGCGCGGCGGAAGCGCCGGGCATTGGAGCGCCATGCTCACTGGCGCCGGGCTTGCCCCCACGGATTGGCCACGCGCGGGCGATGTGGCGCTGGTGGAGGCGGGGCCGGTGCAATTTCATCTGGCGATCCTGACGGCGACGGGGTTCGTCCATGCCGATGCGGCGCTGCGCCGCGTGGTGGAGCAGCCGGGGATGCTGCCCTGGCCGGTGATCGGCTTTTGGCGGGAGGAGAGAGATGGCAACATTGGTGCTGACCGTGGCGGGCGCGGTGGTGGGCGGCCAGATCGGCGCGGCGGTGGGCGCGATCATCGGCCAGCAGATCGACCAGCGGCTGCTTTTTGCGCCCAAGGGCCGGCAGGGGCCCCGGCTGGGCGATCTGGCGGTGCAGACATCGACCTATGGCACGCCCATTCCGCGCCTGTTCGGAACGATGCGCGTGGCGGGAACGGTGATCTGGGCGACCGATCTGGTCGAACGGCGCGAAACGAGCGGCGGGGGCAAGGGGCGACCCCGGACGACGAGCTATAGCTATTCGACGAGCTTTGCCGTGGCGCTGTCGGCGCGGCGCGTCCGCCGCATTCGTCGGATATGGGCGGACGGCAAGCTGCTGCGCGGCGCGGGGGGCGATTTCAAGACCGAGACAGGCTTTCGTTTTCATGACGGGGACGAGGATCAGGCGCCAGACCCGCTGATCGCGGCGATCGAGGGGGTGGGGCGGACGCCCGCCTATCGCGGTATCGCCTATGCCGTGTTCGAGCATTTCCAGCTCGGCGATTATGGCAACCGCATACCCATGCTGACCTTTGAGGTGGAGGCCGATGAGGGGGCGGTCGGCATCGGAACGATCGCGGATGTACTGAGCGACGGCGATGTGACCGGCGCATCGGGGCGCCTGCTGGGCGGTTATGCGGCTTCGGGCGACAGCGTGCGCGGCGCGGTGGAGATACTTGCGCGCGCCGCACCGTTGGCGCTGGGCGACGATGGCGAACGGCTGGTTCTGGCGGGCAGCGATGCGGAGCCGGTGACTGTGCGGGGTGCAGAATTGGGCGCGACGCGCTGGGCGAGCCGCGATGCCGTGCGCGATATGCGGCTGGCGGCAGCAATGGCCGCGCCGGTGGAGATTGCGCTCAGCTATTATGAGCCCGCGCGCGATTATCAGGCGGGGCTGCACAGCGCGCGGCGCCCGGGGGCGGGCCGGCTGGTCGAGCGGATCGAGCTTCCCGCAGCGCTGAGCGCGGGCGAGGCCAAGGCGATCGCGGAGGACAATCTTTCCCGCGCCTGGTCTGCGCGCGGACGGCGGACGCTGTTCCTGCCCTGGCGCCATATCGGCATTGGGCCTGCGGCTTTGGTGCGGATCGATGGCGAGCTGGGGCTGTGGCGGGTGGAAGAGGTGTTGCTCGAGCAGATGGTGCTCCGTGTCAGCCTGTCGCGCGTGCGGGCGGAGGCGCAGGTTGCTCTGCCTGCCGAACCAGGCCGCGCGGTGGGCGAGGTGGACCGCGTGCATGGGCCGACGGTGATCCACGCCTTTGAATTGCCCGGACTGGGCGACGAACCACTGCGAACGCCGCAATTGTGCGTGGCGGCGGCGGGCGCGTTGCCGGGATGGCGCCGGGCGGCGCTGTCACTGAGCCTTGATGCTGGCATGAGCTGGAACGAACCGGGGATGACCACCGCACCGGCGACGATGGGGGAGACGGTGACGCCGCTGGCGATTGGTACGCCGTTTCTGTTCGATGATCGGAACAGCGCGGATGTGGCGTTGCTGCACGAGGAGATGGCGCTTTTCGATGCCGATGACGGGCAATTGGCGGCGGGCGCCAACCTTGCGTTGATCGGCGATGAGCTGATCCAGTTCGGCCGGGCGGAGGCGTTGGGCAACGGCCGCTACCGCCTCAGTCATTTGCTGCGCGGGCGTCGGGGCAGCGAATGCGCGGTGGCAGACCACGGCGCGGGCGAACGGTTCGTCCGGATCGAGGCCGAGACGATCCGCGCGATCGATGTGCCGGTCTCGGCATTGGGAACATCGGCGCGGGTGCTGGCGAGCGGGGTGGGGGATCATGTCGCCGCAACCGCCGAGGCGCTTGTCACCGGGCAGTCCGTTGCACCGCCCATGCCGGTGGCCATTACCGGCGAGCGACTGGCCAATGACGACATCGCGCTGCGCTGGACCCGGCGGAGCAGGATGGGGTGGCGCTGGGCCGATGGCATCGAGGTGCCATTGGGTGAGGAACGCGAACTTTACCGGATTGTCGTCCGTCGCGACGGGGCTGTGGTGCGCAGCGCCGAGACCGCGACTCCGCAGTGGACGTATCCCCGTGCACTCGAGTTGCAAGACCGCGACGACGAATCGGAGTTGATCGTCGAAGTAATGCAGCTCGGAACATTGGCCGCCTCTCTATCCGCAATTTTTCCGATCCCGGCGATTTAGGAGTAATAGGGTCATGGCATTTCCAACGACTTCTCGACATCATCTGCCTTTGCTTGCGGCGGGGCAGGCGCAGAAGGAGCTTTCGCACAACGAGGCCCTGGCCCGGATCGACTTTCTGCTGGCCCCTGTTGTCGAGGCAATCGGACTCGATGTTCCGCCCGCGAACCCGGAACCGGGGCAGGGGTGGATCATCGGTGCCGCACCGCAGGATGCATGGCAGGGCCATGCCGGCGAGGTTGCGCTTTGGACCGATGGTGGGTGGCGCTTTTTCAAAAACTTTGAAGGGTTTGCAGCATGGAGCCGCGCCGATGGCCATTGGGCGATGCGATATGGTGCGGGCTGGGAACTGGGTTTGCTTCGCGGTGTCGCGTTGCATCTCGATGGCGAACAGGTGGTGGGTGCGCGGCAGGCGGGGATTGCTGATCCGGTGGGCGGGGCGGTTGTCGACGATGTTGCCCGGGCGGGTGTGTCCGCGATCCTCGCGGCCCTTCGGACGCATGGATTAATTTCGCAATGATAACAGAATTTGCGGAACAATATCGACGAAGCCGGGTTTTTTTGGGCGTGCTCAATGAGTGATTAGTGCGGCATTTTGGCAACAGTTACCGGTGTTTGCTGCTTGCGCGCGATCAAGGCTTTGAGTAGGGAATGAAACGCTGTCCTGAGTGACAACCAAGAAAGGGGAATACTATGCGGAAGCTTGCCATAGCGATGGCACTCGCCTCCACGGCTATCGCCTCGCCCGCTCTGGCGCGCGATAATGCGTGGTACGTCGGCGTTGAAGGCGGCGCGATGATTGTTGAGGACATGGACCTCGACATCGACGGCATCAACAACGCTGCAAATGTCGATCACGACTACGGCGCGGATTTCGACGGCATTGTCGGTTACGACTTTGGCGGTTTCCGTGCAGAAGCAGAAGTCGGCTACAAGACGGCCGCGATCGACAGCATCACCGCAGGTGCGCTCGTTGACGAAACCGTCGGCGGCAAGAGCACTGCGCTCAGCTTCATGATCAACGGTCTGCTTGATTTCGGTGACGATGAGGGCCTGCAGGGCTTCGTCGGCGGCGGTGTCGGTGTGGCACGCGTCAAGGCTGACGGCTACGGCCTCACCACCTCGAGCGACTTCCTGAACGATTCCGACACCGGCTTCGCATGGCAGGTGCTCGCAGGCGTTCGCGCTCCGCTGACCGACAACATCGACGTTGGCCTGAAGTATCGCTTCTTCAACGCCGACAATGTTGATCTCGTGAGCCGCGTTGGTGACGACGTAAGCACCCGCTTCCGTTCGCACAGCCTTCTCGGCAGCCTGATCTTCAACTTCGGTGGTAAGGAAGCGGCTCCGCCGCCGCCGCCGCCGCCGCCGCCGCCGCCGCCCCCGCCCCCGCCGCCCCCGCCGCCGCCGCCGGCAGTGTGCACGCCTGGGCCGTACATCGTGTTCTTCGACTGGGATAAGTCGAACATCACGCCGGAAGCAGCGTCGATCCTCGACAACGCGGTTACCGCGTATCAGGATTGCGGCAACGCGCAGGTCATGCTGGCAGGTCACGCCGACAAGTCGGGCGCAGCCCAGTACAACGTCGGTCTGTCGCAGCGTCGTAACGACGCGGTGCGTTCGTACCTTGAATCGAAGGGTATCCCTTCGGGCGTCATCTCGACCGAAGCGTTCGGCGAAAGCCGCCCGCGCGTCGATACCGCCGATGGTGTTCGCGAACTGCAGAACCGTCGCGTGGAAATCACTTACGGTCCCGGCTCGGGCATGTAAGTGGCGTGTGGCCCTTCGGGGCCACACAACGCACGAAATTAGAGGTCGGCCATTTGGTCGGCCTCTTTTTTTGTGCGCGACAGACAGGGTTTTGCGACTGCCGCCATGGTTCAGCGCGGCGCGTTCGATCCGGTCGATTGCGTTTCATGGGAGGGGGGAGCCGTTGGCGGTACCTGGTGGTGCGCCGTCCCGCCCGCGGCGTCGATGCCTTGCCGTCTGGTTCGGCTGTCAGTGGGCTTTCACGTTGGATGGGCAAAAAAAATGGCGGCCCGAAGGCCGCCATTTCTCTTTAGCGAAAAGCGCTACAGCTTAGTTGCTGGAGGGCTTGTCGTCGCCGTCAGCGATGATCACGATACCGGCGATCACAGCTGCTGCTGCGAGAATGCCGAGGATCACGCCGCCGCCAGCAGCTTCGTTCTTGTTGGCTGCCGAAGCGCCGGCGCGAGCCGACTTGGCAACCGAAAGCTTCGAAGCCGACGAAGCGGCCTGAGCGAGGACGGGGGTGCTCGACATGGCGAGCGCGATAGCGGCTGCCATCGAGATTTTACCGAGACGCATATTTAGCTCCTTACAGTTACAGGCTCTTCCAACACTCCCATAAACGATGACACAGTGCAGCATTGCTGACAACCCACGGAAATTGACGTTTTGCGCATTTGACCGTCTTTTTTGGGGTATATGCATCTTTCATTGATGAGATGTGATGAAGTTGCAACGCATGCGGGGTGAATTTCATCCCGATTACATTCCAATGTGTAAGTAAAAATTGCTAATCTAGAGTTAAATTTGGGATGGGTGCTTAGACAGGCTGTCGCGAAACGGGGGTGCGCAATCGCGATTGCGTGGCTATATAGCGCGTCTCATTCAAGCTGTGGTTCACCGCGTATATGGTACTGGCAACATTATCCCGTCTCGTATCCCGCCGCCGCGCGGCCGATCCCGTGCTTCCGCCGGGGCAGCGCGTTTATGCGATTGGGGATATTCATGGGCGGCTGGACCTGTTTGACGAGCTGCTGGCGAAGATCGAAATTGACGATGCGGCGCGCGGGTGTGCGGAAACCCATCTGATTCTGCTCGGGGATCTGGTTGATCGCGGCGAGGATTCGGCGGGGGTTGTGTCGCGCGCGATCGCGCTGAAGGCCAGCGGGCGCAAGTTTCGCTGCTTGCAGGGCAATCATGAGGAGGTTTTCCTCAAGGCCGCGCGGGGGGACGCCAAGGCGACCAAGTTCCTGATCCGCATTGGCGGGCGCAAGACGCTTGCCAGTTACGGCGTGACGGACCGTGAATATGATGAACTGGATTATGAGGAACTCGCCCGCATTTTTGGCGAGCGCGTGCCGGCGGCGCACCTGACCTTTCTGGAAAGTTGCGAAGACATGATCGAAATGGGCGATTATGTCTTTGTTCATGCGGGGGTTCGGCCCGGTGTGGCGCTGAATGACCAGAAGCCATCGGATCTGCGCTGGATACGCGAGGAATTCTTGCGCCATCAGGGGGCGTTTGGCCGGGTGGTGATCCATGGCCACAGCATCACCGATGAAGTGGACCGGCGGAACAATCGGATCGGGATCGATACCGGCGCCTATGCCAGCGGACGGCTGACCGCCATCTGCCTGGAAGGGGCCGAAAGCTGGTTTCTGGCGACGGGCTGAACCCGCCGGACATTTCTGCCCGGCGGAGCGATCCTTGCAGGTGGCGGGTCAGCCGATCTGGTGATAGGCGCGGAACCAGTCGACGAAGCGGGGAAGGCCGATATCGATCGGCGTGGTGGGCGCGTAGCCCAGATCGCGTTCGATTGCGCTGATATCAGCGAAGGTATCCTTCACGTCCCCCGGCTGGATCGGCATCATCTCGGTAATGGCTTTCCTGCCACAGGCCTGCTCGATCACTTCGAGAAAGCGAAGCAATTCTTCCGAACGATTATTGCCGATATTATAGAGGCGGTGCGGTGCCTTGCTGCCACCCGCCTTTTCAAGGCCGTCATCGGGCGGAGGATTGTCTAGGCAGGCGACGATGCCCGCGACGATATCGTCGATAAAGGTGAAGTCGCGCCGCATATCGCCGTGATTGAAGATCTGGATCGTTTCCCCCGCGAAGATCTTTCGCGTGAAGATCCAGGGCGCCATGTCCGGCCGGCCCCAAGGCCCATAGACCGTGAAGAAACGCAGACCGGTCATCGGGATGCGATAAAGATGGGCATAGGTGTCGCTCATCAGTTCATCCGCCTTCTTGGTGGCGGCGTAGAGCGAAATGGGGTGATCGACCCGGTCCTCGACGCGGAAGGGCAGGCTTTCATTGTTGCCATAGACCGACGAGGACGAGGCATAGACGAAGTGCCGGGTGCCGCGCCCGCGCGCGAGTTCCATCATGTTGAGATGGCCGACCAGATTGGACTGGACATAGGCGCGGGGGTTTTCGAGCGAATAGCGCACGCCGGGTTGCGCGCCGAGATGGATGATGCGGTCGAAGGCGGTATTTTCGAGCGCGCGGTCGAGCGCTTCATGGTCGGCAAAATCGGCGCGAACGAATGAAAATGCGCCGTTGTTGATCTGGCCGAGATCGGCGATGCGATCTTCCTTGAGCCGGGGCGTATAGTAATCGTTGATATTGTCGATCCCGATTACCGTTTCGCCGCGATTCATCAGCGCACGGGAAACATGATAGCCGATGAAGCCGGCTGCTCCCGTGACGAGCGTTGCCATATCGTGATTTCCCCTTTGCCGTGTCTTGCAATTTGATCTGTACTGTCCGGATGTTAGGGAGTGTTTTCCGCCATTCCGAACAGGGATGGCATAATTGATGCCGCGAAGGAGCGAAAGATGCCGAAAGAGCTAATCAAACCGTTGATCATCGGGGTGATACTGCCTGCCGCTTTTGGCCTTTCCGCCTGCGCCACCACAAGCGACGCCGGAACCGATACGGCGGCGCCTGTGGGGCCGACAATGGTGCGTACCCAATTGCTGAGCGCGGCCGGTGAGGCGCGCGGCGATGTGGTTGCCGAGGCGACGACGCAAGGGCTGAAGCTGACCGTCAATGGTTCTGGCCTTCCGGCAGGCGCGCACGGCGTTCATATCCACACTACCGGCCGCTGCGATGCGCCCGATTTCGCGAGCGCGGGCGGCCACTGGAACCCGGCTGCCCGCCAGCACGGCACCCAGAACCCGCAAGGCCCGCATGCCGGCGATCTGCCCAATTTGCTGATCGGCACCGATGGCCGCGGATCCTTCACCGTCGATCTGCACGGCGCGAAGCTGGACGGTAACGGCGGCTTGCTGGATGCCGATGGTGCGGCATTCGTGGTCCATGCCGGGCCGGACGATATGATGACCGACCCTGCGGGAAATAGCGGCGGGCGCATCGCCTGCGGCGTATTTACGGCAGGCTGAATTTTTCATTGAGACGAGGTTGCGGCGCGGCCTGAACAGCCGCGCCGTATGCATATCAGGGATGAAGAAGATCGTGACGAAAAGCGTGTTGTTTGTGTGCTTGGGCAATATCTGCCGGTCTCCGCTTGCCGAGGCGGCGTTGCGGGCCGAGGCGGCGCGGCGGGGGCTGGAGATCGAGGTTGATTCCGCCGGAACGAGCGACTGGCATATCGGAAAGGCGCCCGATCCGCGCGCGCAGGCGGTGGCGCTGCGCAACGGCGTGGATATTTCGAGCTATGGCGCGCGCCAGGTATGCGCCGCGGATTTCACCCGCTTCGATCACATCATCGCGCTCGACACGAACAATTATGCCGATCTGGAGGCGCTGCGCCCCGATGATGCGACCGCAGAACTGAGCCTGTTGCTGGACCATGTTCCGGGCCGGGCGGGGCAACCGGTGGCCGACCCTTATTATGGCGACGACGCTGGGTTCGACATCACGTGGGCCGAAGTGACGGAGGGCGCGAAGGGGCTTGCCGAACTGATCAGTCGTTGAGCGGATAGCGCGCAATCGCCTCGTAACGCGCGCCTTCGTGGCTGGTGCGGGATTCGAACAGCGTGAAGTGCGCCATGGTGAAGCGCGGGCTGGAAAGCCCGCCATGCCGTTCGGCAAAGCCGTGGAGATCGATATTGTCGGCATGGCGGCCGAACCGCGCGAGCGTGATATGGGGCAGATAGGCGCGCCCTTCGCGCGGCAGGCCGACGCGGTGGATGGCCTGATCGACCTTTTTGTGCAGCGTGGCCAGTGCGTCATGCGGGGTAAGGCCAGCCCAGAGCGTGTCGATCCTGCCCTTGCGATCGAAGGTGCCGATGCTGTCGAGCGTGCAGTCGATCGGCGGGCCGCCGACCTGGGCGAGCGCGGTGGCGATATCCTCTGCCACCGGGCCCTCGACCTCGCCGATGAAACGCAGCGTAATATGCAGTTGTTCGTCGTCCTGCCAGCGCGCGCCGCGGACGCCGCCCATCAAGTCGAGCAACTGCCTGCGAATGGCCGCAGGAGGACGAAGGGCGACGAAGAGACGGTGCATAGCAACAATTTGTAACAAAAGATTTGGTTGAGTGCTTGTCCGGTTTTCCTTGAAACAACACCGGATTCAACCGATATTCAGGACATTCCGGCTATCGGGCCGGACAAAGGAGAATTTTTAATGGCTAACTGGTCTGATCCCCGGACGACAGCCGCGCCGTACCCGTCACAAGCGGGAACGCGCGATGCCGCATTCGATGCGGGGCTGCGGTCCTATATGCTGTCGGTTTACAACTATATGGCTTCGGGCGTGCTGCTGACGGGTGTCGTCGCGCTGCTCTTCGCCAATTCGGGCCTTGCGGCCCAGGTGCTGACCACCCCGCTGCGCTGGGTGATCATGCTCGCGCCGCTGGGTTTCGTGATGGTGCTGAGCTTTGGCATCAACCGCCTTTCGACTGCGGCTGCGCAGGGCCTGTTCTGGGCGTTCGCAGTGGTGATGGGCCTTTCGATGTCGTCGATCTTCCTCGTCTTCACGGGAACGTCGATCGCGCAGACCTTCTTCGCGACGGCGGCGGCGTTCGTTGGCCTTAGCCTGTTCGGCTACACCACCAAGAAGGACCTGTCGGCTTTCGGCACCTTCCTGATCATGGGTGTGGTTGGCTTGCTTGTGGCGTCGGTTCTCAACATCTTCCTGAAGTCGGGCACGCTGACCCTCGTGATCAGCGCGGTCGGCGTGCTGCTGTTCGCGGGCCTGACCGCCTATGACACGCAGCGCATCAAGAGCATGTATGCCTATGTTGCGGGCACGGACATGGTGGGCAAGACGGTGATTATGGGCGCGCTGTCGCTCTATCTCGATTTCGTCAACATGTTCCAGTTCCTGCTCAGCTTCATGGGCAGCCGCGACTAAGCGCAAGACTGAACAGGTAAAAAATCGGGGCCCGGTGGATCATCCACCGGGCCCCTTTTTTGTGCGCCATCTATTGCCGTGTCACCCGGCGGCGGAGGGGTGAGGCATCGCCTTGCCCGCTTCGTCATCGAGTTCGCTTGCGCGCTGATAGGCAGGGCGGCCTGCGAGCCGGGCAGCATAGGCCTCGAATGCGGGGCGCTTGGGCAAGGTGCCGAACTGGGTGCCCCACATGACGTGCGAGCCGACATAGACGTCGGCGGCGGTGAAGCGATCGCCGGTCACATATTCCCAGCCGTCCACCGCCTTTTCCAGCGTGTCGACCGCCATGTCATAGCTGCCATAGCCCGCCATCATCTGCTTTTCGGCAGGCAGTTCCACGCCGAGTTGGCGATCCATGATCGCGGCTTCGAGCGGGCCGGCGGCAAAGAACAGCCAGCGATAATAGGCGCCGCGATCGTCGCTCGGAGGCGCCAACCCGGCCTTGGGAAAAGCATCGGCCAGATAGGCGCAGATCGCCGCGCATTCGGTGACCACCGTGTCGCCGTGGCGAATGGCGGGCACCTTTCCCATCGGATTGACCGCCAGATAGCCCGGTGACTTCATCTGCTCGCCATAAGCGACGAGTTCGGTGCGATAGGGGGCGCCGGTTTCCTCGAGCATCCAGCGCGCGATGCGGCCGCGCGACATGGGGTTGGTGTAGAAAACAAGATCCTTGGTCACGGGCCTCTCCTTGGTGTCGGTGCAGTGGAGCGGAGATACGCTTTATTCGGCTAGATATTTCTTGAGGAATGCGATCGTGCGGTCCCAGGCGAGATCGGCGGCGGCTTTGTTGTAGCGTGCGGCTGAACTGTCATTGTTGAAGGCATGATCGACGCCCGGATAGGTGTAGGCCTCGGCGGGCTTGCCGGCGCGCTTCAGCGCTTCGGCCCAGGGGGTGGCGGTTGCGTTCACGCGGCTGTCGTTGCCCGCCAAATGCATGAGCAGCGGTGCACGCAGTTTCGGTGCATCCTCCGGCGAGGGGGCCATGCCATAATAGGAAACGCCCGCATCGGCCGGGCTGTCTGGCGCGATCAACACACGGTCGACCAGCGCGCCGCCCCAGCAAAAGCCGATCAGCCCGGCCTTGCCATTGGTGTTGTCGAGCTTTTTCAGGCGGGCGAGCGTTCCGATCGCCTGCGCGACGACATCGGGATAATGAAGCTCGGCAATCAGCGCGCGGGCATGATCCTCATCGGGCGGGGTGCCTCCCTTGATCGACAGGAAGTCGGGTGCGCAGACGAAAAAGCCATCCAGCGCGAGGCGGCGGGCGACATCCTCGATATGCGCGTTCAGCCCGCGATTTTCGTGGATGACCATGACGGCGGGCAGTTTCTTGCCCTTGACCCTGGGGGAGGCGAAATACCCCTTCATCTCGCCATCATGGCCGGGAAGGGCGTAGGGGCCCTTGCGGATCACAAGCCGCTTGTCGTCGGGCGCGGTGAGCGCGGCGCGTGCCGGATCGGCGGCGATGGAGGTGAGCAACGCATTCGCCCCGGCGGCACTGCCGGCGAGGGCGACGAGTTCGGCCATGAAGGCCCTTCGGTCGAGATGCTCATGGGTAAAGCGGTCATAAAGCGCAATCGCGCGGGCACGGATTGTCTGCCTGTTCATCGGCCAATCCCCTGCTGCTGTCTTGTTGGAAGCAATCAAGCGAGGCGTGAGACTGGCACAGAATGATAGAGGCCGAAAGCGGGATTTCGACCAGAGCGTTCCACCGCGCGACGACGTGGCGCACCTGTTGGCGCACTGTCATTATTCAAGTTTATTTGGTTGTTAACCTATCACCCAATAGGGCCCCTAATAACATGTGTGTAGCAGAATTCTGAATGTTCATTGGGCATTGAAACGATGCTGCCGCACCAAAAGCGGGTGCATATCGGTTGTGGGTAAAATGGTTTGTTCAGGCCGCCGTTGGGGGCGCTGCCGCGTAGCTGACGCAAGAAGGCCGCGTCATGGGCCGGAGGGCGCAGCGTGATGACGCTTCATCATATGATCTATCAGCATGACTGGCGCCTGGTTCTTCTTGCCGGACTGATGTGCATCGCGTCGACATTTTCCGCAGTGTTGCTGTTGCGGCAGGCCTGTGCGGCGCGCCCAATGGAACAAGGGCGCTGGGTCATGACTGCTGGTCTGGCGACAGGGGTTGGCGTGTGGGCAACGCATTTTGTGGCGATGCTCGGCTATGATCCCGGTTTCGCGGTCGGTTATACGGTCGACTTTACGATCGCCTCGCTTGCGGTGGCGATCGCGATGATGGCGCTGGGGTTCGGCGTTGCCGTTCGCAAGCGGGCCATGACGGGGGCCGTCATCGGCGCGGTGCTGGTCGGCGGTGGCATTGCCGCGATGCATTATCTGGGGATGATGGCGCTCGGCGCATCCGGCGCGCTGGAGTGGCACGCCGGGCTGGTCGAGGTGTCCATTGTCCTAGCCATTGTGCCAACGATAGCCGGCCTTCGGCTTACGGTGATGTCCAACCGGCGTGGTGCAGGGATTGCCGCAGGTGTGCTGCTGACGCTTGCCGTGCTGATGTTGCATTTCGTGGGGATGGCGAGTGTCGCCTTGATACCGCATGATGCCGAGGGCGCCGATACGCTCCTTCTGTCTTCCCCCGCCTTGGCGGGCGCGATTGCACTGGCGGCGCTTGGTATTACCGCGCTGTGCATGGTGATCACGACGGTTATTCGCCGTGCAGAGGGTGCCATCCGGGAGAGCGAGCGGCAGTTCCGCATTCTGGTGCAGGGGATTACCGACTGTGCGCTGTACATGCTGCATGCCGATGGCACGATCGCGAGCTGGAATGCGGGGGCTGCGCGGTTGAAGGGATATCGCCGGGCGGAAGTCGTCGGGCAGCCGTTGCACCGTTTCTATTGCGAAGCGGACCGCGACGCCGGAGCCCCGGAACGCGCACTGGCAACCGCACTGGAGCAGGGAAAATTCGTCGCCGAAGGCTGGCGCGTGCGCAAGGACGGCAGCCGGTTCTGGGCGCATGTGACGATCGAGAAGGTCGTCGATGAGTTCGGTGATTTTTGCGGTTTTGCCAAGATCACGCGCGACATGAGCCGGGAGAAGGAGGCGCAGGATGAACTGGCGGCGCTGACCGCGAAGCTGGATGCCGCGCTTTCGAACATGCATCAGGGGCTCTGCATGTTCGATGCCGAGCAACGTCTGGTCCTCGCCAATTCGCGCTTCGGCGAGCTTTGGGGGCTGCCCGAAGGAATATGCGCGCCGGGCATTGGCATGAAGGAATTGACCACGGCCGCCTTGAAGGCGCGGAGTGGCAAGGATGCGGCGCCCGAGCGGATCGAGACGATGCTGAGTGAGATCGACTGGAGCGTGGCTTCTGCCAGTTGCCCGCCCGTCGTTCTCGAATTCGAGGATCTGATGATTTCCATCACAAGCCGTCCGATGCCGGGCGGCGGCTGGGTTTCGACTTCGGAGGACATCACCGAAAGGCAGCGGGCGGAAGCGCGTATCAAGCATATGGCGATGCATGATGGGCTGACCGGCCTGCCCAACCGCATCCATTTCAACGAACGGCTGGGCGACGAGCTGGACCGCGCTGCGCTGGGCGCGCGCAAGGTGGGCGTGATTGCGATCGATCTGGACCGGTTCAAGGAGATCAACGACACGCGCGGCCATGCGGTGGGGGACGAGGTGCTCCAGCAACTGGCGGCACGGATGTGCGAACGACAGGCCGATGGTGAAATGCTCGCGCGGCTGGGTGGCGACGAATTTGCCGGGTTCAAGCAATGTGCCGACATGGCCGAGCTGGAGGAATTCGTCTTCCGCATGGAGGCATGCCTGACCGAAGCGCTCGATCTGAGCGATGGCGGGCTGGCGCCGGGGGCGAGCATCGGCGTTGCCATTTACCCTGCCGACGGCGACTCCGCCGAGCAGGTGCTCAACAACGCCGATCTTGCAATGTACCGGGCCAAGAACATGGTGGGGCACCAGGTGTGCTTTTACGAAAAGGGCATGGACGAAAGCGCGCGCGCGCGGCGCCAATTGGCGCATGATCTGCGCGATGCCATTTCGGGCGACCAGCTGGCGCTGGCCTATCAGGTGCAGAAGTCGATCCGCACCGGCGAGGTAATCGGGTATGAAGCGCTGCTGCGCTGGACCCACCCGGAGCGCGGGGCGATTGCCCCCGCCGACTTCATTCCGATTGCTGAGGAAACCGGCGAGATCCTGAAGATCGGCGAATGGGTCTTACGGACAGCCTGTGCGGATGCCGCGCAGTGGTGCCCGCCGCGCAAGGTGGCGGTCAACCTGTCCCCGGTGCAACTGATGCATGGCGATATCGTCGGCATCGTTGCGCGCACGCTTGCCGAAACCGGGCTCTCGGCCGACCGACTGGAGCTGGAAATCACCGAAACCGCGATCGTGAGCGACAAGGAGCGCGCGTTGCATCTGTTGCGCGAAATCAAGGCGCTGGGTGTCAGCATCGCGATCGATGATTTTGGCACCGGCTATTCGTCGCTCGACACGCTCAATTCCTTCCCGTTCGACAAGATCAAGATCGACAAGTCGTTCCTGCTGGATTCGGACACGAACCATCAGGCCCGGGCGATCATTCGCGCGGTGCTGGCGCTGGGGCGGAGCCTTGATATGCCGGTGCTGGCCGAAGGGCTCGAATCCGAGGAGCAACTCAGGCTATTGCAATCCGAAGGATGCGACGAGGCGCAGGGCTATCTGTTCGGGCGCCCCGCACCGCTGGCCGACGCAAAGACGAACGAGCGGGCGGCGTAGCGCAGACAAAAAAACGGGGAGCAAAAAGCTCCCCGTTCTGCTTGGGTTCGGTTGGATCAGGCCTTGGCGGCCGGAACGATCTTTTTGTCGCCGCCCTTTTTGGGCTTTTTGGGCGCGGCGGGCGTCACCTCGAAGGCCATCGCATCGTCCTTCATATGGACGCGGACCTCGCCGCCATGGACGAGCTTGCCGAAGAGCAGTTCCTCGGCGAGCGGCTGCTTGATCTTTTCCTGGATCAGGCGGCCCATCGGGCGGGCACCGTAGAGCTTGTCATAGCCCTTGTCGGTGAGCCATTTCTTGGCATCGTCGTCGAGCGTGATGTGGACGCCGCGATCCGCCAACTGCAGTTCGAGCTGAAGGATGAACTTTTCGACCACGCGGCTGACGACTTCGGGCGGCAGATAGCCGAAGGGCACGATCGCATCGAGACGGTTGCGGAATTCGGGGGTGAACATCCGCTTCACCGCTTCTTCGCTGGCGTCTTCCTTCGAGATATTGCCGAAGCCGATGCCCTCGCTCGCCATGTCCGACGCGCCGGCATTGGTCGTCATGATCAGCACGACGTTGCGGAAATCGACCGTCTTGCCGTGGTGGTCGGTGAGCTTGCCGTTGTCCATCACCTGCAACAGGATGTTGAACAGATCGGGGTGCGCCTTTTCGATTTCGTCGAGGAGCAGGACGCAGTGCGGCTGCTGATCGACCGCATCGGTGAGCAGGCCGCCCTGATCATAGCCGACATAGCCCGGAGGCGCGCCAATCAGCCGCGAAACGCTGTGGCGTTCCATATATTCGGACATGTCGAAGCGCTGGAGCGGAATGCCCATGATCGACGCAAGCTGGCGCGCAACCTCGGTCTTGCCGACGCCGGTGGGGCCGGAGAAGAGATAGTTGCCGATCGGCTTGTCGGGATCGCGGAGGCCCGCGCGGCTGAGCTTGATCGCCGAGGAGAGCACTTCGATCGCCTTGTTCTGGCCGAACACGACGCGCTTGAGATCGGTGTCGAGGCTGGCCAGCGTCGCCTTGTCGTCGGTCGAAACCGATTTGGGCGGGATGCGCGCGATCGTTGCCACCACGGCCTCGATTTCCTTGGGGGTGATCGTTTTCTTGCGCTTCGACGGGGGCACGAGCATCTGCATCGCGCCGACCTCGTCGATCACGTCGATTGCCTTGTCGGGCAGCTTGCGATCGTTGATGTAGCGCGCCGAAAGCTCGACCGCCGATTTGATCGCATCGGGCGTGTATTTGACGTGGTGATGTTCCTCGAACGCGGTCCGCAGCCCCGTGAGGATCTTGATCGTATCCTCGATCGTGGGTTCGTTCACGTCGATCTTCTGGAAGCGGCGCAGCAGCGCGCGATCCTTTTCGAAATGGTTGCGGAATTCCTTGTAGGTGGTTGAGCCGATGCAGCGGATCGTGCCGCCCGACAGCGCGGGTTTCAGCAGGTTCGAGGCATCCATGGCACCGCCCGAGGTGGCGCCCGCGCCGATCACCGTGTGGATTTCGTCGATGAAGAGGATCGCATGCGGGAGCTTTTCAAGCTCGGTCACGACCTGCTTCAGCCGCTCCTCGAAATCGCCGCGATAGCGCGTGCCCGCGAGGAGCGCGCCCATGTCGAGCGAATAGATGACGGCAGGCTTCAGCACATCGGGCACATCGCCTTCGATGATCTTGCGCGCGAGCCCTTCGGCGATCGCGGTCTTGCCCACGCCCGGATCACCCACATAGAGCGGGTTGTTCTTGGAGCGGCGGCAGAGGATCTGGACGGTGCGGTCGACCTCTGCATTGCGGCCGATCAGCGGATCGACCTTGCCCGCGCGGGCCTTTTCATTGAGATCGACCGTGAACTGCTTGAGCGCGCTTTCGCCCTTTTGCTTGGGGTCGCTCTTCTGGTTCTTGTCGTCATCGGCGCCGCGGACTTCGCGGGGCTCGGGCGCGGTGCTGCCCTTGCCGACGCCGTGGCTGATATAGCTGACGGCATCGAGCCGGCTCATATCCTGCTGCTGCAGGAAATAGACCGCATAGCTTTCGCGCTCGGAGAACAGCGCGACGAGGACATTGGCGCCGGTCACCTCGTCACGGCCCGAAGACTGGACATGCAGGATCGCGCGCTGCACGACGCGCTGGAAGCCGCTGGTGGGGGAGGGATCGCTTTCGCCCTCAACCTTGAGCGCATCAAGCTCATTGTCGAGATAGGTCGTTACCGCCCCGCGCAGATCGCCGAGGTCGACACCACACGCCACCATGACCTGCCGCGCATGTTCGTCGTCGATCAACGCGAGCAGGAGGTGCTCGAGCGTTGCATATTCATGACGACGGACGGACGCGGCCTCGAGTGCCTTGTGCAGGGTTTTTTCGAGCGCGCTGGCAAATGATGGCATTTCGATTCACTCCATGTCCGAAACGGACGAAAGCCGTTTCGGTTGCCTATATGTCGGAAGCATAGGCGCTCCGATCAAGGATCGCCTCCGATTGTGCCGCAACGGATTTATCCGGTGGGACGATCGGGGCGCTTTCATTTGCGGAAAAGGGCTTCCGCGCTGGCCCGGTGCGCATTGGCTGCGCCTATCCGCGCCTCGGCCCGTGCGATTTCCGCACGCAGCGCCTCTATCCGGAGGGTGAGTTCCTCCACGGAAAGCGGATCGAGATCCTGCTTGACGAGCAGGGTGAGAGGGTCATTCGGTTTTTTCGAAAAAAGTTCGTCGAGGTCCATGCCCGAAGCGTTGACCGAAACAGCCTGACTGTCAATAAACCGCGCGGGCAGATAGTGCCGCCGGGGGACCGAATTAAATGACCAGACTGCCTGAGGTGATGATTGCGATCGATCCGGCCGAAACCGGCGGGCCGGAGGTGTTGCAGCCCGTCGAGCGCCCGGTGCCGCAGCCGGGCCGGGGCGAGGTGCTGATCCGCGTTGCCGCCGCAGGGGTGAACCGGCCCGATATCGTCCAGCGCGTGGGCCATTATCCGCCGCCGCCGGGCGCGCCCACGATTCCGGGGCTTGAGATTGCCGGGCAGATTGTCGCGATCGGCGAGGATGTCGCCACCGAAATGCTGGGTCAGCGGGTCTGCGCGCTGCTGTCGGGCGGTGGCTATGCCCAATATGCCGTGGCCCCCGCCGGACAGTGCCTTTCCGTTCCGCCCGCGCTTTCCATGGAAGAGGCGGCAGCACTGCCCGAGACGCTGTTCACCGTGTGGACCAACCTGTTCGACCGCGCCTTCGTGGCCGATGGGGACACGGTGCTGGTGCATGGTGGCACGAGCGGGATCGGCACGATGGCGATCATGTTGGGCAAGATTTTCGGGCTGACCGTGATCGTCACCTGCGGATCGGACGAGAAATGCGCGGCCGCGCGCGCACTGGGTGCCGATCTTGCGATCAATTACCGGACCGAGGATTTTGTCGAGGCGGTGAAGGGCTTCACCGGCGGCAAGGGTTGTCAGGCGGTGCTCGACATGGTCGGCGGCGATTATGTGCCGCGCAACCTCAAATGCCTGGCCCTCGATGGCCGCCACGTCACCATCGCGATCCAGCGCGGCGCGACCGCCGAGATCAATATCGGGCTGGTGATGGTGAAGCGCCTCGTGCTCACCGGATCGACGCTGCGGTCCCGCTCGGTCGAATTCAAGACGCTTGTGGCCGACGAACTGTCTCGCAGCGTCTGGCCACTGGTTGCCGAAGGGCAACTGAAGCCGATCATCGATTCAACCTTCCCGTTGGCGCAGGCGGCCGACGCGCATCGCCGGATGGAATCGAGCGCGCATGTCGGCAAGATCGTGCTGACGGTCAATTGAGTGTCGTGGGCCGTATGCGGCCCATAGGCTCACCCGTCTAGGTTGTTGGCGAAACCGCAGTCTTTGCCATGAGGTGGAGGAGCGCGCGGAACTCGGCCAGCCGCGCGGGTTCGGCCGGTTCGTAGAGCCGGTCGACGCCAAACTGGCTGCTGTTGCAGACATAGAAGAGCGCGCTGCTGGCAACGGCATTGACGAGGTGCATCGCAGGGAGCGGGCGGAAGGCCCCGGCCTTGATCCCGTCGGCGATCACCCTTTCCATGTCGCTGATCGCCGAATGCGAGAATTGCGTGGGGTTGCCATGCCGCGGCGTGCTGTCTGCGACGAGGCGCAGGATGATCCGCGAGGCAGTAGGGCGCGCTATCTGGAAATCGAGCCAGGCATCAAGCAGGGCCAGCAGGCGGGCGAGGGGGGCGCTTGCCGCCGCCATTTTTTCGTCCGCCATGTGGTGCATCGCTTCGAAAATGTCTGATTCGACCGCGTCGTACAGATCCTGCTTGGTCGGAAAATAATAGATGATCGACGGGCGCTTGATCCCCACCGCCAAGGCGACATCCTCCAGCCGCGCGGCATCGAAGCCGACATTGGCGAAGATCTGCTCCGCCGCCTCGAGAATGGCCTGACGCGTGGCTTCGCCGCGCATTTGCCTGATGGCGCGTAATTCCATTTCACCTCTTCCTCGGTCGGCACGAACGGCCGGATTTGTCCGTACCCTATGCCCAAAATTATCGTGCTTGCAATCTATCTAACCGCTGGTAGGTTTTCTTCCGTCATGAAGGTAGGGGTGCCGTGAGCGCTCTGCCCGTAACGGAGGGGAAATCGATGTTGCCTATTCGCGTTTTTGCGTCGCCCGTTTTGCGTGCCCTGCTGGGAGGCGTTGCAAGTGCAGCGCTGCTGGGTGGACCAGCGCTTGCGCAGGAGGCGGACGCAGGCACCGCGAATGTCGGTCTCGACGACATTGTGGTGACCGCGCAGAAACGCCAGGAATCGTTGCAGGATACGCCGATCTCGATCGCGGCCTTCACTGCGGCCGATCTTGAGACGAAGGGTATCAACGGGCTGGCCGATCTGCGCGCCAATGTCCCCAATCTTCAACTCACCCCGCATCCGAACAGCGCCGGGACCACGCAGATATTCATGCGCGGGGTCGGTCTGAATGACGATCAGATCACGCAGGACGGCGGTGTCGCGGTTTATATGGACGGCGTCTATGTTGCGCGCAGCCAGGGGCAGGCGCTTGAGGTTGCCGAACTGGAGCGCGTTGAGGTGCTTCGTGGCCCGCAGGGCACGCTTTACGGGCGTAACGCTACCGGTGGTGCGATCAATTTCATCACGAAGAAGCCCGAATTGGGCGAGTTCGGCTTCAAGGGGCAGGTAACGCTCGGCAACTACGATAACCGCCGTTTCAAGGCTGCGATCAATGTGCCGTTGGGGAATACGCTGGCTGCGCGCCTGTCCTACGCCAATATTCAGCAGAACGGTTTCGTGAAAAATCCCGGTACGGGCGTGAAGCGCTGGGGCGACAAGGATCGCCAGGCCGCGCGCGCGGATGTATTCTGGGAACCGAGCAATAGCTTCAATCTGCGCTATAGCTATGACCGTTCGGAGATCGACGATACGCCGGTCTATGTCGCGTTCTCGCCGCTCCATCCGCTTACTGCCGATCGTCCGAAAGAGGGCAGCGCATTCGTCCGCGATCTTTTGCCCAATGCGATCACGTCACAAGGGCACAGCCTGATCGGTGAGTGGGACGTTGCGGATGCGCTCACCATTCGCTCGATCACCGGGTATCGCAAGCTCGATAACTTCCAGAATCAGGATTATCTGAGTGGTGCCACCGGGCCTGATCCGCTGCAAAAGAACAGCAGCCGTGCCAAGCAGGACCAGTGGAGCCAGGAGATCCAGTTTGTAGGTGACGCGCTCGCGTCTCAGATTCAATATGTCGCCGGACTGTATTACTTCTCTGAGGACGGCAGCAATTTCTCCAATAGCTATACCCCGAGGACGCGTACCCGCAGCTTCACCACGGCAACGATTGCGAACGAAAGCTGGGCTCTTTTTGGCCAGGCAACCTATTCGCCGGAATGGATGGATCGCCGTCTGCATTTGACGGTCGGTCTGCGGCAGAGCTGGGATCAGCGCGCGGCCACGCTTGACCGCAAGAACCAGATCAACGACGGCGCGATCGTCCAGGTGCCGGGATTTGGCGATGGCGACCGCAAGTTCAAGGATTTCAGCCCCAGCTTTGTGATCGGCTATGACGCGGCTGAAAATGTGAACGTCTATGCCAAGGCGGTGAAGGGCTATAAATCGGGCGGCTATAACGTCCGCGCCAGCTCCATTCAGCGTTTCGACGAAGGTTTCGACTCGGAAACGCTCTGGTCGTACGAACTGGGTATGAAAAGCCAGTGGCTTGATAACAGCCTGCGCCTGAACGTTGCGGCGGTCCAGTCCAAATACAAGGACATCCAAATCAACGTTCAATCGGATCCGAACAATATTCGTATCACGGACGTGCTCAATGCGGGCAAAGCAACCGTCAAGGGCGTTGAAGTGGATATGACGCTGGCACCGACGCGCGACCTGCGTCTTTCCGTGAACTATGGCTATCTCGATGCGCAATACGACGAAATTATCGATGCCAGCGGCGCCGATATTTCGGCTGGATATCGCTTCGTGAATGCGCCCAAACATTCGCTGGCGCTTGATTTCAATTATGACCTGCCGGCACTGCCGATCGGCAAGCTGTCGACCAACGTCAATTACACGATGCAGAGCGACAAATATGTCAGCGCGACGATCTCTGGCGGTAAATATATCGTCGGCGATTACGGCCTGCTCAACGCGCGCTTGACGCTGGCTGAAATTCCTGGCGTTGACGGCGTGCGCGTCGGCCTGTGGGGGCGCAACCTCACCGACAAGGAATATTACATCATGCAGTTCAACATCGGCCGCCCCGGCGCGCTGTTCGGTGAGCCGCGCACTTATGGTATCGATCTGACGGCGGAGTTCTGATCGCGATGCGATGGGGGATGGTCCGTCCGCTTTCCGGGATCGGCGCGCTGGCGCTGTGCCTTGCCTCTCCGGCGGCCGCCCGGCCGGATCCTTCCCCCTATCGCGGCGTACTCGATGCGGCGCGGACGCAAAAGGAATTCGCCGGTACGTCCGGCGAATTTCGTTTCGTTGTGGTCGGCGACCGGACGGGCAAGCATCGCCCCGGCGTGTTCGAAGCGGCGCTGGATCGGGTCGATCAACTCCGGCCCGATTTCGTCATCAACATCGGCGACCTGATCGAAGGCAATACCGAGGATCAGGCACAGCTTGACCGTGAATGGCGCGAGATCGAGGCCGCCACCGGCCGGCTGAGCGTGCCGTTCTTCTATGTGCCCGGCAATCACGATCTGACCAACGCGGTCCAGCTCGCGGATTGGCGCAAGCGGCTGGGCGCGGATTACTATCATTTCCGGTACAAGGACGTGCTGTTCCTCGTGCTCAATACCGAGGACCCACCGCAACCGAAGATCGCCCGGTCAAAGCTGTTCCAGGAATATGGCGGGGACGCGATGAAGCGCGTGTTTGAGGTGCTTCAGGGCGATCCTGCGGAGGCCAGGGCGCTGTTCGCGCGCGAGCCCAAGCTGGGCGAGCTTGCGGGGAAGATCCAGTCGTCTGAAAATGTGGCGTTCAGCGCGGCGCAGATCGGCATGGTGCGCGAGGCGCTGGCCAACAATCGGGACGCGCGATGGACCTTCGTCCTGATGCACCGTCCGGCCTGGAAGGTCGATTCCCCGGCATTTCGCGAAATTGAAGGGCTGTTGAAGGGGCGGCCGCATACGGTGCTCGCCGGTCATTATCACAAATATGCCTATGAGCGTCGGGCAGGGCAGGATTATATCCAGCTTGGCACGACCGGCGGGATGCCTGGCGGGACGACGGATGATCCCAATGTCGTCGATCATGTGATGTGGGTGGCCATGGGCGAGCATGGCCCCAGCATCAGCAATATCCGCGTTGACGGATTGTTCGGCAAGGAAGGCCCGGTGCCTGCCGTATCGGCGCCTTTGCCCCGATGATCCTGACAATGTGGGGCTTGCTCCTGGCACGACAATCGTGGTCAACAGTCCGGAAAATAATGGGAAAGAGGAGAGTGAGATGAAATATCTGCCGGCGCGCTTGCGCGTGGCTGCCATGTGCCTTGGCGTTCTGCCGCTTGCGAGCGGTTGCGCCACGGCAACCGCCGATCAGGCGCCGGTTGCGGCCGCCCGGCAGGAAAGTGCGATCCCCTTTGTCGAAGCCGGTGTCAGCCCGGTTGCCGGCGCGAACCGGATGACGGTGCGATGGTCGGCGCCCGGCGCGGGCCGCGTTCTTGTTTATGCGGGCGAGGGGAGCGATCCCGTTACGCAGGGAACGCCGATCGGCAGCGGTGCCGAAAACGGGGCGGTCGAGGTGGACGCTGCAGCCGATGGGTCGCGCCGTTTCTTCACGCTGGTGCCCGAAAAGGGTGCGCCGCTGGTTGTCGCCGATCGCAGCCTGCACCTGCCGACCAGCCCCAATCTGCGCGATGTCGGCGGCTATCGCACCGCCGATGGCCGCTGGGTGAAGATGGGGCGGATCTTCCGCTCGGACCAGCTGGATCGCCTGACCGAGCGCGATCGCGGGCTGCTGGGTGCGGCCGGTGTCCGCCTTGTCGCTGATCTGCGCACGGTTAGCGAGCGCGAGAGTGAACCCGATCGCGTGCCCGATGGGGCCGAGCATATCGTGCTCGACGTCGCGGCGGACAGCAAAGGCAGCCTTGGCGGCGATATGAAACAGGCCTTCGCGAAGATCGCGACAGGCAAGGGCGCCGAAATGCTCACCGAGGCCAATCGCGATTTCGTGGCGCTCGACAGCGCGCGCGCATCGTACCAGACGCTGCTGAACAGGCTGGCTGCACCTAGCGCGGTGCCGACGCTCTATCACTGCACGGCGGGCAAGGACCGTACCGGCTGGGCGAGCGCGGTGATCCTCACCATATTGGGCGTGCCGCGCGAGACGGTGATGGCCGATTATCTCGCCAGCAATGCTTATCTGGAACAGAAGAACGCCGCGTCAGTGGCGGCACTGGCGCGTTCCTCGACGCCCGTCCCGGCGGCCTATCTCGAACCTGTGCTCACCGTGCGCGCGAGCTATATCGAGGCGGCGTTCGACGAGGTGAACCGGCGTTATGGTTCGTTCGACGCCTATGTCCGCGACGGGCTGGGGATCGACGATGCCACGGTTGCGGCGCTGCGCGCCCATTATCTGGTGGGAACGCCGCAATAGCTGCGCGGCTTTTCAGCGCGGCGCACTAGGGAGTTTCCCTAGGGAGGCAACGCGGTGCGCCGACGTTAGACGGGTTGCGAAGCAGTCACTGCGGGTTGGGCGCGGTGGCTGCTTCACGCCAGACGCGGCAATCGTGCCGCGCAGGCGTAGGTGCAGCATGTCGGACCAGAAGGCAGTTGCAGTTCATATTGCAGAGTGCTTCGGGTCCCATGCTTCCAGACGAACAAACGCTTTCCGCCCTTTTGTCCCATCATGGCAATATCGGCCGGGCGGAGATTTTCTACACCATTGCCGGCCAGTACCGTTTTCTTGTGACGGCGGCGCCCTCGGGCTGTAGCAGCTATGTTTACGGCTTTTTCGCGCTCGATTTTCTCGGGCGGCCCGATCGGGGCAATTTCTTCGATCATGCGAGCGACCTGTTGCGCTTTGCCGATGCGCGGATCGCGCGTTTCGAAACCAGCGCCGAATGCCTGATGCTGCTTGAACGCGCGCGAAAAGGCGATGCGCTCGGCTGGGAAGTCGACCTGTCCGGCGAGGTGGTGCCCATGGGGCGTCCGTCCGGCGCGCTTGTGGCAGCGCCCATCGGCGCGACGCTCCACTGACCCTATATCCTTACAACTTCAACGCCGTTTCCCTTCCATAAGCGCACAGAAACCTTGCTCTTGGCTGTGCGGAGAGTTAGATCGGATGAAATGTTCGGCCGCTCCGCGAGGGGCGGCCCTTATTTTATCTGGAGAAACCACCGTGGTTCAGCCGCTTATGCCCCATGCGACCGCTTCATGGCTGGTCGACAATACAGCGCTCAGCTTTGAACAGATTGCGGACTTCTGCGGCCTGCACATTCTCGAGGTTCAGGCGATTGCGGACGATACCGCCGCCACCAAGCTGGCAGGGCGCGATCCGGTGCGCGCGCACGAACTGACGATGGAAGAGATCGAGCGCGGTCAGGCTGATCCCGAATATCGCCTCAAGATGCAGAAGGGCCCCGAACAGGTCCGCCGCACCAAGGGCCCGCGCTACACCCCGGTTTCCAAGCGCCAGGACAAGCCCGATGGCATCGCGTGGATCATCCGCAACCATCCCGAGATTTCGGATGGCGCCATCGGCAAGCTGATCGGCACCACGCGCACCACCATTCAGGCGATCCGCGAGCGCAGCCACTGGAACATCGCGAACATCGTTCCCAAGGATCCCGTGACGCTCGGCCTTTGCTCGCAGCGTGAACTGGATGCGCTGGTTTCGAAGGCCGCGAAGAAGGCCGGCATCGAAGCGCCGACCGACAGCAAGATCGAAGGCGATCGCGCCGCACTGATCGAGGAACTGCGCGCCAAGCGTGAAGCGGCCAGCCGCGATGCCGATGCCGCGCTCGACGCCGAGGAAAATGGCCCGCGCCCGTCCGAGCCGACTGCGGAAACGCTTTTCAAGAAGTGACATCCGGTTCGCGATCGCCTGATGCGTCGCTGACGCAGGATCAAAGCTTCGTCGCGACGAGCGATAAGGGACTGCGCTATCCGCTGGGGCATTTCGCCCCGGCGGCAGGCACCCTCCACCGGCTGGAGGGCGGTGTGCGCTGGGCGCGCATCCGGATGCCGGGATCGCTTGGCCATATCAATTGCTGGCTGATCGACGATGATGGCGGGGTTGCGGTGGTCGACACCGGCATGAACCTGGCCATGTGCCGCGAGGATTGGGACGCGATCCTGTCCGGCGACCTTGCCGATACGCGTATCACGCGGGTGTTCGGTACCCATTTTCATCCCGATCATATTGGCCTGGCGGGCATGCTCGCCAAGCGGTTCGACGCGCCTGTCTGGATGACGCGCGGCGAATGGCTGACCATCCAGCTCGCCCGCCTCGACGCGCGCGACGATATGCCGGAAGAGGTGCTGACGCTGCGCCGCGCCGCCGGCTGGAGCGAGCACGAGATCGAAGCCGGCAAGGCCGAGGGCTGGGGCCGGTTGCGCGACATCATCGCGCCGCTTCCGCTTGGCTATCACCGCATCCGCGATGGCGACGCACTGTCCTTTGACGGCGCGCCCTGGCGCGTGGTCGTCGGTTCGGGGCATAGCCCCGAACATGCCTGCCTGCTGAACGAGGCGGCGGGTGTCATGATCGCGGGCGATCAGGTGTTGCCGCGCATCAGTTCCAACGTCTCGCTCGGCATTACCGAGCCTGATGCCGATCCGCTGGGCGAGTGGTTCGCCTCGATCGAAAAGCTGAAAGGCCTGCCGGCAGACCTGCTGATCCTGCCCGCGCATGGGGACCCGTTTCACGGGCTTCATCCCCGCCTCGATGCGCTGCGCGATGAGCACCGCGAGCGGCTCGATGCGCTTGAGGCATTGATCGCCGAGGCACCGCGCCGGGCGGTCGACTGTTTCGAGGTGCTGTTCCGCCGCAAGATCGACGGCAAGGTGCGCGGCCTCGCGACCGGCGAGGCGCTGGCGCATCTGCGGCGGCTGGAAGTCGAGGGGCGGGCGGTGCGCGAAGTGCGCGACGGGTGCTGGTGGTATCACCCCGCCTGAGCCGCTTGACGCAAAGGGTGGCGTGCCTAGAGTTGAGGCATGACTTCCTCGCAGACCATCTGGAACACGCACTATCAGCATCCCAATGCATGGGAACAGGAATTTCCGCCGCTCGCGCTGCACGAGATGCTCGAACGCAGCGCAGCGCGCAATGGTGAGGCGCCGCTCCTCGATTTCATGGGGCGCCATTACAGCTATGCTGAATCGCTGAACGGCGCGCGGCGCGTTGCCTGCGGGCTGAAGGCGCTGGGCATCGGCAAGGGGGACAGGGTTGGCCTGTTCCTGCCCAATGTGCCTCACTATGTCGCCGCCTATTACGGCGCGCTGATGATGGGGGCGACGGTCGTCAACTTCTCGCCGCTCTACAGTGTCGAGGAATTGGCGCATCAGGTGGCGGATTCGGGGACGCGCATCCTCTTCACATTATCGGCCAGCGCCTTGCTGCCGACTGCGCTCAATGTGCTCGAACAGAGCGGGCTGGAACGGCTGGTTGTCGGCTCGGTCGCGGGCGCGCTTCCGGCCACCAAGTCGATCCTCTACCGATTGTTCCGCCGATCCGAGGTTGCCGAGCGGCCGCACGATCCCCGGATCATGAGCTTTTCGCAACTGATCGCGAACAAGGGCGATTGCGCGCCTGTGGCAATCGATCCGCTCAACGATATCGCGCTGATCCAATATACCGGCGGCACCACGGGCACGCCCAAAGGGGCGATGCTCACGCACCAGAACCTTTCAGCCAATGCGCGGCAGGTGGCGCTGCTCGATCCCGAGCCCGATGCGCCCGACCGTATCCTTGGCGTGCTGCCTTTCTTCCATGTCTTTGCGAACACCTGCGTGCTCAATCGCACCGTGTTGAACGGCGGGATGATCGCGATGCTGCCGCGGTTCGATGCTACCCAGGCGCTCGCCACGCTCCAGCGGGTGAAGGCGACGGCGCTCCCCGGCGTGCCGACCATGTATCAGGCGCTGCTCGATCACCCGCATATCGACCGCACCGATTTTTCCAGCCTGCGCATCTGCATTTCGGGCGGCGCACCGCTGCCCGCCGAGGTGAAGGCGAAGTTCGAGGCACGGACCGGGGCCAAGGTGGTCGAAGGCTATGGCCTCACCGAAAGCTCGGGCGTGGTGTCGAGCAACCCTTATGAGGGCGTGAACAAGACGGGCACGATCGGTCAACCAATCCCCGGCACGCTGGTGAAGCTGGTCGACAAGGAGGATCCCACCCGTCCGCCGCCCGAGGGCGAGCCGGGTGAACTGGTGTTCGCCGGGCCGCAGGTGATGAAGGGCTATTGGCAGCGCCCCGACGCCGATGCCGATATGTTTGTGGGCGAGTTCCTGCGTACCGGCGATGTCGCGGTGATCGATGAGGACGGTTATATCCGCATCGTCGACCGGCTGAAGGACATGATCGCGGTTGGCGGGTTCAAGGTGTTCCCGAGCGTGATCGAGACCGTCCTGTACCGCAACCCGGCGGTGAAGGAGGCGTTGGTGATCGGCGTGGCCGATGCTTATCACGGCGAAATGCCCAAGGCCTTCGTCACGCTGAACGACGGCGCGCAGGGCGATGGCGAGGCGCTGAAGGCCTGGCTCAACCCGCTGCTCGGCAAGCATGAGCGCGTGGTTGCTGTCGAGGTACGCGAAAGCCTGCCCAAGACGATGGTCGGCAAGCTCAGCCGCAAGGAATTGGTGGCCGAGGAACGCGCGCGCGCAGCCGGGGCCAGCCAGGCGGCCTGAACCGCCCGGCGCGCCGATCAGCCTGCCACCATCACCGTCTTCAGGTTCATGAACTCGTGCAGCCCGTGGCGGCCGAGTTCACGGCCATGGCCCGAGCGTTTGATCCCGCCAAAGGGGGCGTGCGGATCGGATGCCAGCATCTCGTTGACGGCCACCATCCCTGCCTCGATATCGCGCACCAGCCGGGCGCGCTCGGCCGGATCATTGGTCCAGATGCTCGATCCGAGGCCAAAGGGCACGTCATTGGCGATCTCGATCGCATGGTCGATGTCGTTCGCCTTGAAGATCATCGCGACCGGGCCGAAAAATTCCTCGCGCGCTACGGCCGCGCCGCGCGGAATATCAGTGAGAATTGCGGGCAGCATATAGGCGCCGGGGCCGGCGGGCGTTTCGCCGCCGAACAACAAGGTGGCGCCGGCTGCGACCGCGCGTTTCAGCTGCTCCGTCATCTCGTCTCGTGCCTTGTGGCTTGAAAGCGGGCCCATATCGGTCTCGGGGGCCAGCGGATCGCCCGTCTTCACCGCCTGCATCCCCTTCACGAAGCGTTCCATGAAGGCGTCGTGGACATCGGCATGGACGATCATGCGCTTGGCGCAGATGCAGCTCTGCCCGCTATTCTGGATACGCGCCTTCACCGCCGTTGCTGCCGCCTTGTCGAGATCGGCGCTGGGCATGACGATGAACGGATCTGACCCGCCCAGTTCCAGCACCACCTTTTTCAGTGCCTGCCCGGCCTGTTCCGCCACCTTCATCCCGGCGCCTTCACTTCCCGTCAGCGTCACCGCGACGATGCGGTCATCGGCGATGAGGCCGGCGACCGCGTCCGACTTGATGTGCAAATTCTGGAACAGCCCTTCCGGTGCGCCCACTTGCGTGACCATATCCTCGATCAACTGCGCGCAGCCGGGGACGTTGCTGGCATGTTTGAGCAGCCCGACATTGCCCGCCATGATCGTGGGCGCGAGAAAGCGGACAACCTGCCAGAACGGGAAGTTCCACGGCATGACCGCGAGTACCGCACCTTGCGGGCTCCACCGGGCGATCGCCTTGCGGCCGCCACCCAGGTCGGTTTCGACATCCGCCAGCATCGCCGCGCCCTTTTCGGCATAGAAGCGAAATGCGTTCGCGCATTTATCCACCTCAGCCAGCGCGGAATTGAGCGTCTTGCCCATTTCGAACGTGGCCATGCGCGCCAGCTTTTCCCGATTTTCGGTGTAACGATCGGCAATGCGCGTCAAAAGTGCGGCGCGTTCCTCAAGCGGGCTCACGCGCCATGCGGCATAGGCGCGGGCCGCCTTTTGCAGCCGGGCCTCGATCGCGGCGGCATCAAGCTCGGCATAGCTCTCACCAGTTTCGCCGGTGGCGGGATTGCGGCTCGTGAACATGGTGGCGGGTCCTTGGCGTAAGGGGAGGGGGGATGGCCTGTTTCTATAGCTGTTTCAGGCGCCGATCCAGCGGCCGAGGCGCGCACGCGCTTGACCGCGCCATGCCCGCTCGCCCATAGCGAAACCATGACTGAGACCACCGACGCCGAACTCGCCGAACTGTCCTTCGAAGACGCGCTGAAGCGGCTCGAAACCATTGTTTCCCGCCTCGAAAGCGGGGAAGCCTCGCTCGACGAGTCGATCAGCCTCTATGCCGAGGGCGATCGCCTGCGCCAGCAATGCGAGGCGCGGCTTGCGGCCGCACAGGCGCGGATCGAAAAGATCAGCCTCGGCCAGGATGGCCGCCCGTCCGGAACCCAGCCGTTCGACGCGGCCTGAGGCTGGATGGAAAGCATGTCGATACTCGATGTCGCGCTTGAGCGGGTTGCCGAAGATATCGACCGGCAATTCGATCTGTTGCTGCGTGCGCCCGACGATGCGCGCGCGCCGCTATACCTTGCAATGCGCCACGCGGCGATCGGCGGCGGCAAGCGGCTACGTCCGCTGCTGACGCTGGCCACGGCCGAACTGTTCAACGTCGATCGCCAGCGCGCGCTGCGCGCGGCAACCGCGATTGAATGCGTCCATGTCTATTCGTTGGTGCATGACGATCTGCCCGCGATGGATGACGACGATATGCGCCGTGGCAAGCCGACGGTGCACAAGGCGTTCGATGAAGCGGCTGCCATTCTGGCTGGTGATGCGCTGCAGGCACTGGCCTTTGAAATCCTTGCGGACGATGCGACGAGCCCCGATCCGTTCGTGCGTGCAGAACTGGTGCTCACCGTCGCGCGCGCGGCGGGGGCGGCCGGCATGGTCGGCGGCCAGACGATGGACTTGTCCGCCGAGCGCAACGGCTTCGATCTCGGCACGATCACCCGATTGCAGCAGCTGAAGACAGGTGCGCTCATCGCCGCCAGCGTCGAGATCGGCGCCATTCTGGGCCATATTCCGCCCGAAGGCCGCATGGGGCTGCGCGGCTATGCCCGCGACATCGGCCTGGCCTTCCAGATCTGCGACGACCTTCTCGACGTAGAGGGCGACGAAGCGGTTGCCGGCAAGGCGCTGAACAAGGATGCCGCCGCCGGCAAGGCGACCTTCCTGACGCTGATGGGCGCGGAGCGCGCCCGCGCGCAGGCCGAACTGCTCGTCGATCAGGCGATCGAGCATCTCAAGACATTTGGAGAGGAAGCGGATCTGCTGCGCGCGGTTGCCCGCTTCGTGATTGAAAGGGATCGCTGAATGGCGCAGCGCATTGGGGTTTATCCGGGGACGTTCGATCCGATCACGCTCGGCCATATGGATATCATCCGGCGCGGGGCGAAGCTCGTCGACCGGCTGGTGATCGGGGTCACCACCAATCCGTCGAAATCGCCGATGTTCACGGTCGAGGAACGCATGGACATGGTCCGCCGCGAAGTGGCGACCATTGGCGGCGATATCCAGGTCGTCTCGTTCAACTCGCTGCTCATGGACTTTGCCGAACGACAGGGCGCATCGATGATCGTGCGTGGCCTGCGCGCCGTCGCCGATTTCGAATATGAATATCAGATGGCGGGGATGAACCAGCAGTTGAACGACCAGATCGAAACGGTCTTCCTGATGGCCGATGTCTCGCTTCAGCCCATTGCCTCGCGTCTGGTGAAGGAAATCGCCATTTACGGCGGCAATATTTCGCGCTTCGTCTCGGCGGCGGTGGAGGCTGAGGTGGTCGACCGCGTCAACACGATCGGGCGCAAGGGCGACTGATCGTTCAGCCGCCGCTCAGGCAGTGGCGATAGAAAAACGGTAAAACTGGGAATCGGAAACTTATGCGTCTGAAAATCATCGTGCCTGCACTGGCTGGCCTGTTCCTGAGCCAGGCCGCCATGGCGCAGGATGCTCCGGCTGAAACCCCGGGGCATGCCGAGCAGGTGCTGGCAACGCAGCCGTCCAAGGCCAGCGCCACGCCGCCCGTGATGCCGATTCCCAAGCCCGCGCCCGATCCAGCGACCGATCAGGCGAATATTCTCAATCTCGACCTGTCGACCGGTGGCCGGGTTTCGATCCAGCTGCGCCCCGACGTTGCGCCGCTGCATGTCGAACGCATCAAGTCGCTCGTCGCCAAGGGGTTCTATAACGGCGTGGTGTTCCACCGCGTGATCGATGGCTTCATGGCGCAGACGGGCGACCCGACGGGTACCGGCCAGGGTGGTTCGGACCTTCCCGACCTGACCGCCGAATTCAACCTGCTGCCGCATCTGCGCGGCACCGTCTCGATGGCGCGCACCAATGATCCGAACTCGGCGAACAGCCAGTTCTTCATCATGTTCCTGCCGCGCATGTCGCTCGACAAGCGCTACACCGTTTTCGGGCGCGTGATTTCGGGCATGCAATATGTCGACGCCATCGAACGCGGCGAGCCGCCCGCGAGCCCGAGCACGATCGTCCGCGCCGCGATGGCCGATGCGGGGGCCGCAACACCCGTTGCCGCGCCGGTTGAGCCGGCGCCGGCCGATGCGGCGCCCGCGCCCAAGAAATAATGCGCGTAGACCTTTTCGATTTCGATCTGCCGGCGGAAAATATCGCGCTCCGCCCGGCCTCGCCGCGCGATAGCGCCCGTATGTTGGTGCTCGATGGCGCCGATCGGCGCGACGCGATCGTCAGCGATCTGCCTTCGGTGCTGCGCCCCGGCGACATGCTGGTGTTCAACGACACGCGCGTCATCCCCGCCCAGCTTGAAGGGCTGCGCGGGGAAGCGCGGATCGGCGCGACGCTCCACAAGCGCGAAGGGCTGCGCCAGTGGCGTGCCTTTATCCGCAATGCCAAGCGCCTGAAGGATGGCGACCGGATCGATTTCGGCGCGGGCGTTTTTGCCGTCGCGCATGACCGCGCCGAAGATGGCAGCTTCGCGCTCTCGTTCGAAGGCGACGAGCCCGTCGAGCTGCTTCTGGAACGCGCGGGCACGATGCCGTTGCCGCCCTATATCGCGGGCAAGCGCCCGACCGACGAACGCGATCTGGAGGATTACCAGACGATGTTCGCGCGCGAGGCCGGCGCGGTTGCCGCACCCACCGCCGCGCTCCATTTCACCCCCGGCCTGATGGCCGCCCTCGCCGAACGCGGGATCGAAAGTGCAACCCTGACCTTGCATGTCGGCGCGGGCACCTTTCTGCCGGTCAAGGCCGACGATACCGTTGATCACAAGATGCACGCCGAATGGGGCCGGATCGACGCCGCCACGGCGGATAGGCTGAACGCGGTGCGCGCACGCGGAGGCCGGTTGATCGCGGTGGGCACCACCTCGCTTCGCCTCATCGAAAGCGCGGCGGGGGAGGATAATGTCATTCGCCCGTTCGAGGGGGATACCGCGATCTTCATCACCCCCGGATACCGTTTCCGCGGCATCGACGGGCTGATGACCAATTTCCATCTGCCGCGTTCGACGCTGTTCATGCTGGTCAGCGCCTTGATGGGCCGCGAACGCATGCAGGCGGCCTATGCCCATGCCATCGCCAGCGGATATCGGTTCTATTCTTACGGCGATGCCAGCCTGTTGTTGCCCGAAGGACATGTCGCATGAAATATGCGTTGCTGCTTCCCGTCCTCGCGGCGTTCGCCGCGCCGGCCACCGCCGATGCGCGCAAGAAACCGCAGTTCGATCCGGCGGTGCTCAGCCGCCCCACCATCTCGGCAACGCCCGTCGCCGTGATGATCTCTGGCTTCGACAGCGACGGCGACGGCATTGTCACCCACGCCGAATATGATGCGGGCCTCGATCGCTCGTTCCGTCAGGGCGATGCGGACGGCGACGGCGCGATCTCGCTGATTGAGCTTGGCCATTGGGCGCAGCATTGGCTGGGCGATCGCGGCGCCATTCCGGGCCAATATGATTTCGACCGCGACGGCGACGACCGGGTATCGCGGCAGGAATATCAAACCGAATTCGGCCGCCGCTTCCTTGAGCTGGACCGCGACCGCGACGGCAAGCTGGTGCGCGCCGAACTGATCCTGCTCAGCACCCCGCGCGTGGCGCCGGGCGCGGAACAGGGGCCTCCGGGCGGCCCCCCGGCACCCGGCGGCAAACCGCCCCAGCGCTGATCCTCAGCGCGTCAGGATCGTCACGCCGATCGCGGCGCGCTGGTGAAAGCCCAGGCTTTCGTAAAGCGCGATGGCCCCTTCATTGTCGGCATAGCTGTGGAGGAAGGGCTTGTTGCCGCGTTCAAGGATGCGCGCGGCAACCACGCGGATGAGCGCACCGGCATAGCCCTGGCCCCGGTGATCGGGATGGGTGCACACGCCGCTTACCTCGCTGAACCCATCGACCTGCATTCGCTCGCCCGCCATGGCGACGATCTTTCCGTCGATCCTTACCCCGATGAAATCGCCCAGTGCATGCGTGCGCGCTGCAAAGGGGCCGGGGCGGGTCAATTCGGCCAGGCCCTGCATCTCGGGCGCATCGCGATCGTCCAGCGGTTCGAAGGCGACCGCCCGGCCGCCCGGCGCGATCGCATCCGCCATCATCTGCGTCAGACGTGCCTCGCGCACAATCCGGCTGCCTGACGGGCACGTCACCGGCCCTGCCTCCACCAGCCACAATTCCCCTGCGGGCGGCACCAGTTCCTGAAGCGCGGCGACGCTTTCGGGGGACTGGTCATGCGCGGCGCCGAACGGGCCGAAAGCGGGGGACAGCCGCAACGCGCGGCTGTCCCCCTCGGCATAGGCGGACCAGCCGGAATTGAGCGCGGACCAGACCGGCCGGTCGAGGGGGTGGGCATTGGACATGAAAAGCACCTGCACGAGTCGAAATAGTTGACTTAGGCAACTAATATGCCACCATCGCTACATGTCCGCCAGAACCGATGATGCCGTTTTCGCCCTGCGCGCATTCAACCGCTTTCACACCCATCTGGTCGGGGCGCTCGAGCCGTCGTTTCTGGGCAGCGGATTTTCGCTGATCGAGGCGCGCATTCTTTACGAGATCGCGGTGCGTGAACCCGCGCTGGCGTCCGATATCCGCGCCGCGCTGGGGCTCGATGCCGGTTATCTGAGCCGCATCATCGCCCGGATGGAGCGCGGTGGGCTGATCGCGCGGGGGCGGGGGGAGGATGCCCGCCAGCGCCCGATCCGTTTTACTGCGGAGGGGCGGGCCTTGTTCGAACGCGTCGATGGTGATGCCCGGGCGCGCGCCACGGGCGCTGTCGCGCATCTGGATGCAGGTGAATGCACCGCGTTGGTCGCGGCGCTCGGCACGATCACCGCGCTTCTCTCCAAAGCCAGTGTTTCCAAGCGGGATCGGGACGGCTAAGGACGCGCGTCATGAGCTCTACCCGTTTTTCCTTCACCATTTCCGCCACCGACGGCAAGGCACGCACCGGCACCATCCAGATGCAGCGCGGTGAGATCCGCACGCCCGCCTTCATGCCCGTCGGCACCGCCGCCACCGTCAAGGCGATGAAGCCCGCCGATGTGCGCGCCATCGGGGCCGATATCATTCTCGGCAACACCTATCACCTGATGCTGCGTCCCGGGGCCGAGCGGATGGAACGGCTGGGGGGATTGCACGGTTTCATGGGCTGGGATCGCCCGATCCTTACCGACAGCGGCGGTTATCAGGTGATGAGCCTGTCCGATCTCACCAAGATCACCGAGGAAGGCGTCGCCTTCAAAAGCCATCTCGATGGCTCGCGCCACATGTTGTCGCCCGAACGCTCGATGGAAATCCAGCGTCTGCTGGGTTCGGATATCGTCATGGCATTCGACGAATGCACCAAGAACGGCGCCACGCATGACGAAGCCGCCAAGTCGATGGAACGATCGATGCGCTGGGCGCAGCGTTCGCGCGACGGTTTCGACAGCGGCGTCGACCATGCTTCGCGCGCGGCGCTGTTCGGTATCCAGCAAGGCTCGCTCGACGAAGGCCTGCGCAAGATTTCGGCTGACAAGCTCATCGATATCGGGTTCGACGGTTATGCCGTGGGCGGCCTTGCCGTGGGCGAGGGGCAGGAAGCGATGTTCAGCGTGCTCGATTTCGCGCCCGGCCAGCTTCCGGCGGACAAGCCCCGCTACCTGATGGGCGTGGGCAAGCCCGACGACATCGTCGGCGCGGTCGAACGCGGGATCGACATGTTCGATTGCGTGCTGCCCACGCGCAGCGGGCGCACGGGGCAAGCCTTCACCTGGGATGGCCCGATCAACATCCGCAATGCGAAACATGCCGAGGATCTGCGCCCCATCGATCCGGAATCGCCGATCGCCAACTGGTCGCGCGCCTATCTGCACCATCTTGTCCGGTCGGGCGAAATCCTCGGTGCCATGCTGATGACCGAGCATAACCTCTGGTTCTATCAGCGCCTGATGCAGGAATTGCGTGCCGCGATCGCCGAGGGCCGGCTCAAGGCCTTTGCGGATTCGTTCCGCGCGCGATATTCCGCACGGCAGCAGGATTGAACCGGAGCGTCCAGACCCCCGCAATCACGCTGCTGACGAATGCGGCGGCGCTGGCGCGCACCGATCCGGACGCCATCACCGCGCTTGTCGCGCGATCGACCCGCTCAACCCATGGGCCCGCTCATCAGGGCAGGGGCATTGCCGGCCTGTTGATGAATACCGCGCTGGACTGGCTGGGGCGCGACAAGCCGATCTGGCTTAACGTCGTCGCGCATAATGGCCGGGCACAGGCTTTTTACCGGCGTTTCGGATTCGCGGTCGATCCCAACGCCTCTCGACCGTATCGTGCCGCAGATGATCATGCGGCGTCCGGCCGATAGGGCCTGAACGCCGCAACCGCGATCAGTTGCTGCAGCTGAAGCGCAGGAAGTTCGGAACCGGGCCGTTCCAGCCCGCTTCGCTATTGCCAACGGGAACCATCGGCTCATTGTCACGCGGGGCGTGATCGCGGGGCGTATAATCGCGCGGTGCCTGCTCGCGCGGGGCGCGGCGCTCTTCCTGCGCCTCCGCCCGGCGGCGATCCGGCTTGCGGCCTTCGTCGCGGCGCTCGGCCTTGGGTTCCTCGCGGCGGCGTTCGGGCTCGGCAGCCTTTATGGGTGCGGGGATGCGCTCGATTTTCTGGCCGATCAGCTTTTCGATATTCTCGATCGCCTCGGCGTCTTCCTTGGTGACGAAGGTATAGGCGACGCCCGTCGCCCCCGCGCGGCCCGTACGGCCGATACGGTGGACATAATCGTCCGGGTGCCAGGGCGCGTCGAAGTTGAAGACGTGGCTCACGCCCTTCACGTCAAGCCCGCGTGCGGCGACGTCGGATGCAACCAGCAGGTTGATGTCGCCGTTCTTGAACAGCTCCAGTTCGGCCAGACGGGCTGGCTGGTCCATGTCGCCGTGGATCTCGCCCGCGCGGAAGCCGTGGCGCTTCAGGCTCTTGGCCAGTTCGCGCACCGTCGTCTTGCGGTTGCAGAAGATGATGCCGGTGTTCACCTCGTCCTGCACCAGCAGGCTGCGCAGGCATTCGCGCTTCTTGCGCGTGTCGACCTCAACCAGCTTCTGGGTGATCGACGCGTTCGCCGTCGCGGGGCGGGCAACCTCGATATGCTTGGGGTTGGTCAGGAACTTGTCCGCCAGCTTCTTGATCGGCGGCGGCATCGTTGCCGAAAACAAGAGCGTCTGACGGTTGGCGGGCAGCTTGGTGCAGATTTCCTCGATATCGGGGATGAACCCCATGTCGAGCATCCGGTCCGCCTCGTCGATCACGAGCAGGCTGCAGCCCGTGAGCAGGATATTGCCGCGCTGGAACAGATCCATCAGGCGGCCCGGCGTCGCGATCAGCACGTCGACGCCCTTTTCCAGCGCCTTGATCTGATCGCCCATCGAAACGCCGCCGATCAGCAGCGCCATCGATAGCTTGTGATATTTGCCGTATTTCTCGAAATTCTCGGCCACCTGTGCGGCGAGTTCGCGGGTCGGCTCCAGAATCAGCGAACGCGGCATGCGCGCCCGGCTGCGACCATGCGCCAGGATGTCGATCATCGGCAGCACGAAGCTGGCGGTTTTTCCTGTGCCCGTCTGGGCGATGCCGATGAGATCCTTCATCATCAGCACGGGCGGAATGGCCTGCTGCTGGATGGGCGTGGGCTCGTTATAGCCCGATTCGCTCACCGCGCGCAGAAGTTCGTCTGAAAGGCCGAGATCGGCAAAGTTCATAGTCTGTCCGGAAAAACCAGCACGGGCCAACCCCGCGAATGGGGCAGCGCGTGGCGCAAAACCCCCTGAATGTCAAGATTTCAGCGTTCGGGAACCAGCGTCCGGAAACGGGAAATTTCGCACTGGGCGCCCGAACGCGAGTGAATGCTGTCCCGATCGGCGCACATTTTTCCGTCGTTCGTCGGCTTGAAGTAAAAACCCTGGTAGAAATCGAGCGCGGGGCAGTCGTCTTCCAGCTTGGCGCGGATCCGCGTTCCGCCGCGCAGGACAAGGTCGATACTGTCGGAGGCGATGTTCGAAATGCCTGCGAGCGACTGGAGCGGAAGGCAGCGCGGCGCCTTTTTCTCGCGGAAGCTGACCTTCGAACCCGGCGCCCGCAATGGATGAGGGGCCGAACGCGGGGCTTTCAGGGTCTGGACACGAATGATCACCTGTTCGCGCATCGTTACCTGCGCAAATTCCCTGCCCGAAAATTGCTGGAATCCGGGAGCGCCCGCAGCCGCACCGGCCACGCTTCCTGCCATCAGCAATGTGGCCAGACCCAGTCCTGTCACCGCTTGATACCCATCAGGCGATAAATGCCTCGTTACGCTTGAACATGTGATGAATTCCCTTCACCGCCTTTTTCCCGTAAACGCAAGATAATGTCCGTCATCTCGCCCGCTGCGCTGGAAAATCTTTACAACCTTTTGGGAAGCAAGGGGTTTACCGCCGATCGTCAGGCGATTGAACCCTGGCTCACCGATTGGCGGGGGCGTTTTCATGGTGACAGTGTTGCGCTTTTGTCACCATCGAGCGCCGAAGAGGTGGCTGCGGTGATGCGGCTGGCGGGTGAATTTCGCATCCCTATCGTGCCGCAGGGGGGTAATACCTCGATGGTCGGCGGAGCAACGCCGCCTGCCGATGGATCGGCGCTGATCTTGTCGTTGCGCCGGATGAACCGCATCCGCAGTCTTTCGCACGAAGATGGCGTGGCAGTGGCGGAAGCGGGTGTGATCCTTGCGCATCTCCATGATGCCGCCGCAGAGATCGGCATGCGCTTTCCACTGACGCTGGGGGGGAAGGGATCGGCCACCGTCGGCGGGCTTGTTTCCACCAATGCGGGCGGCACGCAGGTGCTGCGTTTCGGCACAATGCGCGCGCTGACGCTTGGGATCGAGGCGGTTCTTCCTGACGGATCGATCTTCAACGGGCTCGATCCGCTCAAAAAGGACAATCGCGGCTATGACCTCCGCCATCTCCTGATCGGTGCCGAGGGAACGCTGGGCGTGGTGACTGCGGCCAGTCTTCATCTCGTTCCCGCGATCCTCGACCGTGCGGTGGGCTGGGTGGGGCTTGAGAGCCCGCACAAGGCGCTCGAACTGCTGCGCCTCATCGAAAAACGCGCAGGCACCGCGATCGAGGGGTTCGAGGTCGTGCCCGCCGATTCGCTCGGGCGGGTGCTGCGCCACATTCCCGGCACGCGTGCGCCGCTTTCAGGCACGCACCGCTGGCACGCGCTTGTTGAACTGGATCGCAGTGATCCGCAGGCGGCAGATCCTGTCACGCTGCTCGAAGCGTTGCTCGCCGATGGCATTGCGCAGGGGCTTGTTGCCGATGCGATTGTCGCGCGCAGTGAGGCGCAGGCCGATTCCTTCTGGAAATTGCGCGATTCCATTTCGGAGGCGGAACGGGCCAGCGGACCTGCGCTGCAGCACGATATTTCGGTGCCCGTGGCGCGGATGCCCGATTTCATGATTTCCGCCGCGGCGGATGTCGAGCGCGCATTTCCAGGCGTTCAGGCCAGTGCCTTTGGGCATCTGGGCGATGGCAATGTCCATTTCCATGTGCGTGCGCCCGAAGGGGCGGGGGGCGACTGGCCGATGGCGTGCGGCGGGCCGATCAGCGCGCATGTCCATGATCTGGTCGTGGCGACCGGTGGATCGATCTCGGCCGAGCATGGTATCGGTCAGATGAAGCGCGCCGAAAATGCGCGGCTTGCCGATCCGGCCCGGCTGCTGGCGCTGCGTGCGATCAAGGCCGCGCTCGATCCCGCCGGGCTGCTCAATCCCGGCAAGCTGGTCCCGCTTGCCATGGACGAGGCCGCACCATAAACGATGATCCACAAATCCGCCCGGTCCCCGGGCGCAGATGTGGGATCTTTCAGGAGAATTTTGATGGCGAGCGCCCCGCAGGCGAATAATCTTCCGGTGATGTTCAAGGATCTGGTTCCGCTTTCGAGCAATGACCACAAGGACTGGAAGGCCCGTCAGGTCGACCGCGCGCCCTGGCTCGTCAATCAGCATGCCGTGCCGATCACGATCGACGAATTCGTGCTCGCCCAGCGTTATTATCCGATCATCTTCACGACCGGTGAAAACCCCGTTCCGCTCGCGCTGATGGGCCTTAACGAAGGCGTGAACATGTTCGTCGACGACGAGGGCAAGCTCGTTGGTGCGCCCTATGTTCCGGCCTATATTCGCCGCTATCCCTTCATGCTCGCACGTCTGCGTCCGGATTCGGAAGAACTGTCGCTCTGCTTCGATCCGAGCGCCGATGTCATCGGTGCATTCGAAGACGGTCAGCCGCTGTTCGAAGACGGCCAGCCCAGCGACGCCGTCAAGTCGGTTCTCGGCTTCTGCGAACAATGGGAACAGAGCTGGCAGCGCACCCAGGCGTTCATGGACGAAGTGGTGAAGGCCAAGATTTTGATCGACGGCGAAGTCTCGATCCAGCCCGACGGTGCCGCACAGCCCTTCATCTATCGCGGTTTCCAGATGGTTGCCGAAGACAAACTGCGCGAACTGCGCGGTGATTCCGTCCGCAAGCTGGTTGGCAACGGCATCCTGCCGCTGCTCTACGCGCACCTCTTCTCGCTGTCGCAGATGACCGAATTGTTCTCGAAGCAGATGGCAGCAGGCAAGGTACCGGCACAACCCAATGCATAAGTGAGGCCTCGAATGACCGATCGGACGGAAAGCGCTTTTCTCAGCTATTCGCGCGGAGCCATCTGGCTTCACTGGACGATCGGTCTACTGGTCATATTGAATATCGCCCTCGTCTTTGTGTCCGAGGGCATATCCGAACCTTATGGGCGGACGGTGATGGGCCTGCACAAGGCGATCGGCATCACCGTCCTCTTCCTCAGTATCGCGCGCCTCGGCTGGCGGATCACGCATCGCCCGCCGCCCATGCCGGCCACCGTTGCCATGTGGGAAAAGGGGCTGGCGCATATCGTCCACTGGCTGTTCTACGCGCTCATCATCCTCATCCCGTTGAGTGGCTGGCTGTGGATGTCGTCGTCGTTGACCCCGCGCCCGATCAGCTTTTTCGGGCTGTTCGACGTTCCTTTCCTTCCCGTTTCTCCCAGCAAGGCACGCGGCGATTTCCTGCATGAGGTCCATGAA